>JAKJDO010000013.1 GCA_022705905.1 Patescibacteria group bacterium
GGCGGGCGAGAAATCCCTTGTAGTTTATTGACGTATAAGTGATTCCTCCTACTTCCAGTCGTCGAAATGACATTGATTATTTTTGTTCTTGTATTTCCTTAAATTTTTCTAAATAAATTTTATAACCAGCTTGTCGAGTTAGGTGGACTTCGTTTATTAAATTATCGGCATCAACCCACTTCCAGCCGTTATGATCCCAATAATTTATCTTTATATCTTCATCTTGACCTAAAAATTCAGCAATGTAAAGACTCTGTCGCTGGCCTTTATAGCCCCCATGTTTTTGTGGGCTAGCAAAACTTTTTCCCCAAATATTTTTATCAAATTTATATTTATGCAAATTATTATAACTAGCTACCGTTTTTATTTTATCGCTAGATAAATTTAATTCTTCTGACAACTCTTTTTTACCCGCTATTTCAGGACGCATCCCGTCTCGACCGCCTTGCGGCAGCTGCCAGTGATTATCAATATCGGATCTTTTTACTAATAAAATTTGATACTTGCTGCTCTCTTTTTTGAATAGCAAGCACGCAACGTTTGGTCTGTAAGTAAAAGGAAGTATGAATCTCCACTGTAAATATCGCATAATAAAAACAAAAAAAGCGTTATAAATTCTTTTGGCTCTTTGCGCGCGTCCGCCTTTTGCTTGGTGAAAAACGCGCCAGACCCATTCTAGACCTAATAAACGCATTAATTTTGGCGCTCTAACAACTTTACCGCTAATAAAATCAAAAGTGCCGCCGACCCCCATAGCTAATTTTACATAATCTTTTTTTAATATCTGGTGGTAGATAACTTTTTCCTGCCAGGGCGATCCCAAGGCTACAAAAACTAATTGGGGCGCGAAATTATTAATATCCGTACCCATTTCTTGATTTTCATCTCTTGATATTTCTCGACAAATAAAGTTCAGGTCAGGATATTTATTTTTTAAAACTGGTTCTAAATCCGAAGTCCTAGTTAAACCCTCTTGCCATAATAAAATAGCGACTTTTCTTCTTTCTTTAGCAGCTTTGGCTAATAAAATTTCTGTTAAATCTACTCCCGGGAAACGATGCACGTGATCGAATAAAGCCCAGGCGGCAAAAGTCAGACCGACGCCATCTGGTACGGCTAAATCAGCCCTGTTAACCAAAACAAAATATTCCTCGTCTTGCATGGCTGTAAGGACTATTTCCGGATTAACCGTTATAATAAAATTAGCTTTTGCAGACGACAAAAAGACGTCAACTTTATCTAAAATCTGTTGGCGATTTAATCTGGTGACATTTATGCCTAAAATGTTTAACTTTTCTTTATTCATACACTGTCTGTCATCCCCGACCAGATCGGGGATCTATACCCTAAAACTTAAAACTCTTAATAACCGAATACTCCGCACCAGTCGGTGTCAAATTTGATTCCATCAATTCAAAACTATTTACTTTAAAAATTAACTTATCTTTAATACCGTATTGCGAAAATATTTGTGAATTGATTTGACTTTTGGCTCGTCCTAAAGTTATATGCGGATGCCAGCGGCGCAAATCAATATCTAAGTTCATTTTTAAAATTTCATCTAACGTTTCTTTGTGTAATTTCATGACGCTCGTACCTGTCTGCTGAAAGCACTCTAAAAATATAACCCTTGGATTGTAAATATTGGGCAGTCCGTTAAGTTTACCGATAACAAATGTCATTTCTTGGCCATATTTACCCTCAAGACTTGTCATATGCTCGACAAATTCATTAATTTTTTCAGAGTTTAAATTTCCAAGAAAGTGGATAGTTATATGCAGAGTGCCTGGTTCAACCCACTTCACAAAACGAACATTCTTATTTAATTTTGCCAGCAAATAGCCAATTTCAGCTTTTATCTCATTTGGCAAATTGATAGCTAAAAATACTCTTTTTTCTTCTAATATTGGCATATCATCATTATAATGGATAATATTGTTTAAAGCAATAATGTGTGGTAATTTATAAATATGGAAGCCAGATTTTATAAAAAACTAGATAATAACACTATCCGATGCGAGCTATGCAATCATTTTTGCGTAATTCCTGACGGTAAAACCGGAATCTGCCGAGTCCGCCAGAATAAAAATGGTAAATTATTGTCATTAGTCTATGGCTATCCAGTCGCCGTTAACGTTGACCCCATTGAAAAAAAACCTCTATTCCATTTTTTACCTGGCAGTCAAACATACTCATTAGGGACTCTGGGCTGTAATTTTGCCTGCGCTAATTGTCAAAATTGGGACATAAGCCAGGCCAAAGGTATTGAAGAAAAAGTTAAGCAGATAGAGTTCATTAGTCCGGAGCAAATTGTTGACAACGCGTTAGGCGAAGACTGCTTTTCTATTTCCTATACCTATAACGAGCCAACTATTTTTACTGAATATGCTCTCGCTATAATGAAGCTAGCGCGCGCTAATGACTTAAAAAATATTTGGGTATCAAATGGTTTTATGAGCGCTAAATGCCTTGATGAAGTTATTTCCTATTTAGACGCTATTAACGTTGATTTAAAATCAATTGATGATGACTTCTATAAAACTAATTGTCAGGCACGAGTCCAACCGATTTTAGATAGTTTAAAAAGATTAAAGCAAGAGCAAGTTCATACTGAAATTACGACTTTAATTATTCCGACTTTATCAGATGACCGTGATATGTTAAAAAAGATGGCTGATTTTATTGCTAACGAATTAGATGTTGAAACGCCATGGCATTTGAGCAAATTTTCACCGGCTATATCCTGGAAATTAAAAAAAATACCGTCTACTCCTGACGATATAATCTATGATGCTTACGAAATTGGCAAGCAGGCGGGTTTAAAATATGTTTATGTCGGCAATCTGCCGGGCGACGAAAAAGAAAATACTTACTGCCCGCATTGCGGTGAACTAGCTATTCGCCGTCTTGGCTACGAGATCGAACGATACGACCTAAACGGACGTTGTTCTTATTGTGATAATAGTTTAGATATAGTTGAATAAAAATCGAGGGGAGTCCGGACGTTATTCTGTCCTCGCTCCCCGGTCTCATTGACCACTTACGTGGTCTTTTTGTTTGCCTTTACTCTAACCTCCTTTTTGATCTTTTCGATCTTCCAGGCCTTTGCTGAGGCCTCCCTCTTGAGTTTCTCGTTGAGCTCGATACCCGCCAGATAAAGGTGCCATACCTGGTTGACGTGAAGCCAAATCCGAGGGTTATAGGTACTCGCGTAGGTCACTTGGCCGTTTACGATCATTTCGGCCATCTCTTGATAGCGCAGCTGCTCGGCGTAGGCTATGTTCTTTGCCTTCGCCTGATGCATGCAGAACAGTCTGGCTCCATCGAGAGCGTACTGTTCGAGATGAAGAACCTTCTTCTCGGACCAGCAGGCGATTCCACTTGATGACCCGATGACCACAAAAAAGAACGAAACCAATGCGACTAGTATACTCTTTTTCATTGTTCTACTCTCCTCTATTTTTTTGTTTTTTGACACCAAAAAATCAGCGCCAAAATATTATATAAGTATATCATATTTTTATAATTATGTCAATAGAAAATTATATATTTTACTTAATATTAGCATCTTATATTTTTTAGTTTCCGCTCTAAATTGAGGTTCTTGACATTATTTTTTTTCTATAATATATTTAAATTAGCACTCTAACTTTAAGAGTGCTAAAAGTAGAATTAACTCTAACTTAATTAAAAATTATTACAATAATAAAAGTCCCCTCTTGAGAGGGGATAAAGGGGTGTGTTACTTTTTTTAACAAACCCACCCCCCCCCACCCCTCCAAGGGAGGGAGGGGAGCAAAATAAAAATATGTTTAATAAGTTTACTAATAAATCACAAGAAGCGATTATTAACGCGCAAATTATTGCCCAGGACAACGGCCAACAGCAGATCGAGGGTTTGCATATTTTAGCTGCCCTACTCTCGCAACAAGAAAGCTTAATCAAACCGATTTTAGAGAATCTTAAAATTGATCCGGTTTTGGTCGAAAAACGAGTTTTTGAAGCTATCGAAAGCTTACCTAAAAGTCATACGACTGCATCCGTTGGCACTGTTCAAGGCACGGCTGAAGTAGCCATGATTTTAGAAAGAGCTAAGAAGGAAGCTGATAAAATGGATGACGAATATATTTCAACCGAACATATTCTACTCTCTTTAATTGGTATTAAATCAGAAGCGCAAGAAATTTTATTGGGCTTAGGGATTGAATATAATAAAGTTCTAAGAATAATTTCTGAGGTGCGCGGTTCACAAAAGATAGATAATCCCGATCCGGAAACTAAGTATAAAATTTTAGAAAAATACGCTATCAATCTAACCGAACTAGCTCGTCAAAAGAAGCTCGATCCAGTTATCGGTCGCGAAGAAGAAATCCGTCGCATTATGCAAGTCTTATCACGCCGCACCAAGAACAATCCAGTACTTATTGGTGAAGCTGGTACTGGTAAAACTGCTATTGTTGAAGGTCTGGCACAGCGTATAATCAGTGGCGACGTACCCGAAACTTTAAAAAATAAAGAACTTATTAGCTTGGATTTGGGCGCAATGGTGGCAGGCGCTAAGTTCCGTGGCGAGTTTGAAGACAGATTAAAAGCAGTACTGAAAGAAGTAAAAGCCCAGGAAGGTAAAATTATTGTCTTTATTGATGAATTACATACTCTCGTTGGTGCTGGCGCTTCTGAGGGCTCGATGGATGCCTCCAATATGTTAAAACCAGCTTTAGCTCGTGGTGAATTACGAGCTGTCGGCGCCACCACTACTAAGGAATATCAAAAATACATTGAACGCGACGCGGCTTTAGAACGACGTTTTCAGCCGATCTACGTTGGCGAACCAAGCATTGAAGATACGATTGCTATTTTGCGCGGTATTAAAGAAAAATATGAAGTCCATCATGGCGTTAAAATTACTGATGATGCTATTGTCGCGGCCGCAAAACTATCTTCTCGCTATATCACTGATCGCTTTTTACCCGATAAAGCCGTTGATTTAATTGATGAAGCCACCTCTGCCCTACGCATGGAAATCGATTCTATGCCGGAAGATCTAGATCGATTAAAACGAGAAATAAAACGTTTAGAAATCGAAAAAGCCGGTTTGCATAAAGACGCTAAAAAAAATCAATCAAAAATTACCAGCATTAACAGGCGCCTAACTCATCTCAAAGAAGAGGCCGGACAATTAGAATTGCACTGGAATAATGAAAAAGAAGTAATTTCTACGATCCGTAAAGCCAAAAAAGACATTGACGACCTAAAAGCCAAAGCGGAAATTATTGAACGGCGCGGCGATGACTTAACAGCCGTGGCTGAAATCCGCTATGCCCGTATCCCGGAACTGGAAAGAAAAGTAAAAGCCAAAGAAGAAGAGCTGACTAAAATCCAAAGCAAGGGCCAGCGAATTTTAAAAGAAGAAATTGACGAAGAAGATATCGCTAAAGTTGTCTCTCGCTGGACTGGTATTCCGGTTTCCAAAATGCTGGAATCAGAAATAAAAAAGTTAGCTAAAGCCGAAGACGAATTAGGCAAGCGCGTCAAAGGACAAGTTGAAGCGATTAAAGTGGTAGCTAATGCAATCCGCCGTTCACGCGCCGGCATTAACGAAGAGCAAAGGCCGATCGGCTCCTTCCTTTTTGTCGGTCCGACTGGCGTCGGTAAAACCGAGTTAGCTAAAGCCCTCGCCTCTTTTATGTTTAACGACGAGACGTCTTTGATTAGACTGGATATGAGCGAATTTATGGAAAAACATAGCGTCGCTAAAATTATCGGTTCGCCACCAGGCTATGTCGGCTATGATGAAGGCGGACAATTGACCGAAAAAATTCGTCGTCGACCGTATAGCGTTCTTCTCTTTGACGAGATAGAAAAAGCCCATCCGGAAGTATTTAATATTTTACTGCAAATTTTAGATGACGGCCGTTTGACCGATTCTAAAGGTAGGACCGTCAACTTTAAAAATACTATTGTTATCATGACTTCTAACCTTGGCAACGAAGTAATTAAGCAATACTCTATCGGTTTTTCTGACGGATCTGACGAAAAGCAAGTCAATAAGGCTCAAGTCGAAGAAATGCGCGAAAAAATAGATCAAATCTTAAAAGATCATTTTAAGCTAGAGTTCTTAAATCGCATTGACGAAATTGTTATCTTCAAAAGTCTAGATAAAGATACCTTGTCGCAAATCGTTGATTTAGAGTTAGGCAAAGTTGAGAAGCGCTTGATTGACAAAAATATCAAAATTAAAATTGCCAGTAAAGTTAAAGGCATGCTTGCCGACAAAGGCTATGATATTACCTTCGGCGCCAGACCCCTAAAACGCATTATCCAAAATATGATTTTAGACGAGCTGGCTCTCGATATTATTGAAGGCAAAATTAAAGACGGAGATTGCGTTACTATTGACTTGGGAATTAAAAATGAAGTGCTAATCAAAGTAAAATAAGTTGATATAACAAAAAAAACTGCTTGAATACACAAGTGGTTTTTTATTATCTATATTTTTAGATACTTTTCCTACAACAAAGTTCCGGCTACTAACAAGTAAATAGAAACGCTAATTAAATCTTGGATTATAGTACCTATCGGTCCGCTGGCGTTAGCCGGATCAAAGCGTAAAAAATTAAAAATGAAGGGGATAAAAAGTCCGGTGATGATAGAAGATAATATTGTTAAAAATATTGAGATAGATAATACAGCGGCTATTAACAATTCGTTGTAGAACAACAAAGAAATGATAAAAATTAAAATGCTGATAATCGCGCTCATGAATAAAACCACATTAAACTGGCGCAATGAGTAAAAAACTAAATTTATTTTTTTACTGATAGCTAAATCTCTGACTACAAAAAAGCTGATCTGGGTGCTAACTGCGCTGGCGATATAAACTATTAGCGGCATGAAGGCTGCTAGGATAATATTTTCCGACAAAGTTCGTTCAAATAATCCGATAACTTGCGCGGCCACTAGTCCACCTAAGATGCCGACAATTAACCAAGGCAGGCGGTGCTTTAAAGACGTGGCCAAAGACATTGAATTTATATCATCAATTTTATGAGCGTGATGGCCGACGCCGGCGAAATGAGCCACATCCTCTTCCAACTCGTTGTAAACTATATTCATTATATCGTCGTTTAGCACTGCACCCAAAAATTTGCCGTCTTGATCAACAATAGGCACAGATTTAATATTGTTCTTTAAGGCTAAATAAGCAACCTTTTCCTGATCAGTGTGGGCGTAAGCAACCTTAAGATTTTTATTCATAACGGAAGATATTTTTTTGGCTTTAGGCTGGCGAAAAAGCTCTTTGATGGAAATAACGCCTTCAAGAATATTTTCTTTTCCTAAAACATAAATATAATTGACTGATTTTAAGCGCTTGATATTTTTTAGCAGATGTTCTTCAACGTAGCCAATGGCATTGTCTTTGCTGACTACAGGCACGTCGCTGGTCATAAGGCTAGCGGCATATTTTTTTGCTGGATTGTTGGATATTTTTTTCATTTATTTTAGATTATGTTTATATTATACCATATTTAATAAAAAATAAAAAAAATTTCTGTAAAAGCACAACGACTTTTTTTAAAAAAGACAACAATAAAAGTCCGAAAAAATTATCGGACTTCTATGCTTATAAAATTGATAAAAATTATTTTTCTTCCTGCTGCAAGCCGGAGTTTATATCTTTTGGCCCTCTAGTTTTTTCCCCTGAATCATTAAAGACTGCATATTGTCTACCTTTTTCGTCTTTATTTAGTTCATCTACTCTTTGATGAGCCTCTAGCCAATCATCGAACGTGCCTTCAATCACCGCTTCACCTTTTTTAACCTTCCCTAATTCTGCTATTACAAATTTACCAGCCGGTGCTTTAATAACAGCCTCTATTTTTCTATTAGGGAATTCTATTTCACTGCTATACATAAATATATCTTTAAAATTTTAGTACGCCCAACAGGATTCGAACCTGTGACCTTCTCCTTAAAAGGGAGCTGCTCTACCAGCTGAGCTATGGGCGCAGTTTATTTACAAAAAAAGTCAAAAACAAAACTGCTCTAAGCAGTGTTTATTACTTTTGATGTTATAATAGCAGAATATTTATATTTTGACAATAGTTAAAATTAGAAGCCGCATTTTTATATCATTAAGTTAATATTAGCTAATATTAAATAAATTTGTGGAAAACAAGTGGACAATTTACTCTTGCGATTAAACCCTGACTAAGGTAGTATAGAATTATGCCCAAAGAACAATCCATTGAAAAATTACCGCCGCAGAACCTGGAAGCCGAGCAATCGCTTCTGGGCTGTCTTTTGATTGATAAAGACGCCATTATCAAAATTGCTGATATTGTTATGGAGAATGATTTCTATAAGGACAGTCATCGCATAATTTACGAAACAATGAAAGACTTGTACGCCAAGCACGAACCGATTGATATTTTAAGTTTAACCAACCGACTAGAGGAAAAAAATAAATTAGAAGAAATTGGCGGACGTTCGTATCTGGCTTTGCTTTCCAACTTTAGCGCTACAGCAGCTCACGTTGAACATTACGCTAATATCATTCAGCGCAAAGCCACGCTTCGTCGATTGCTAGCTGCGGCTAGTGAAATTTCCGAATTGGGTTTTAAAGAGGAAGAAGATATTGATAAATTGCTGGATGAATCAGAGCAAAAACTGTTTAGCGTCTCCCAAAAGTATTTAAAAAACGTTTTTATTCCTGTTGATAAATTATTAAACGACGCGTTTGAACGCATTGACGAATTGCACAAACAAAGCGGTAAACTGCGCGGCATTACTACTGGCTTTCATGACTTGGATAATTTACTGGCTGGTTTACAAAAATCAGACTTAATAATTCTAGCTGCTCGTCCTAGCGTTGGTAAGACTTCTTTAGCTTTAGACGTTGCTCGGCAAGCAGCCGTCAAAAGTAAAATCCCTGTCGGTATTTTTTCTCTAGAAATGAGCAAAGAACAGCTAGTTGATAAATTACTCTGCGCCCAGTCAAACGTCAGTTTATGGCGCATGCGTACCGGCAAATTATCAGACCGAGATGACGATAATGATTTCGCGCGCATTGGCGAAGGCATGGGAATTTTGTCAGAAGCTCCGATTTACATTGATGATTCGCCCAATTGTTCGGTCATGGAAATAAGGACTAAAGCGCGCCGGTTACAAATTGAAAAAAATTTAGGACTATTAGTTGTCGATTATTTACAGTTGATGGAGGGTCGCGGTAAATATGGCGACAACCGTGTCCAGGAAGTTTCGGAAATAACTAGAAGCTTAAAAGGCATTGCCCGCGAATTAAATATACCTGTCTTAGCTTTGTCGCAGTTGTCTCGCCAAGTTGAGCAGACTAAACCAGCTATCCCTAAATTAGCCCATTTGCGCGAGTCTGGCTCAATTGAGCAAGACGCTGATGTGGTTATGTTTATTTATCGTAAAGCCGCAGATCGCAACTATAACCGCGAGGAATTATCAATGGAAGACCAACACAAGGCAGAAATACACGTGGCTAAACACAGAAACGGCCCGACCGGCAAAGTAGATTTATTTTTTGACGAAGAGACCGTCAGTTTTAAAAGTATTGAAAGAAGCGGATTGTCAGAAATGTAAATAAATAATAATTGATACAAAATATTATGTTCAATAAATTAAAACAATACCAAGATTTAAAAAATCAAGCAAAAATGCTGCAGAGTGTGATGAGCCAGCAAAGTATTACTGTTGAAAAAAATGGTATTACTATAACTATCAACGGCAATTTTGAAATAACTAATTTGACAATCAACAGCGAACTAACAAAAGATAAACTAGAACAATCATTAAAAGAGTGCTTTAATGACGCGACTAAAAAAATCCAAAGAGTAGTCGCTGAGAAGATGCAAGGTATGGGTGGGTTGCCACAGTTCTAAATACATGCAATACCCTCTTTCTATCCAAAATTTAATCAGAGAATTTATGAAATTACCGACCGTCGGCCCTAAAACAGCTGAACGGTTCGTTTTTTATTTATTACAGCAAAACCCGGAGGAGCTCCAAAAATTCGCTCAAGCTATTGCCGAACTGAAAGAAAAAATTATAATTTGCCAAAATTGTTTTGCGGTCACTGATAGCCATCCTTGCGAAATCTGCCGCGACCAAAAACGCGACTCATCCCTGCTCTGTGTTGTGGAAAATACCCGCGATATGCTGGCGATGGAAAAAATAAAAGAATATAACGGCTATTATCTTGTTTTGGGCGGAGTTATTAATTCTTTGGAAGGAGTGCGACCCGATAATTTAAGAATAAAAGAACTAATTAATAAGGCTAAAACCGGAAAAATTAAGGAAATCATTTTGGCTTTTAATTCTAATTTTGAAGGCGAAGCGACCTCGCTATATATAACCAAGGAATTAAAAACATATAAAATAAAAATAACCCGCTTGGCTAAGGGCCTGCCAATGGGCTCTGATTTAGAATACGCCGACGATATTACTCTAGTTAATGCTTTTAAAAATCGCAACGAAATAAAATAAAAAACTAGGAGGGCTGTGATGCAGTGCAAGCAATTCGGAATCGTCCAGGGTTGCATTACCCGATCAAGAAGAAATACTTGCGCGCATGGAGCGTGTCAGCGCGACCAACCAAAATCAGCTGATGAGATTCAGGTAATTGTTCAGATGATGGAAATTGCTGATCCTCAGGGAGAAAGGTCGTATGAGCTGGCAGTGAAATACGAGAAGCCCTAAACCTAAAAAAGGTAGGGTGTCTGCAGAAAAGCCCGGGACATACACCACCGGGCTTCTCTTTTTTATTTCAGCTGGATATTGCAAAATTTTAACCAATCTTATCTATTCTGATCTTTGAGTACTCTTGTCTATGGCCTCTAGTTCTTAAATAACGAGTTTTATTTTTATATTTAACGACAGTCACTTTTTTGCCTTTGCCGTTTTCTAAAATTTCGGCTTTAACCTTATCGCCTAGGCTGGGATCGCCGATGTTGACATCTTTTCCAGCTTCATCGGCTATCAATAGAGTGTCAAAATTTACTTTACCCCCTACTTCTTTTTTTAATTTTTCAATTTTAAGCGAATCGCCTTCTTTAACTTTATACTGTTTGCCGCCAGTTTTTATTACTGCAATCTTTGTCATATGATATTTTGTGTCATCCCGGCCTCCGAGCCGGGATCTCGTTTAGAGAAGTAAAATCCCTTCGGAAAGTCAAAACACGAACAATTATTAATTAATACAAAAAAACCGCTACGCGGTAAGCTTAATATATTATACTAATATTTGATAAAAAGTCAATAAAGCAAAATAATAGCTAATATTAAATAAATTATTTAATATATTTTTTATTTTTTAATTTATCCGGTAAATAATCCTGCTTTTCCTGATAATTATACTCGGGACTGTATTTATAATCTTTGCCGTAGCCTAGTTCCTTCATTAATTTTGTCGGCGCGTTTCTAATATGCATCGGCACGGGTAAATTGCCATAATCTTTTACATCCGCAGCGGCTTGGCCATAAGCTGTATAAAGTTCGTTGGATTTTTGGCATTTAGCCATATAAAATACCGCTTGAGCTAAAACCACGTTGCATTCCGGCATACCCATAAAATGACAGGCTTGATACGCGGCTACGGCCTGTTCTAGCGCGCGTGAGTTGGCCAGACCGATATCTTCAGAAGCAAAGCGCACTAACCTTCTCGCCACATAAAGCGGATCTTCGCCGCTTTCCAACATCCTTGCCAACCAATATAAAGCCGCGTCAGGATCGGAACCGCGCATGGATTTGTGCAAGGCCGAGATGATATTGTAATGTTCTTCGCCATCTTTGTCGTAAAGCAAAAAGGATCTTTGAAAAGCTTCTTTAATGCGGTCAATCGTCAGGTGGTTATCAACCGAACCGGCGTATTCTAAAACGTTTAAAGCCGTCCGCACGTCGCCGTTGCTCATCTGCGCCAATATTGCCAAAACATTATCGTCAACTTTTAGATTTAGATCGCCCAGCCCTCTATCTTTATCAGCAACGGCCTTTTTTAAAATCTCTAAAATATTTTCTTCACTCAATTGATTTAAAACAAAAACACGGCACCGCGACAGCAAAGCGTTCCGTATTTCAAAGCTCGGATTTTCCGTAGTCGCGCCAATTAAAATAATCGTACCTTTTTCCACGTGTGGTAGCAGTGCGTCTTGCTGGGCTTTATTCCAACGATGAATTTCGTCTATAAAAAGAATAGTTCTTTTTTCAAAAAGACTATTTTCTTGCGCTCGCTTGATAACTACGCGCAAATCCTTAAGACCGCTTGTTACTGCGCTAATTTGGATAAACTCAAAATTAGTCTTTTTAGCTATAATATGCGCTAGCGTTGTTTTGCCGCTGCCCGGCGGCCCCCAAAAAATCATTGACGGTAAATTATCGCTTTCAATTGATTTGCGCAGCATCCTGCCTTCGCCCACAACCTCTTCCTGGCCTAAAAAATCCTCAAGTTTTTCCGGCCTCATTCTGTCAGCTAGCGGTTTTTTGTTTATTTCTTTATCCATTTTTATATTTTTATATTACGAAGGGCACCCATCGGATGCCCTCGCTTTATTAATCTGCGCCCATAATCATTGCTGGCAAAAGCCAATCAATCTGACCAGAGCAGACTCCCTCTCTTCGTCTGTCATGCCGCCTATAATCGCTTTCAGGGCGATTGAATATTTCTCCTTCATCTCCAGACTCGCTCGCCTCTCCCATATTTTCTCGGAAAACGCCCGCCAGCCATAGCTGATAACGGCTTCGGTTATGGGTATCGAGCGAGCCGTCATTATCTCGTCGCTATATGACATTACGTCGATATCGCCGTTTGAGTCGGCCAGTTCAACGTCCAGATTTCTTTTCAGACATCTGCCTGCGTCTTGCGCAAAAACAAGCTTGTTTACGGGGAGGACCCGCTTGTCGCCGACAAGTAGAAACTTACCTCGGATAAAAGTTCTCTCCAGGTGGATAAGCGCAGCTCCCTTGCGGTGGCATTGCCGAGCGTCGTCTTCGAGAAAGTACTCCGTTCCGCATAAACCGCATACACACAGTGTCACCTTCTTTTGCAAGAATCTAACGCCATTGCCTTTCCCCATAGCAGTATTCCTCCTTTTTTGGTCTTTGTGATGAGCAATAACACCATATAAAAATTCGGCTATTTTGTCAATCTAGCCTCCGAATCTTCTGTCCCGTTTATTATATTCTCTAATTATCAAATCAACATCATCTCTCTCAAACTCCGGCCAATATTTTTTAAGAAAAAAAAGCTCGCTATAAGCCGCTTGCCAAAGTAAAAAGCCTGACAATCTTTGCTCGCCGGAAGTGCGGACAATTATATCCGGATCGGACAAATCAGGCTGGTAAAGATACTTTTTGAGCATGCCTTCGTGCACCTGCTCTAAATCAACGTTATTTTTTATCAGCTTTTTTACCGCTTCAACGATTTCTAGCCGGCCGCCGTAATTTAAGCAAATATTAACTATACCATTATGGTTTTGCTTGGTTTCGTCTATAATTTGCTGGCAAACTTCCGGCAAGTCACCAGGCAATTCTTCTAAACAACCGCTAATCAAAACTTTGTATTTTTTATTTTTAAATTCTTCCTTCCTTTCTTCCAGCGCGGCTTTCATTAGTTTCATCAGATAATTAACTTCTTCGCTGGAGCGGTTCCAATTTTCAGTTGAAAAAGCAAAAAAAGAAATAATTTTAATGCCACGAGCAAAAAACCAATCAGGCGTCTGGCACATTCTTTCGTAGCCCTGAAAATGCCCTTCGTTTTGAGAAAGATTTCTTTCTTGCGCCCAGCGGCGATTGCCGTCCATAATTATGGCTACGTGGCTGGGTATTTTTAACGTCTCTTTTTCCATAAAATTTATCTTGTCATTCCGACCCCGAGCACTCGGGAGAGGAACCCCTTTGCGGATTTATAGTTTTTATTAAATTCTGCTTTTTCTCCCTTCGCCACTTTTTGATTTGTTTCTCTCTGGCTATAGCCGCGGAAACATTAGTATAATGTTCGCAATACACTAGCTTATCACATGAATACTTCTCTGTAAAAACCTTTTGATCCCGCCCCTTTGTGTTTTGAGGATCTTCTTAGCAAGCTATTTGTCATTCCGATATATAATCTACCACTCGAACTTGCCATAATATACAAATAAAAATTATATTCTTTTCTCATCTTCTCTACTTTATAACTTTTATCAGCTTGATATGTTCTCCGGCTCCGCTAATAATTTTTATGTTATCTTTTTTGACTTTAAACTCTTGAGCTAAAAACTTAATAAGTTCTTGGTTGGCCTTCCCTCTTTCGGGCGTGGCCGCTATGTCAATTTTCCAGGTGCCGTCAGCCAATTTTTCTCTAAAAGAATTTTTGGCGGCGCTGGGTCTTACCTTGATTCTTAGATATATTTCGTCTTGCTGGGAATTGTCCCTTTTTGTACGTTTCATGTTTGTGCAGATTATTTTATCATAAAAAAACGCCCTAAAAAAGGGCGATTTTTATTGAATAATTTAAGCTTTTCCTAAAATTCTGAACATTGAAGTGCCACAAGTAGGACATTTGCCCTTCATCGCCCTTCTGGCGACTCCGCCTTTACCCTTCATTTCAATCTCTTGAGCCTCTGCCATTTCTCTTTTAGCTTTACATTTTACGCAATATGCTTCGGTCATAGTTTTTACTTGCTAATACTGCCAATATTAGCTAAAAAATTATAAATTTAAATTATTTATTAATTTTAAAAAATCTAACTTAGTATTATTTTATCATAAATTAGCGAAAAAATAAAGGCCGTTGGTAAACGGCTGGAAAATTAAAATATAAAAACCTAATTTAAGAATTAATCACGAATTATATTCCTTAAAAAACCGCTTAAAAAAATTGAAGCGTCTTTCTGTTTATTCTCCAGTTCTTTTAAATAATTATAAAATTTAGCCTGTAAAATATTTAATTCATTAGTAAAAAAATCATTCTCTACCAGCCTCTCTTCGGCTGCACCCAGATCATTGTTAATCTCGGTAGCGCCGGCTATTTGGCCAAAAACATCCTCCATCTTAACTGCTAGCGTATCGCTGTTGGCAAACTGGCTATCAAGCCAGTCTCTATTGACCTTGATAAAATTAGCCAGCAGTTTGTCGTCTGGTTTGATAATTTCTTTTTTTAGAACAATACTTTTTTCTATATTGCCTCCGCCCAACCCTCCATTACCGATTAAATAAAGCAAGCTGGCTGTGGCGACAGCAAAAGAAACGAACACTAAAAAAGCGGCTTGGGTTGACCAGACCGGCGTTTCTGGGCAGCTGTCATTCTCGCGGCAATAAGAAAAAATACCGGGAACGTTAAAATGCGGCTGGCGGAAAGACAAGGGACCGATTTTTTTTTCTTTCTTTTTCATTTTTTTTGACAGGAGATGTTGCCGGCTAATATTGAATTTTTGGCGCCAGCTCAATACGGACTCATCTTCAAAATCAACTGCCGGCTTTTTAGCCTCTCCATCACTTCCCGTCTCTTCTATTTTTAATTCTAAAACATTAACTAAGTTGCGTGGCTGGCGGATCAAAGACCACTGCAATTTACTTTTTTTTGATTTCGCAGCTGACTGTATTTTTCCCTTGCTTTCTTTTTTTCCCATCGCCAAAAAAGTAGAAGAATTAAAACCAAATTCCTTTTTTAAAAAATCAATAAAACTTATTTTGTTAGTTATTATATTTTTTACCATGATTTTTTCCCAATTATCAACATTCGCTTAGTCGGGTTTAAATAAATTATAACACAAAACATTTATTAATACCAAAAATTTTATTATTTTATCTGTTTACTAAATAAAAAACCACAAAATTATGTCATTTTCAGCGCCTATCAAAAGCGTTTGTCGTTCCACAACCGAGCACTTGGAAAAGGGATTGCTTAAGCAGGAATGATGGTTGGATAAAAACTAATAAATAAGAGTTTTGATTATTCAAACTATTTTAAACAAATAAAATATTAAGAATTTAATAAACTTAACTAAGTATTGATATTTTTTAAAGGCTGTGTTATTATAGTTTTAACAAGCGGAAGTCTTGTTTTTTAATTTAAAAATTAGCTATAAATATGAAGAAAGATATTCATCCTAAATATTATCCGAATTCTAAAGTAATTTGCGCTTGCGGTAGCACTTTTACTACCGGATCAACCTTGCCGGAAATTAAAACCGAGCTTTGTTCAGCCTGCCATCCTTTTTATACTGGCAAGCAGAAATTAGTTGATACTGCCCGCCGCGTAGAAAAATTCCAGGCTAAAGTTAGCGCTAAGACCGCAGCGGCTAAAACGAGAAAGGGTAAAACCGTCAAACGCGCCGCTAAAGCCGAAAGAACTAAGGCCAAAAAATCAGGTAAAAAATAACTTACCTTAACGGCTATTTGTTTTTGTGTGGTATAATTATAATATCACGCAGAGATGAATAGCCGTTATTTATTTATAAAAAATATCGCGAAGCGATACCTAAATTTTAATTTTTGATTTTTGCATTTTGAATTTAATTATATGTACGAAGAAATAAAGCAAAAATTTAATGAACTTGAAAAGCAGATTTCCGATCCGGCTATTATTAATGATGTTAAAAAAATAGCCGAAGTTTCGCGCCAGCACGCCGAATTGAAGGAGCTAACAAATATGATTTTATCTTTAGAAAAAATAGCCGATGATATAAAGCAAAATAATGAAATTATTGCCCAGGACGTTGACGAAGAATTAAAAAATATAGCTACCGATGAATTGGAAATATTGCAGAAAAAATATGATGATTTGCAAAAGCAGATTGAAATTGAATTGCATCCGGCCGATCCGAACGACAAAAAAGACGTTATCATGGAAATTAGAGCTGGCACCGGCGGAGACGAGTCTGCCCTATTCGCGGCAGATTTATTACGGATGTACGCGCGCTTTGCCGAACGTCAGGGCTGGAAAGTAAATATTCTTAGTTCCAATCGCATAGGCATCGGCGGCTTTAAAGAAGTTATTTTGGAAATTAACGGTAAAAATGTCTTCGGCTATTTAAAATACGAGCGCGGCATTCACCGCGTCCAAAGAGTGCCGGAAACCGAAAAGCAGGGCCGCATTCACACGTCCGCCGCCACAGTTGCAGTTTTGCCGGAAGCTGAAGAAGTTGATTTGGTGGTAAATCAAAACGATTTGCGTATTGATACTTACGCCGCCTCCGGTCCGGGCGGACAAAAAGTAAATACGACTAATTCGGCCGTCCGCATTACGCATATTCCGACTGGCACTGTCGTTCAATGCCAAGACCAAAAATCCCAGCACCAGAACAAAGAAAAGGCTATGCAAATTTTACGCTCGCGCATTTTAGATAAATTAGAAGAAGAACAACACGCCAAAGAAGCGGCCGAAAGAAAAACGCAGGTGGGTTCTGGCGATCGCAGTGAAAAAATTAGAACTTATAATTTCCCCCAAGACCGCGTCACTGACCACCGTATCAAGCAAACTTGGCACACAATTAACCGAATTATGGACGGAGAAATCGGAGAAATAATTGAAGTTTTAAAAGCAGCCGACAAGCAAGTTTAACACAATTTTTTAGACTATGAATATAAAAACAGAACTTTGGCAGGCTGTCGTAAAACTAAAAAAAGCCAATATAAAATCCGCTCATTTAGACGCGGAAATTTTATTATCTTTTATTTTAAATAAAACTCGTGAATTTATATTGACTCTTCCCGAACTTAAACTAACTAAGGCCCAACAAAGCAAATTTAATAAATTGATAAGCCGGAGAATCAAGGGCGAGCCAATCGCTTATTTAATTGGCGAAAAAGAATTTTACGGCAATAAATTTCTAGTTAATAAGCAGGCGCTTATTCCCCGACCGGAAACCGAGTTGATGGTTGACGAGGCATTAAAAATTATTAAGACGAAACCAGCTAAATTTACTCTTATAGATATTGGCACTGGCTCAGGCTGTGTGATTATCAGCCTGGCTAAAATTCTCGGTAATAAATATAAATATTTTGGAACTGACATCTCAAAAACCGCTCTAAATATCGCCCGAAAAAATTCTAAAATTAACAAAGCTCAATTCATTAAATTTGCTTCTGGTGATTTATTGCAACCCCTTCTTAATTCAAAAATCTTAAATCGTAAATCTAAAATCTTAATTCTTGCCAATCTGCCTTACGGCTGGACAGCTTGGCTAAATAATTCTTCGGCCGATACTATTGGTTTAAAATTTGAGCCGAAAATCGCGCTTTTTATGGGCAAAGACGGGCTGGAACTTTATGAAAAATTATTGATTCAGCTTAGAGATGTAGAAAAAATAAATAAAAATATTATTGCCTTTTTAGAAATAGACCCTAGACAAAAACTTAAAATCGGAAGAATGATTAAAAAAAATTTGCCAGACGCTACTTTTGCAATAAAAAAAGACCTAAAAGGCCATAACCGGTTGATTATTTTAAAGCTGGGCTAAAATTCAACTTTATGCTCCGGCTGCACGACTTCTATCCAAGTTGTACCGGCATTGAAGGCGAATTCGTTGCCGTCAATATCATAAAAACGGGTGCGAGAGCCGTTATTTTTTTTGTGCCATTTTCCTTCCCGGCATTGGCCGTCTAGGCAAACGAATGCCTTGCCCTCGCCTATCGTTTTCATAGCCAATCTTAATTTATCATCAATTTCTTCGGCGGCAATAAATTGGATAATAATATTTTTTGCTTTTATTTTTTCTCCGTCCTCGTCGGTATGCGCCTTTCCTGCCAAATAACGGTCATACTGATTACCTTGCTTGTCATAGCGCCATTCTACTTTATAATAGTCTCCAGGGTAGTCTATTTTTATTTGCGCCGCCTCAGGCCGTTCCGCCTCTTGGCGGTCATCTTTAAAAAGCCAAGGAAAAAATTTGCCCTGTTCTAATTTATTTTTTTCCAAAAAAGAAAAAACGGAATCGCCCTTAATATAAACATTATGCGGCGCTGATTTGCTTTTATTTCTATAAAAATAACTGCCGTTATAGAACTCATTAAAATCGACCACATTCTCTTTTATAATTTTAGCCAAAGCGTCGGGACTGCCGCCGCAATGGATATAAACAGCCGAATATTCCTCCACCCACTCTACATAATATGGCCTAGCGCTACGTATCGGCCCAATATTCTCTACCTTTTTAACATCGGCGAAAATAGCTAAATAACGCGTCACTCCGCCCTCTGCTTCGGCTTCATAAACTATGTTAGCCTTCGCTAAGGCCGCAGCCGGACGAGCGTCAGAAAAATTATCTATTGTCACCGCTACCGGGTAATTATTTTCTTCGCCAAGTTCAACGTATACGCCGTCAATCTGGCGGCGCGTCAAATTAAAGTTATCTGACTGACTGCCACTCTCCCGCTCTGTTATTGGAACTATCTCGTTAATTTTTTTTATTACCGTTTTTCTGTTTATAAATACTAAAACAAGACCGGCTAAAATAATAGTCGTCAAACAAAAAATTGCGCCGACGGTTACCCAGACTTTTTTTAGCTTGGCTACGTCAGCTATGTCCTCTTTTTCCTCCATATTAAAACGAATATTTTTTATTGCTGAGCACTGGATTCTTCAGCTGGTTTAGCTTCTTCAGTCGTCTCTACCTCAACTGCCGGCTGCTCTTCTTCTACTACCTTAGGCTCCATTACGTGGACAATAACGTCATCGGCGTTATTTAAAACCTCGAAATTATCCGGCAATTTTATGTCACTAACTTTAATGTGATCTTCAAAAGTATTAAGCAATGACAAGTCAATATCAATTTTATCAAGCATCTCGGCTGGCAAACACTTAACTTCTAAAGTCTCAATATTTTTTATCAACATGCCGCCCAATTCCTTAACAGCTTTAGATTCATTAATAAAGTGCAACGGCACTTGGACGTCTATTTTGTGCTTCATGTTAACTTTATAAAAATCCAAGTGCTTTATGTCTCCCTTGATAGCGTCGGATTGCTGATCTTTTATTATTGTTTTGATTGGCTCGCTTCCATCAATGCTTAAATCAATCAAGCCAGTAGCATCGTGGTGGGAAAATATTTTTTCTACATCCTGGCGTTTAACTTTAAGATTTACATTTTTTTCCTTTTGACCATATAAAACCGCTGGAATTATACCGGCCCGGCGTAAAGCCTTGCTTTCTTTTTGCTTCTCTTTTCTGCTAGAAGCATCTAGTTTTATTGTTTTGACCATAAATTTATTTTTTTCTGTTACCGTTTTATCAATTAAGTAAAGCGGGCATTTTTCTTATATAATTAATATTTTAACTTAGAGCGAATAATAATGCTTTCAATTATGCCGATTATTATTAAAGTGGACAAAATAGAACTGCCGCCGTAACTAATAAGCGGCAAGGAAATACCGACAACCGGCATTAAACCGACGTTCATACCAATATTAATAAACATTTCCATAAAAATCAAGGCTAAAAAGCCAAGCAGGACATAAACCGCAAAATCATTATTAGCATAGCTCGACGCTTTCAATATTCGGTAAAAAATGGTTATAAAAAGAGAAAAAACTAAAACAACTCCTAAAAATCCCAATTCTTCAGCGATTACCGAAAAAATAAAGTCATTTTGCGCTTCCGGCAAAAATTTTAACTGCGATTGCGAGCCGAACCCCAGACCCCGACCGGTTAAACCGCCCGACCCGACGGCAATGGTCGCCTGCTGGACGTTATAACCCTGGCCCAGCGAATTAGCCGCTGGATTTAAAAAGGTGATAATGCGCTCTTTTTGATAATCCTTAAATAAAAACATCCAGGAAAACGCGAAGGCTATAAAAAAAACTAAAACGATAAATAAAATATATTTTTTATTAAAACCCACAATTATAAGCATTGCCAGCCAAATTAAAAATAATATCAAGGCCGAGCCGAAGTCAGGCTGTTTTAAAACTAACGCAACGAATATAAACGCGCCCAATCCGGAAATAATCATATGTTTAAACGGGCTGAATTTAACTGATACCGCCGCAAAATAACGAGCCAAAAAAACGACTAAAATAATTTTAGCAAATTCCACCGGCTGGATGCTTAAACCAAAAATATTAAACCAACCAGTTGTCCCGCGGATTGAAGCGCCAAAAAACAAAACGGCCGTCAGCAATATCAAGCCCAGCAAATACAGATAATTATTAAAGCTTCTTAAATTAAAATAATCAAGAAAAGACACTAAAAATAAAATCACCAATCCTAAAAAAACAAAAACAACTTGCTTCTCAAAATTAAGCAAGTCTAACTCGTCTTGGCCCAAGGCAATGCTATACAACTCCGCTAATCCGAAGCACATTAGCAAAATGACCGCGGCTAAAAGTATCCAATCAAATTTTTTTAAATATAAAATTATTTTATTCAACATTTATTACCGGCTATTTTCATTTTAAGCTGCCTATGCCGCCTTCATAGTTAATATAGATATCTTTTTTGGTGATATTAATTTCAGGCATTATTTCAATTTTATCAACTAAGCTAAAACGACCGGGCCAAGTCATAGCTACATGGCGCGATTCATCAGCCATTAAATTTTTAACCGCATATTCATTGACGCTAACGATTTGGCCGCGGCTAAAAAGCAAAATTTTTAAATTAACATTCCAATAGTTGAAAATGGTACGGTTATGAATAGCAAACTTCAACTCGTTCAAATCCAACTTCTCCGTCAAAACCGTTGATTTGGCAGATGAAAATTGCGCTCCATCCGCTTTTATATTTAAACGCTCTTGGCTAAAATGCTGCCAATTGGGGAAGTTTTTGTAATCTATTCTTGTCCATTTAACATTCTCTATTCTAAACTCAACTTCATTTGGCAAAAACTTGAATTCTTGGCCTAGGCAAAAAACGTATTTGCCTTCATTAGGCAGGATAAAACCTTGTCTTTTAGCGGTCTCTTTGCCGTCGCCCACAAAATAATAATCAAATTCAGCGTAAAATTTTTCAT
>JAKJDO010000014.1 GCA_022705905.1 Patescibacteria group bacterium
ACAAGCTGGTTATTGACTATCAATTAAAAGATGGTTTGGAAGAAAAATGCAATGGCATAGTTAATTATGACAGCGGTTGCGTTTTGTTTAATGAACGCTCCGTGACCGGGGCTACTTTTGGGCAGACAGCTTACAAAAGTCTAAGCCATGACGTTGATCAAACAGGCATCGATTTAGCCCCTGTTAGTGTTGCTGTTGGTTCGGCGGAAGCTGATTCAAATGCGATAGTTAAAGTGTCGCCTGACCGTGATTGCGCTAAATGGCTGTCATGCACTTCTTATTCGCAGGACGCAGGCGGCAATATTAATTGTCATGGCATGGGTGTTTGCGATGCCTTAGGCAAAGAAGGCAATTGCTCTCACTTTGTTGTTGGCCGAGCTGATTATAATCCGACTTTGCCGCGCAATTCCAGATATGGTGATTATGGAGTTGATAGCAATCTTTTTGAGCCGGATATTAAAAATCTTGCTGGCTATGTTAAAGTCGGCTATGCCCCGTCTAGCAACAATTTGCCGATTAATTATTCCCTACCTAACGATCTTTACCCTCTTTCGGCTATGGAAACGGTCGGTAGCGCGGTGCAAGCTGATTTTAACGGTAATTTTGAATCAGCAGGTGCGAGTGGTTTAAATAGCAATAATCAAATAGTTTTTCAACCAAATTATTGGACCGACAGAAATAATTTATGGAATCCTGCTAATTTTTATTTAATTTATGACCCCAAACTTGCTCAAGATGAGAATGGAAGCTACAGCAAGGATTTGTATGCACCTGAAGGACGAGGATTTTTACGAGCTGATTCAACTAATATAAATTATTCACCGCAGTCAACAATAATTAGAGTCCGGTCAAATACTGAATATACGATTAGCGCTTATATAAACACTTCTCAATTTGGCAGCAATAATAGCGGCGTTAATGTTTATTATGAGGTTGATATTCAGCCTTTTGGCAATAATCTTTCCACTCCGCTTTCTTGGAATAGCATCAGTTTTGTTGACAATGTGGGCGCGCAAATAAATAGCGGTCAAGGAGTAATATCTGTTCAGTCTGGTCAGAGTTGGAGGCGCTATGTTTCTAAGTTTACTACCGGTGCTGGTGTACAAAATGTTAGGATTCAGTTAACGCCAAGATATCAAACAACTTCTACCGGCAAGCAATCTTGTGTATCGGGCACAGGAAACAGCTGTAACCAAGGTCCTGTATTTATTGACGACATTCAATTATTCCCAGTTTTAAATATTGAGAATAAATTTCCAGGGAATACCCCCACTGCTTATTGGTACGCTCCACGTTCTTGCCGTCTCTATCCAGCGGAAGACGCATTGTCTTGCGATTATTTAGAAAGAGATACGGGCATTAGAAAAATTGGCTGGTGGGGTTATTGTCTTGAATATGATCGCTATCCAGGAAATCAGGATTCTTGCTTATTGTGGTGGCCGGTTAATAAGATAGCGGGCGATGAAATTGCAGAAGAGCAAAGTGCGATTCGTTCGTCTTTATACTATTGTACAGCAGGAAGTAATTGTGCAACTTCTACTATTTATATGGGTTTAGATGATAGTGGTAGAACCTATTTTAACGGCGAACTAATAATGACTAATTTAGGAAATTTTCATCCTACTACAGTAGTTGTTGATTTAAATTTAGGCGAGAATGTTTTAGCCGTAGAACATAGAGATGGTGGTGGAGGTCAATGGGGTATGTGCGGCGCTATTTTGCCGGGTTCTGGCTGTACTCCTCCTCCTGGTGTAAATTTAACCACAAATAGCGCTGAAGGTTGGAAGTGCCAGTTTGCGGACGCTGTTACTGGTACGAGTTGGCGTTCTCCTGGGTTTGATGATTCTGACTGGGTAGACGCAACCCTTGAAAATATTAATCACGCTGATAGTACTGACGGTACCCCAGATAGAAACCTGTATGATTGCTTGTCTATTCCCGAAACTCCACATGTGGCAGGCCCCTATATATATTGCAGAAAATCTTTTAATTTAAATTGGTGCAGAAATTTAGTACAAGTAGTGAATGATGCCGGCCAAAATAGAGCTTGGGCTTTAAGGACCAGCCAGAATTCTTCTTACATTTCTGGTTGTCAAAACCCTCTTACTGGTTTATATGATGGTTGCAGCAATGGCTATGATTATTATCCTTTTGGTTCGATGGTTACGCCGTCCAATATTCCTAGCACTTGGTCATCGCCAGTTTATCTACTCCCACAACTAGATAATAATTTGACCCAATCAAGGTATACAACGGTTTATAGATACCGCGCTGGTTCTAGCCCGAATTATTACTATCCTTTTTTACAAAGAATTTTTGCTGAAAGCCAGTATGCTTATACTTGGAGCGGCTCTGCTTATGCGCTAGACAATACTGTTAGATGGACTGTGCCGACAACAGCATACACGTGTCCAGCGGTTAATAATGTCAATGGCACACTTAGACCTTGGCGTCCGATCTTTAATAGTTTTAGCGGTCAGACCTTGTGGTGCCGCAATTATAGCGGGGATTTGGGAGCTTGCACCAGCACTTTTGTTAATTCAGCGGCTAACTTTAGCGATTGGTGCGGTGTGCCGCCAATAATCAGCAATATGAGATTTAACCATTCAGCCAGCAACGTCACTTTAGATTCAGGCACTTTGTATAATTTTACTGTAACTGTCACAGTTGATCCTGAACAAATGCCTTTGCGCAGCGTAGTCATCCGTTGGGATGACGGTACAGCTGACACCGAACTATTTGTTAGCGATATGACTAGAAATGGCAATGAATATACGGCAGTGGTTAATAAAGCTTATGACTGGAACAATTTTGGCGCCGGCGGCGCGCAACAAGTTGTATTAAACAATGTTGGAGTGCGAGCGGTTGATAATTGGGGTTGGTGTCAGACAACCGGCGGTTGTACTGGCTGGCAACCATTCCCGGGCACTGTTACTGTCCGTTTAGCTCAATAATAGCAATATTATGAATGATGAAAAAAATGAAAGTGTTGACGAGCAGTTGCTAGAGCAATCAGAAGTAGCCGCCGCCGGAGAAGAAAAAACAATGGACGAACTGTCTAGCGCAAAACAACCGTCTATTGAAAAAAAAGGTAAAGGTTTGCTAGAAGAAATAGGTGGCAAAAAAACGAAGAGAGCAGTGGTGTGGGGTTTGGCTGGAGCGGCTTGCACTTGCTGCTTAGCAGCCGCAATCGTTTTGGCGACTGTCGGTTTAGTTACTGTAGTTGTATTTTACATCCAAGGTTTTTTTGATAGCAGTAACGAAACGGCTCAAAATTCTGCGGCGACGACGACCGCTAATAACGGCAACAGATAATATTTATGGTTAATACAAAAGACACAAAAATAAAAAAACTTACTTTGTATTCAGCTATTGTTAGTCTAGTGTTTTTAGTTTTTCCTCTTGCTTGTCACGCCGACCCGGTTGATGCTGTTCTTAAGTTAGTCTTGGGTTGGTTGGCTAGTTTTGTTGCTTGGGCTTTGGGTGGCATAATCACTCTTTGTATAGGGGCTATTATTGAAGTAACAAAATATAATAATTTTGTTAACGAACCGACGATAAAGGAGGCTTGGGCGATAGTGAGAGATATAAGTAATATGTTTTTTATCCTTATTCTATTGCTTATTGCCTTCGCCACAATTTTAAGAGTTGAGACATATAATATGAAGCGTTGGCTGCCGAAGCTATTGATTATGGCGGTGCTTATTAATTTTTCTAAAACGATTTGCGGTATCATGATTGATTTCTCCCAGGTCATAATGCTTACTTTTGTTAATACCTTCGCTACTACCGGTGGTGATTTTGTGAGCTATTTACAAATTAAAGAGTTTATCGCCGGAGTGCAAAATTCAGGAAAAACATGGGGTAAAGATAGTATAGATTTGGGGAATGTAGCCGTCGGCTATATGGTGGCTGTGATTTTTATGTTAGTAGCTTGTGTTGCGATGGTGGCTATTTTAATTGTTTTTGTAATGAGGATGATAATGCTTTGGATATTCGTGGTTTTATCCCCGCTAGCTTTTATGTTAAGCTCTTTTCCCCAGGGGCAATCATACGCTTCCCGTTATTGGGGAGAATTTACAAGATACCTTATAAATGGTCCAGTGCTTGCCTTTTTTATTTGGCTAGCTCTATCAACAATAAATAATCTTAATGTTAATACTTTTTCTGGCACTGAAACTAATGTCGGTGTTATTGCCGGAGTGACACAGATAATGACACTTCAATACTTCATGACCTTTGTTTTAGCAATAGGGTTTTTAGTTGGTGGGTTGATGATTTCACAGCAGATAGGAGGGGTTGGGGCGAACTGGGGGATGAGTACGGTGAGGAATTTAGGAAACAAGGGGCTAAGCATGGCGAAGAGAACTGCAACCGCGCCATTGCGAGCGACTGGAGCGGTGGCAAAATTCGGCGGAGGAGTTCCGCTGGATAAAGTTAGTCATGGCTTAGGAGTTGATTTAAATATACCGAGAGTGATTGGTAGAGTAAAAACACAGATGAAAGTCAATTCACAGAAGAGAGCAGACGAAGTGTATGAAAGTGCTCTTGACACAGCCAAGGAAAGCAAGAGTAGATTAAGGTCTACGTTCGCTTTAGCTTCAACCGGCGATTTAGGTTGGCGCGCAATAACCGAAGCTCATAAAAATGACCTTTTTACAAGAGTGGCTATGGGCAACAAAAGATATAATCCGAAAGAATTGTTAGAAAAAACGAAAGAAAAAAAACAAGAAGCTTTAGATAAAAAAGGTCTTCACTCTAGAGAAGAATGGATGGAGCATCGTAAAAATAAAGAAGATCTAAAGGAGATTGAAGAGCAAAGATTAAAGCCCGGTCTTTCCACGAAAGAACAGCTAGATTTAAATGAAAAATCAAAGGCGCTAAAGAAAAAAATAGAAGACCATGAAAGCTCAGGTAAAATCTACGATCAAAAAAAGGTAGACGAAATAGACGCCAAATTTAATCCTACAATAGAAAAATATGAAAAACGAGTGAAGGAATTTACTGATATTCCCGGCTGGGTAGAAGCCAAACAAGATGCGGAAAAGGCAAGAAGAGGGAGATTTAAAGGTACGGTGGGCCAATTAGAAAATTCCGATGAACTTGGTCAAATGGTGCAAGAAGGTCTAAGGACTGGTGAGACAGGACTTACTTCAGAAGCTTTAGTAAGAATGACAAGACTCGGTGATTATAATGAATTTGCAAAAAAGTTGAACATAGGAACGGGCAGAGAAGGTATGTTGCAATTAGCGAAAATACTTGAAAGACAAGGCAACTTTTCTAGACAAGCAGCTTTAAAATTAGTGGCAGAAATTGGTGGAATAGCTAAAAATATTAAACATTTTGGAGCATACGGAGCGGTTAAGCTAGAAAATGGGGAGTGGAAAGAGTCTTCTGATAATGAATATCAGGCCGCGATGCTTTCGGAAATGTTAAAGTTAGAGCCTCAGGATTTTGTACGAAATGTTAACAGATTAGGATTGGGGGAATATACAGGTCCAGAAGGAATTCTAGATGCTGATTTACACGATGGTGGGCATTGGAAGCCATCAGCAGCAGCAATTGCTTATTTAAAATTAAATGGCGACAAGCTAGCAGAGCAGTATCTTAGCAGAGGCCAACAAAATGCTATAGAATTTTTAGCTAGTAAGTTGGATGTATTGGAAAAAGCTGGAGTTGGCGACAAAACTATCGAAAACATCAAATTAAGATCACAGACCCTCGGGAAGGGCACGGATGCTATGGAACAAATAAAGGAAGTAAAATCTAATTTAGGTGCAACATAATGGTAGAAAAAAAAATCACAATCGAAGAGTTAAAAAGTCAAATTAAATCATATGATGAGTATGACGATTTTAAAGGTGCCTACGGTGCTTATAAGGAATTGAAAAAATATTTAGACGAATCTGATTTACGATTTTCTAACCCAGAATTATTTAAACAATTTTTCAATTTATTGACAAAGTTAAAATTTTTATCTCTAAATTATTTTGATAACTGGGAAGAGATAGGGGATTTGATATCTAAACATTTGGATAAAGTTTTTGAGTTAGAGCATTTTGATTTGTGGAACAAAATTGAAACTAACTTATTGTCAACCGACGACATGGACGAGAGAGACCAAATTAAGAAGGGATTAATAAAAAAATTATCCGAAAGCGATAAAGTCATCATTAATAAAATTGGTTACCCTCAAAAGTCTAATTTGCCATTGACTATTGGCGACTGGATAAAAGATATAAATGTTAACGTGGGTTACAAAAATACGAGTAGCTTCGAGAAAACAAAATATTTAACCAATAGTTCTAATATTATTGTCTTGAAGAATGAAGATAAAAGAAAGATAAAGATTTTGTTTGATCTGTACGAGAAGTTAAAACTATCTTCTAAAACGCCGCAAGGATATGAAGACGAAGTGCCAATCGAGATAGATGGCGAGCTTTATATTTTTAGGAGAGGAATGATGGAACCTTTGAAAAATATTTTAAAATACACTAAAGATTTAAGTGGCCCGCCGAAGACGCAAGAAGAAAAGAAGATTGACGAATTGAAAGAAAGGTTACCGCAGGAAGAGGGAGTCGGGAAGATGGCGATTGAGGAGGGAATAAGTGATACACAAAAGATTGATGAACTAAAAACAATAGCTAATCGTTATAAGGATAATAGTTTGCAAAGGCGAGCAATAGAAGAGGAAATAAGAAAGCTAGAACGAAAATGATCAATTTTCAACGCTCAATTTTCAATTAATTATTAAATTATCAACTATCAATTTTGTATGAGTCAGAGAAACGAATTTGATCTTGAAGAAAGGACGGCTGTTTTTGCAGAAAGAATGATAGATTTGGCAAGGTCAATAAAAATAGATGCAGTTAATTCTAGAATAATTGCTCAAGTTGTAAGTTCAAGTGGCTCAATAGGTGCTAATTATTGCGAAGCTACTGAAGCAGAAAGTAAAAAAGATTTTATTCATAAAATGGGAATAAGCAAAAAAGAAATAAAAGAAACCAAGCATTGGCTAAGGATGCTAGCAAAGTCAAATCCGGAAAGAAAAGATGAAATACGTAAATTATGGTTAGAGGCACAAGAGTTGTTGCTGATATTTTCTAAAAGTATTAAAACATGCGCAAATAGAAAAATGGGAATTTAATAATTGATTATTTATTGATAATTGATAATTGAAAGTTGATAATTATAATTTATGTTGTCATATTTAGATAAATTTAATAATTTAGACCCAGAATTGCGAGATCGGGTCTCCACTGACGCGGTAGTGGCTGCCATGGAAGAAATTGAAAATAAATACGGGGTTAGTTTAGCTAGCGTTGTTATGCGGGTGATGGTTAAAGAAATATCGATTGTTGATTTGGCTAAGTATTTTGTTTTTGAATATGGTTTAGACGGGCATACAGCCGATGAATTAGTCGAGGAGCTAAAAGAAAAAGTGTTCGTTGGCGTAGCTGACTACTTAGGTTTTGCGGTTGCTGAAGATAAGGTAGCAGCTAACGAGGAGCAGTATAGCCAGTGGGTGCAGAATAAAAGAAGCGAAGCTGATGTGCTCGGTTCCAACTTTTTCTTTTCGCCAGAAGACGAAGAAGAGGTAAGAGAATTGACTAAAAAGGTAGAGGTGATAATGCCATCTAAAACGGAAATACAAAAGGAAGAAGATAAAATTGACAGAAAAATAGATCAAATTTGCCGGCAGTTAAGAGTAAGTTTTAGTTCCGAGGAATTAAATATCCGCTTTCGTAAAGTATTAAATACGTATTTGAAAGGCGTGCGCAATAAAGTCGATACCAAGCAGACTCTAATTAAAGCGATTGATGCCGGCGGTTTGAGTATGGACCCGATTTATGTTGACAATATTTTACTGGTGGCAGATAAAATTAATGCGGAATTTATCGATTCTTCTAACCAGCCGCGGAAAGAAGAAAAGAAGAGCGAAACGTATAATTTACAGCAGAGCGGCGTCAGGGACGTTGACTATGATTTTGGCAGCTTAGCTAAAAAAGAAGAAAAAAGGGAAAAAGTAACCCCTCCCGTTTTGGCGACTGATTTACATTTTAATGAAGAAGAAAATTCCACTGACCAGGAAAAAACTGGTGATGTTTTCGGTGAAGATGTTATTGACCTGACTAAATCCGATCAGCACGGCGAAGCTGGCGGCAGTTTTAATTTGTCAGCAGACGGAAGAGACGATATAATTAGTAAGAATGAAGCGCCGGAGATTGCGGCTGCCCCTGCTAATTTAGCTAGCGCCAGGCAGTCAGCGGCAAATGACGAAAAGTCAAGAATGAAGGATATTAAATATCACCCGAAATTAACTGGTCCGGTTGATGAATTGGGCGAGATTGATGTTGTAAATTTTCGCCGCCTTAATTCTGATCCGGGGGTGGCAGCGGAAAAAATAAAGCAAAAAGTAAAAAATTTGGAAGCAGAAAGTTATACCAAAAGATTGGCCGGCATTAAATCTTGGCGTCAAAGTCCGATAAACAAGTTATATTTAGCTATCGGCCAGGAAAGTCTACTAAAGAAGAAAAGCGTTCCGGAAATTATTGAGGCCAGAGCGCAGAATGGCCAGGATTATTTAACTCAAGAGGAATTTGATACGATAGTTAATCTAAATAAAGAGTTAAAATATTAGCCTCACCCCGCCCCTCTCCTTCGTAAGGAGAGGGAGGATAATAAGGTTATGCAGCAATTTACAGTACCACAATTCATTGATGTTGAAGATAAAATTATCGGTCCGATAACAGTCAGGCAATTTGTGATTATACTCGGTGCTTTTTTGATAATGGTGGCCGTTTATCGCATTTTTACTTTTTCCGCCTTTATAGCTATCAGCGTTTTTGTCGCCGGCATCGCTGCCGTTTTCGCCTTTTATCGGGTTAACGGCATGCCTTTTCATTTTTTTGTTTTAAATTTTTTTCAGACCCTGAAAAGACCGTCACTGCGCATTTGGAATCATATGATAGGAAAAATAGAAACCGAGTTTGTTAATGAGAACGAGGTTAAAGATGCGACTGAAAAAATAAAGCGCCAGAATAGGCGCGTCGGCTCTTCTCGACTAGCCGAGCTCTCCTTAATAGTAGATACTAGCGGTAAATACGGTGGCGAAGAGCAAGATTAAAATTTAGCCCCGAATAACTTAGAAGAAGCCAGAAATTATTTATATTTTTGAATTTTAAATTTTGAATTTTATCCCATGCCTAAAAGCAAATTAGCCAAAAACAGCATCAGTTCTTCTACCCAGCAATATTTAGATATCGCTGAAATTAAGGAGAATACTGTCATTATGCGTGACAGCACCATGCGCGCCATAATTATGGTTTCCAGCATTAACTTTGCTTTGAAGAGCGAAGATGAACAAGACGCGATTATCGGCAGCTATGTCAGTTTTCTTAATAATATTGATTTTCCCCTGCAGATAGTCATCCAGTCCCGTGAACTAAATATTGACCATTATTTAGATGAATTAAAGCAAAAAGAAAGGGAGCAGACAAACGAGCTGTTAAAAATTCAAACTGCAGAATATATTCAATATATAAAAGAACTGGTGGCTATTAGTCAAATAATGAGCAAACATTTTTATGTCGTTGTGCCGTATAATCCAATATCAGATAAGCAAAAAAGTTTTTTTTCTCGTTTTTTTGACACTTTAAAACCAGCCACCTTAATTAGGGTCAAAGAGGAGAGGTTCAGGAGACGGCGGGTTGATTTAACTCATAGAGTTGACAGTATTATTTCCGGCCTCAACTCTATTGGCTTAAATGCGGTTGAATTGGATACGCAGGGGCTGATCGAACTGTATTATAATTCATATAATCCCGCCACTTCTTTAAATGAAAAATTGGTCAATATTAATGAATTGAGAATTGTCAAATAGCATATGTTTGAATTAAAAAAAGCACAACAACAAGAACAGGAGCAAGAAAGATTGCGCCGCGAGGAAGAAAAAAAGCAGGCGCGTGAATTTAACCGTTCAGTTGAAATAACGACTGAGTACGTTAAGGAAGAAAAAGCCTATCGCCAGGGCGTTGTTTCTATTCGTGATTTAATTGCGCCGGATAGTTTAAAAATCAATCCTAGTTATGTAATTTTGGGCGATAAATTTTTGCGCACTCTCTTTGTTATAAATTATCCTCGCTATATCGGAGTGGGTTGGTTCGCGCCGATTATTAATTTAAATTCAACCTTTGATGTTTCTATGTTTTTTTATCCGGTGGAAGCCGGCATAATTTTAAAACAACTAAAGAAAAAAGTGGGCACGCTAGAAGCGCAAATTATATCAGACGCTGAAAAAGGCGCTGCCCGCGATCCGTTGCGAGAAACAGCTTTGCGCGATATTGAAGCTTTGCGCGACGCCTTAACACAAGGCGTTGAAAAATTCTTCCAGTTTGCTTTGTACGTTACCTTGTATGCCGATAGCAAAGACGAGCTCGATAAATTAACTCGTGAAGTGGAAAATATTTTTGGTTCGCGTTTAGTTTATTCTAAAAGAGTATTTTACCAGTCAGAGCAAGGCTTTAATTCAACTTTGCCTTTAGGTAACGACGAATTGTATATCACTTTTAACATGAATTCTTCGCCTATCGCTTCGTCTTTCCCGTTTATTTCCAGCGAGTTGACGACCGATTCAGGTATTCTTTACGGAATTAACCGCCACAACAACAGCTTGATTTTATTTGATCGATTTAGTCTGCCCAATGCCAATACGGTTGTTTTTGCCACCTCCGGCGCCGGTAAAAGTTATGCGGTTAAATTAGAAGTTTTAAGGTCTTTGATGATGGGGACTGATGTTATTATTATTGATCCTGAAAATGAATATAAGCATTTATCGGACGCTGTCGGAGGTACTTATATCAGCGTTTCTTTATCCAGTGAAAATAAAATAAATCCCTTTGATTTGCCGCGCGCGGTTAGCGGCGACTCGAAACCGGGTGACATTATCCGCAGTGCCGTTATTACTGCTAAGGGTTTATTGCGGCTGATGCTCGGTCAGCTAAATCACGAAGAAGATTCAATTATTGATCGGGCCTTACTTGAGGCTTATGCCAAAAAAGACATTACGTCTGACAGCGATCTGTCCAAGATTGAAGCGCCGATCATGCAGGATTTAGAAGATGTTTTAGAGGGAATGCAGGGTGGCGCTGATTTGGCTTTGCGTTTACGCAAGTATACTCAAGGCACCTTTTCCGGCTTATTCAATAGCCCCACTAACGTTAAGATGGATAATCAATTGGTGTGCTTTTCGGTGCGCGATTTAGAAGATGAATTAAGGCCAATCGCTATTTATACCATCGTTAATTACATCTGGAATGTTGTTCGTAGTGAAATGAAAAAGAGAATCTTAGTTATTGACGAAGCGTGGTGGCTGATGCAAAACGAGGACAGCGCTAAATTTATTTATGCCCTAGTAAAACGTTGCCGCAAATACTATTTGGGCGTGACAACCATCACTCAGGATGTAAATGATTTTCTGCTCCTGCCTTATGGGCAGGCAATTGTCACCAATTCAGCTTTGCAACTTCTATTGAAACAATCAACTGCTTCCATTGATTTAATTAAAAAAACTTTTGCTTTAACTGAGGGCGAAAAAAGGTTATTGTTGGAAAGCGGAGTGGGTGAGGGCATATTTTTTGCCGGCACTAGACACGCAGCCATCAAAATAGTCGCTTCTTACGCCGAAGATCAGCTGATTACCTCTGACCCCAGACAGCTTCTAGAGATAGAGGAGGCCAAAAAAGATTTTTCTGCCAACTCGGAAATTAATCTTGGCGAGGCGAATAACGAGGAGGTTGACGAAATGGATATTTAAAATTACATAATACATAATGTTATAAGTTTATGGAAAGAAATAAAAAAATATTTTATACTTCAGCTATTACTCTAGCAATAATTTTAATCTTTGCCTTAGTTTACTTCATTTATGTCCAAAAAATGTCTTTTAAAGATTTAACAGCCGCTCCTCAAAAAATAGTAAGCTTAGTTAAAAAGCAAGTCCCAGTTAAAACAACGGAGCCGGTGATTAGAATAGACGTTGGCGAAGAAGGGTCGCCAAAAACAGAGAGGCCGAAGACGACTGAAAAATTAGAATTTACCAAAGAGGACGTTGCTAGATTGGCTGCTGGTTTTGTAGAAAGATTCGGCAGTTATTCCAACCAAGCGAACAACGCTAATATTTACGATCTTAAAATCTATATGACCAGGAATATGCAAATCTGGGCCGATGACTATTTAGCCGAACAAAGAAAAAATAAAACCGACGATACTAATTATTATGGCATTATCACCAAGGCGGTCAGCAGCGATATTAAAGATTTTGACGAAGCGGCCGGAAGAGCAAGCGTCGTGGTTCACACTCGCCGACAGGAAGCTGAGTCTTTTACCGATAATGTTACCAATACTTTTAATCAAGATATTACCGTCGGTTTATTAAAAGAAGACGGAGCTTGGAAGGTGAATAGCGCCAGATGGGAGAATAAAAAATAAAATATATTGAAAACATATGTTTAAAATTACATTCAAGAAAGATCACAAAAATCATTTGCTGGCTACCATAGCGGTTTTTGCGCTTTTAATTTTGGGTACTTTCTATTTATTTAGCCAATTTTTATTTTTTAGAGGAAGCTATTACAGCAGTACAAATTTAACCGAAAATCAAAGAAAGGCTCGCCAGCAGGCGACAGAAGTAGACCCGTTTATTACGAAGGCGCTGAATAATGATGCTAGCGATATTGTGTCGCCGATTTTGAATAATATTGATCCGAGCATTGGTCCCGTTGCCGCCAAAGTAAACATTGTTGAGTTTTCAAAATATGATTGCGACTTTTGTCAAAAACAGGAAAATATTTTACGCCAAGCTATGAAAAAATACGGCGCTGAAGTACGTTTGATCAGAAAAGACTACCCAGAGAAAGATATTATGTCCCTTTCTTATCAAGCAGCTGCAGCCGCTAGATGCGCCGCGGAACAAAAAAAGTTTTGGCAGTATAGCGACGAATTGTACAAACTAACTGACAAGGGCTTTATTCCGGCAAAATTTGAACAAATCGCTAAAAACATTGGTTTGAATATAGATTATTTTAGGAGCTGCCTTAACAGTGGGCGCAGTCGAGCGTTAATTAATAACAATATTGACGAAGGAGACTCTTTAGGTATAACCGGCGTGCCGTATATTTATATTAATAATGAAAAAATTACTGGCGAAATAAATGTAGATGATATAGAAAACATAATTGATAAAGAGTTAAGTTCAAGCCAAAATTAACAATCAATATGTCTGCCGGTATATCAAATATTTACGTCTGCACAAATTGCGACGCCCAGCTCTCCAAGTGGAGTGGGCGTTGTTTAGAATGTGGCGCCTGGGGAACATTAGTGCAGCAAACTATCACCAGCAAAGAAAAAGAGGAGCGGAAATTAGATATTGAACCAGCAGTAGCAGTCGATTTAAGCTCTATTGAGAGTTTAAAATTAGATAGAATAAAGACTAATATTAGCGAATTTGACAGGGTGATGGGTGGCGGCATAGTGCCTGGGTCTGTAATTTTAATAGCAGGCGAACCTGGCATCGGTAAATCAACGATCTTGGCGCAGATCGCCCAAAAGGTCAGCGAACAAATTAAAAAAAACCAGAATATAATTTATATCAGCGGCGAAGAGTCGGCAGTACAATTTAAAGATCGTTTTGATAGATTGAATTATAAATATGCCAATTTAAAATTAATTTGTGAAACTAATGTCGAAAAAATATTGTCTGCCGTTAACAAAGAAAAACCGTCTTTGATATTAGTTGATTCCATCCAGACGATTTATTCGGCCAACTTACCATCGGAAGCTGGTAGTATTAATCAAATAAGGTATGCTACGATAAAATTTTTAGAATATGCTAAAAAAAATAATGTCGCAACGATTTTAGTCGGACATATCACTAAAGACGGGCAAGTGGCCGGACCAAAATCCCTTGAGCATATTGTGGATACCGTTTTATATCTAGAGAGCGAAAAAAGCCAGAATTATCGTTTATTGCGTGCCACTAAAAATCGTTTTGGCTCGGTCAATGAACTGGGAATCTTTGAAATGACTGGAGTCGGCTTGAAAGAGATTCTAAATCCAGGCGCTATTTTTATTGAAGAGCAGACCGCTAAAATCCCAGGATCAGTTATTAGTTGTATTATGGAAGGCACGCGTCCGTTTTTACTCGAAGTACAAGCCCTTACTTCAAAAACGATTTTCGGTTATCCGCAACGAAAAGCATCTGGTTTTGATTTAAATAGATTGCAAGTTCTAGCTACAGTTTTAAGCAAAAGAACTAAAATAAATCTAACCAATCAAGATATTATCCTCAACATAGTCGGCGGTATGCGCATCAGTGATCCAGCCGTTGACTTGGCGGTTTGTTTAGCGATTACTTCATCTCTAAATAATAAAATCGTAGATCGGCAGACAATAGTTTTGGGAGAAGTTGGATTAGGAGGAGAGGTGAGAGCAGTGACGAAGCTAAAAGATAGGTTGGCAGAAGCGGAAAAGTTAGGATTTAAGACCGCCATAGTTCCGAATTTAGACGTTAAAACAAGCAAATTAAAGATTGTTAAGGTAAAAAGTGTTGGAGAGGCAGTGGCAAATTTTTAAGCAAATATGGTTCTACCGAAAAAATTTTACAACAGAAAAACTCTTATTGTTGCCCAAGACCTCTTGGGTTGTTTTTTAGTGCGGAAGATAAACGGAAAAATTATTAAAGCCAAGATTATAGAAACAGAAGCTTATAACGGACCTAAAGATTTAGCTAGTCATGCCAGTCGTGGTAAAACCGAGAGAAATAAAATAATGTTTGGTGAGCCGGGGAGGATTTATGTTTATTTTACTTATGGGATGCACTATATGTTTAATATCGTTACGGAAGCCAAAGATTATCCGGCCGCGGTTTTAATTCGGGCCGTGGAAGTTGAACATAATGGTCAAGAAAGATTCAATACGAACGGACCAGCTAGGTTAACAAAGTTTTTACGTATTGATAAAAAGTTTAACGGCTTATCAGTTTGTGATAAAAAAAATGGTCTATGGGTCGAGAGCAGAAAAGGGAAAATATCTCCTGAAAAAATAAAAAAGGCCAAGCGAGTTGGCATTGATTATGCGAAAAAGTACAAGGATAAATTATGGCGGTTTGTCCTAGAATAGAAAATAATTTAAAATAGATGAATGGGGTGGCCAAAAGGTCACCCCATTTTGATGATCATGTCCGTTTGTCTGACACTATGTTGTGAAGAATGTGGAGAATCCCTTTCCCATGGTTGTCATCAGCGTATCGCGGCTGATGGTTTCTCCGGCACAGCAGCCATGGACAGCTGCCTCCGGAATGCTTGAGACGACGTGGTAATTACCTCCGCCGATGCTTTTTACCACGATGGCCGCACTGTCGTTGCCTCTTTTGCTTACCCTCCTGCGACTTGAAGCCATTGGAAATATTTTGTTCATTGAAACCTCCTGGATTAGATTTATTGATAATTTACTTGTTTTTATAGTTTTTGTCAAGTGGAAAAATATTATTCCAAATGAGTAGTTTTTATATTTTTTACCATTTTTTTGGCTAATTTTGAATAATTTTTTATATTAGAGTTAATAATTTTTTGGACCTCCTCATGGGTTCTTTTTATTAAATCGTAATCAAATAGAGAAGCGATTTTTAATTCCGGGAAACCGGATTGTGAAAAACCGTATAATTCTCCGGGACCGCGGAATTTTAAATCAATCTTCGACAAAGCAAAACCGTCATTATATTTTTCCATAGCCGACAACCTCTTTAGAGTTCTTTCGGAGCTGCTATCTGAAAATAGAAAGCAGCAGGATTGGTGCTCGCCTCGACCGACGCGACCACGAAATTGATGTAATTGAGCTAAACCAAATCGATCAGCGCCTTCTATCATCATTATCGTCGCATTCGGAACGTCAATACCAACCTCAATAACAGAGGTGGAAACAATAATTTTTATTTCATTGTTTTTAAATTTCTTCATTATTTCTTCTTTTTCGGTTGCCGGTAGCTTGCCATGCAACATACCAATCTCTAAATCCGGAAATATTATTTCGTTTAGTTTTTTGTATTCTTCTTTAACTGATTTAACCCCAAGCTTATCAGAAATATCAATTAGTGGGCAAATGACAAAAATTTGTCGACCAGCTGTAATTTGCTTTCGTATAAAATCGTATGCAGCAGCTCTTTTGTCTTCCGGTACAACTTTGGTAAGGATCGGTTTGCGCCCGCTCGGCATTTGGTTGATAATGGATAAATCCAAATCGCCGTAAAGAGCGAGGGCTAAGGTGCGGGGGATTGGCGTTGCTGTTGTTGATAAAAGATGAGGCGTAATATTTTTATTTGATTTACTAATTAAAGTTTTTCTTTGTTCAACTCCAAAGCGATGCTGTTCATCAATAATTGCTAATGCTAAGTCATTAAATTTTATGTTTTTTTGTATTAGCGCGTGGGTGCCTATGATGATGTCTAACTTTTGGGTTAAAAACGTTGTCTTAGTTTTCTTTCCGGCTAAGTCCATAATTCCCGACTCGTAATTTAAGACTCTGTTATTTCTGGTAATTAGGCCAATTTTGGCATTATAATTTTTGAATAATTTACATAAGGTTTCGTAATGCTGCTCGGCTAAAATCTCCGTGGGCGCCATTAAAACTGATTGTTTGCCGTTCAAAAAGACATTAAGCATAGCTAAAGCCGCTACCACAGTTTTACCGCTGCCAACATCGCCTTCCAAAAGCCGTGACATTGGTTGATCTTTATCCATATCTTGCAGTATTTCCCAGGCTGATTTTTTTTGAGCCGGAGTCAGTGAATAGGGCAGAGAGTTAACGAAAGTTTTTGTCTCTCTTTCTTTAAATATAATTTTATGAGCCGTGGCATTCTGCAGTTGCTTTTTGGTTATTTGCGAGCGAAGCTGGACTAAAAATAATTCGTCAAAAGCTAATCTGGTTTTAGCGTTTTCGACATCTTGCCAGGTTTTAGGAAAGTGAATCCTTTTTATAGCTTCCGGCAAAGTCAATAATTTTTGTCTTTTGATAATTTCTGTTGGCAACCAATCGGGAATAATATCGGCTAAAGCGACGATTTGTTTGATCAAAAATCTGATTTGTTTTTGTGTGATATTGCTGGTGAGGTGATAATTGGGAATAATGCCTTGGGTATGAATTGAGGCACCGGAAGAGATTTTTTCGTAAATAGGTGAGTTCATGCTTAATCCAGTATAGTCTTCTTCGACTTTTCCGGCTAAAGAAATTCTGTCGCCTGGTTTTAAATTACGAGCAATAAACGGTTGGTTAAACCAAATAACTTTAATTTGTCCGGTGTTGTCGCCGACCAAGGCTTCAGTAATATACATTCGGCGGCGCCAGCTGCGTTTGTTCTGAATAATTTCTATCTGGCCAACGATATTAGCTCTATCACCAATTTTTAAGTTCTTGATGGTCGAAATAGCACCGAAGTCATCGTAGCGATAGGGAAAATAAAACAACAAGTCATTGACTGTTTTTACGTCAATTTTAGCTAATTTTTTAGCAGTTGCTTGGCCTACGCGGCTAATTTTTATGATTTCCGTATTAAGAGTTATCATAAATATATTTTATCACAGAGAAAAGAAAGAGGCTAAAAATTAAAAGGTGCCGTTTCCAGTAGACTTAGTACTGGGCGTACACCTTTTTATACCAGAGAACGCGGATTAGTCTTTACCGATTTTGTTCCCCAAAGCGATATTTAGAATAACTCTTTCCCTGTCCATCGCTACGAAGAACTCCATCATTTGTTTGGCGAGCGGTTCAGGGACGTTGTCATTCGGCCACTCTTGAATAAGAGTACGGATTAAAATTCCGGCATTTCTATAAACCTTGTTGGCAGTGGTCGTCTCTTCTTGGTCGCCAACAAGACACACTCGGTGGACGATGGTTTTTTTTCTTCCTAGTGCATTTATCTCTTTTGGACTGGGCATTTCCCTCCTCATTTTTTTGTGCGATCTGTCCAAGACCTCTTCAGATATCATTACTTTTCCCAACTTTTCCAGCAAGTCAGATTTATTCATATATCTCCCCCATCATTTATGTAATTAAAAAAGTATAGAGCATAACTATACTTTTGTCAATCGTGCACTCGCGAGGAATCGAACCTCGATTACAAGATCCGCAATCTTGCGTCCTATCCGTTGAACGACGAGTGCATATATTTTATCCCGCCTAGGCGGGATGAATAAACAAAACCGGGCACAGCTCGGTTTTGATGATTATACTATAGATTTTTTATAATTTCAAGAGCCTGGATAACTGTTCGGAAACTGGAATGTCAGTCCTTTCTTTGTCTAATGGTAGGTATTTTAATAAGGTAGTTTTAATGTCATTCGGCTCTATACCGTCCAACGGAATTGATAGTCTTTGGTGCAAAGCGCTTTTAAATTCAAAATAGAGATTTTTTATATTTTCATTTTTTTTCTCAACCGTGGCAAAATTTTTTAGCTCGCCATACTCATAAAAATTTCTTCCAATGACAACGCCTTCATTAGTTAGCGTGACTTTTACCCTGGCTGGTTTTTGACCGTCATGAATAATGATAATCAAGGCACCAACTATAATAATAACAGCAAACAAAAAGTTGGCTGAAAAAAAAGAATAAATAATCAAAATAAAGCCGACAACAGAAGCGATAATATACCAAAGACGTGACCGGTCATGTTGTACGTATTCCGGCACTATCCAAGCATGCAAGGCTTCGCCGTAGTTAATTTTTGCCTCCTCCATATATTTGACAAAATTAGCATATTTATATATATTTTATTATAGCATTATGGCTTTTTGTAGTAAAGTTCTTATGCTAAAAATAGGTTATTCCTATTTTTTTATTGTTTTTAATAAAAAGATTTTAATTTTCAATTTTTAAAATATTTTTTAATAAGATAATTTTTGATGCTTTGTTTTAGAATTACTATGTCAATAAATTGTATCATTAATTCATTGTTTAAAAATTCGTAAATTAAAAATTAGAAATTAAATATTGGAGAGATGGCTGAGTGGCCGAAAGCGGCACGGTGCTAACGTGTTATCCTTTAACGAGGATCTAGGGTTCGAATCCCTATCTCTCCGCCTTCGCCTCGCCGCAGCTCATCAGAGCGAAGGCGGGCAATTGAGCTGGAAATAATTATCCAAAAATTAGGATCGGGAAGAGCTTTTATCAAAAAGCATTTATTATAATTCCGGAGGGGTGCTAGAGCGGTTTAATAGGACAGTCTTGAAAACTGTTGAGCCTTCACGGGTTCCGAGAGTTCGAATCTCTCCCCCTCCGCCAATTTTCAGAATTCGGATTTTGGGCGATTGTTGCCTCGCCCCGCCAAAGGCGGGGCTCGGCTTCGGCAAGGATTTTGAAGGGATTTTTGAAGTCGCAAAATAATTTCTGCCCGCTCAAACGGAAGTTCGAACCAATCTTTTTTAGAAAATCCCGACCCTGTTCGGGATTTTCTTGCAAAGCGATAATTTCGGCTTGTTTTACGGTATTTATGAATTTGGCGGCGAGTTCGAACCGATTATTGCTTTTTTGCTCAAAAGACATCAGTTTGTCTTTCAAAAGCTGTTTTTGATTGACGAGTTTGTTTTTGGTTTCTCGGTATTCAGCAAGCGACAAAGCGTTTTCAAGATAGGCGTTCATCAGTTTTTCCAGCTTCTCGTCAATCATCTTTATTTCGTTTTCTGTTTTTTGAGCAAAAAAGCGAGATGATTGGGCTTTCTCATTTTTCTCGTTTTCCAATTCCGCCAGCATTTTTTCAGCCCAATCATCGGGCAAAGAAACTTTTTGTATGGCTTCGTTGATTTGAGATGAAATATTTTCTTCTCTCGTAAAAACATTTTGCGAGCAAATGTGATTTGGATTTTTCTTGGTGCAATAGTAATAAACATATTGCTTGCCACTTTTCTTTATTTTTCTGTCCGCCGTTATCGTAAAACCACATTCGCCGCAATGGAAAAATCCGCGATAAAGAAAAAATTTCATCTCATCTACTTTCTGCGGTTTGCTTTTCTTTTTCATAACTTCTTGGCATTCGTCAAAAAGTTTCTTTGCAATAATCGGTTCGTGCTTTCCTTCAAAAAATTCTCCGTTATACCTTATTAATCCGTAGTAAAAAGGATTTTGGAGTAAATACTGAAAATTTGAAACGGAAAGCAAAGAATCTCGCCGCCCTTTCAAGCCGAGATCATTGATAATCTTTCGGATTTCTTTAAGCGTATATTTTCCACTGGCGTAGGCCTCAAATGCCTTTTTAATAAGCGGTGATTTTTCTTTATCCACATAGATTTGTTTTGTTTCCTTGTTATTGAGATAACCAAGCGGGGCCATTTGAGGCCAAAGCCCGTTTTTCAATTTTTGGCGGTGTCCTCTTTTGATATTTTCCGAAAGATTATCAATGTAATATTTTGACTGCCCAAAAGCGATTGAAAGCATAAATTTGCCTTGTGGTGTCGGATCAAACCAAAAAGTCGGGAATTTTAGCTCATGGATAACGCCAGTATCAACAAGATAAATGATTTGCCCGCCGTCAACGGAATTTCTTGCCAATCTGTCGGGGTGCCATGCTAAAATTCCCGTTGCTTCGCCCGCTTCAATTCGCTTTAACATTTCAGCGAAGACAGGCCGTCCCGGCTTTTTCGCAGTTTGCTTTTCCACCAAAGTATCAACAACATCAATATTTTCTTTCTTTGCCAACTCTCGCAATTCAGCTAATTGATCAGCAATACTGCGAACTTGCCTGTCTTCGCTGTCCGTTGATTTGCGGGCGTAGATGAAAAACTTTTTGGTTTGATTTTCGTTTGTCATATTTTTTGGGCAGTCAAAATTAAATTATCGCTTTGCCTTTCGCCGAAGGCGAAAGAAAAAAGATTGGTTTGCAAAACTTCGTTTTGCCCGTGCTTCGCACGGCGAACTTCCGTTTGAGCGGGCAGAAATTGTTTTTGGATTTCAAAAATCCCTTCAAAATCCTTGCCGAAGCCGAGCCCCGCCTTTGGCGGGGCGAGGCAACAATCGCCCAAAATCCTAATTTTGAAAACTGGCGGTACCTTTTGGAC
>JAKJDO010000015.1 GCA_022705905.1 Patescibacteria group bacterium
CCCCATCGAATGATAGGGCGATTCCGCCTAGGTCCACCCCTCGAAGTTTATGCAGTTATTAAAGATATTAAAAAAAATAAAAAGCAAGTTCGCATATTACGATCCTTCTGTAAAAGTTTTTGTCTCCAAAACGAAGTTGCTGAAAAATCTAAAAGAATATCAGAAAAAATACCCAGGATTGTTGTTCGCCCCAGTTTTAAAAAGCAACGCTTATGGTCACGGATTGGTTCCTGTTGCAGAAATTTTAGATAAAGAAGAGATAGCTTTTTTAGTCCTTGACTCCTTGCATGAAGCTATGATTTTGCGAAATAATGGTATTAAATCAGAAATCTTGATCATTGGATGCACACAACCGGATAATATTTTAAAATGTAAACTTTCTAAAATTTCTTTTACTATAACAGGTTTAGAGCAATTGGAAGAAATCGCATGTAGGGCGTCTAAGAGAACAAAAATCCATCTAAAAATTGATACAGGCATGCATCGGCAAGGAATTCTACCGGAGCAAATTGATAAATCAATTGAAATTTTAAAAGCTAACAACTCTTTAATTTTAGAAGGTGTTTGCTCACATTTTGCAGACGCAGATAATCCAAATGATAATTTTTCCAGATCTCAAATTAGATTGTGGGAAAAGAGCGTCCAGATATTTCGAGAGAATTTCAAGACATTAAAATATTTTCATATAGCCAATACGGCAGGTATATTTTACAGCAAACAAACGTATGGAAACGTTGCTCGTCTAGGAATCGGCTTGTATGGGATTAATTCATCATTTGTAAAAGAGCTGAATTTGAAGCCGGTCTTGCAGATCCAGTCAATTATAAGTTCAGTAAAAAAAATAAAAGCAGGCAAACAAGTCGGATACAACAACGCTTATAGGTTGGAAAGAGACTCAATTATTGCGACCGTTCCTGTTGGCTATTTTGAAGGAGTGGACAGAAGATTGTCTAATTGCGGATATTTTAAAATAGGTGAGACGTTTTGCCCAATTGTCGGAAGGGTTAGTATGAACATAACTTCTATAGACATTACGTCCGTTCCTAATACAAAATTGGGTGATAAGGTGATAATTATCAGCGACGATGCTAATGACAAAAATTCTGCTGAAAATATCGCCAAAACTGCGCAGACTATTGTTTATGAAATTTTAATCCATATATCGCAGGAATTACGGCGTATAATTATTTAATATAAAATGATATTAATAAAACATATGAACGAAGAAATCAAACAAGAAGAAGAGAAAAAACAAAAACCAAAGTTTGGACAAGAACTAGTAGCGTTCTTAAAAGAATATTCGGTTATTGGTATGGCCATTGGTGTTATAGTAGCACAAACCTCCAAAGACCTAGTTGATTCTATTGTCAAAGGAGTGTTTACGCCCTTTATAAATTTAATTGTACCAGGGGATAAAATAGACAACTTAATTTTTACGATTGGCGGTTCGAAGTTTGATGTCGGTATGATCATTAACGCATTACTTACCTTTATTATCGTTTTGATCGTCCTGTATATAATCGTTAAAAAAATTCTCAGGCGAGATGATTTATTAAAAACTAATAAATAAAATTTATGAATATTATTCTTCGATGGCTAATTTTAACTTTAGCGATTTTAATCACCGGCTATTTTATTCCTGGTGCAACGATTGGCGGTTTTTGGCCGGCGTTATGGCTGGCGTTATTTTTAGGCATCATTAACGTCACTTTGAAACCAATTTTGATTTTATTTACGTTGCCAATAAATATTCTGACTTTAGGCTTGTTTACTTTTGTGATAAATGCTTTAATTATTTTGTTGGCTTCGACAGTGATAAAAGGTTTTGACATTCAGGGGTTTTTGACTGCATTATTGTTCAGTATCGTTTTATCAATTATTAGCTATCTATTGAATACATTATTCGGAACGAAGTAGACAAACGGGCTATGGTATAAAGGCTATTACGTGCGCTTCGGGTGCGTAAAATCCCAGTTCAATTCTGGGTAGCCCGACAATTTTATCTTGACCAATTTTTAGTTTTATATTAGAATAAAATATGTGTTTTTGCCGTCCTAGCTCAATGGTAGAGCTACAGTTTTGTAAACTGTGGGTTATCGGTTCGAATCCGATGGACGGCTCATTTACCCCGCTATCGGCGGGGCAAGGTCTCGCTTCTGCGGGATTTTTTAATAAAATATGGATAAAAAACATAAAATAAAAATTTACACCTTAGGCTGTAAAGTTAACCAATATGACTCAGGCTGGCTGGGCGCACAGTTACATGATTGTGGCTTTGAGATTGCGAAGAGTAATGCTGATTTGGCTATTATCAATACTTGCGCAGTGACCAAAGCCGCCATTAGAAAGGATAGGCAAATGATAAGTAAGGCCAAGAAAGAAAATCCTGAAGCAAAGATTGTTGTTATCGGTTGTTGGCCGAAGACATACGTAGTGGATAAAAACGATCTGAGCGTAGACCAAGTGCTAAATAGTAGAAATCCGAGCAATGTAATAAAAGAAATAAAAAAGATGCTAGGCGTTGGAGATTTTAAGAAAAGTTGTAGCCAAAACGTGTTAGTCGCTAATGATAGGGCTAGGTATTTTATAAAAATTCAGGACGGTTGCGAACAGTTTTGCTCGTATTGCATAATTCCCTTTGCGCGCGGGCCGATAAAAAGTCGGGATGCACAAGAAATAATTGAAGAAATAAAGTTGGCAATTAAAAAAGGCTATCAGGAATTTGTTTTGACCGGCATTCATTTGGGTTTATATGGCAAAGACTTAGGAAGTACAAATTTAGTTAAGCTTTTACAAAAGATTGTTCAAATTGAAGGTTTAGGACGAGTACGATTAAGCTCTGTTGAGATAACTGAGGTTAGTGATGATCTAATAAAGTTAATAGCGCATAATAAAAAAATTTGCAAACATCTTCACGTTCCGCTGCAGTCTGGTTGCGATAAGATTTTAAAGTTAATGAATCGTCCGTATGATACAAAATTTTTTAGAGAAAGAGTGAAAAAAATTAGAAAAACTATGCCAGAAATTGCTTTAACCACTGACGTTATTGTCGGTTTTCCAGGTGAAGACGAAAAAGATTTTAATACGACATTTGAATTTATAAAAAAAATAAATTTTAGCCGTTTGCATATTTTTCCTTTTTCGGCGCACGAAAAAACAAAAGCTTATTCATTGCCAGACAAAGTCGACGAACAACTTAAGAAGAGCGGGGTGGAGAAATTGAGAGAATTAAGTAGTAAACTAGAGATAAAATATCGTTGCAGTTTTAAGGGCAAAATTGTCGACGTGTTGATCGAAAAGAAGATCGGCGACAAATATCGTGGTAAAACCGAACATTATTTAGATATCGAATTTAGTAAAGATCAAGTGCTCTCTAAAAAACAGGCTAAATTAAAAATAGGAGAAATTGTGCAGGTTAAACTATAATGGCTCTTGACAGGTACTAAAATTAGTGCTAGGATTGCAGGTTGTTTAAAATATTATATGAAGCAAAAGATGAAACGAGGTATAATCTTAGCTTGCAGCGGAATCTTTTTACTAATCGGAGTAGTTGGCATTATTGCTCCAATTATTCCAGGAATACCATTTTTAATTTTAGGCATTTCAATATTAGGAATAGACGCTCCACAGTTAATTAGGAAATATATCTCATAACAAAAAGACCATTTGGATTACAGGATGGTCTTTTTGTTATTTCCGTACCGCCAAGGGGAATCGAACCCCTATTACCAGGATGAGAACCTGGCGTCCTAACCTTTAGACGATGGCGGCAAAAACTGGAATTATGTTAGCATATATTTTTGAAAATGTCACGGTTGAACAGTCAAAAAAAATATAGCTAATTTTTGCTTTATTTTAGACAAAAGATTGAGTTAATCGTCAGTTATCAATATCTATTCCACAAATTTATCAACTCTGTTATGCACTGATTTTTCGCTTAAATTAACAGAAAATGAACAGTTCTAAGTATTGACAAAATAAGAATCTTATATATACTGAAAGCACAATTGCCAGAAAAGTAATTTTATTTGGCAATCAGCCTTTCTTCTAGAAAGGCAAAAAGCATGGGGATTAAAGCGCCCGCGTATCTTTCAGATGTGCGGGTGCTTTGTTTTTATCTTAAAATCGAGCCAATGAAATCCCGGTGGCCATTTATGAAATCAATAGCCGCTGTTTCGTTTTTACCTTCCAGCTTTATTTTTTTTAGTACTAGTGCATCTTGGCCGCATTGCACGGCAACTTCGTTATTATGTAAAAATACTTCGCCAGTTTGATGTCTGTTGTTTATGCTCAAAATATTCTGATCAGTTTCTAATATTTTTAAAGTTCGACTATTAAAGTTTGTAAAAGCGCCCGGCCAGGAATGCATCGCTCGGACAAGCCTTTCGATTTCGGTTGCACTTTTCTGCCAATTTATTTTACCATCATCTTTGTCTAAAAGTTTTGTTAGACTAGCTTGAGAATTGTCTTGCGGCTTTAATTCCGATTTATTGTCTATATAGTCTAAAATAATTGGAGCAGCTTTTTCGCCAGCCAGTTCTGATAATTTATTGAATATTTTTTCACCAGTATCATTTGTCTCGATAGCAATTTTTTCTTGAGCAATAATCGGACCAGTATCCAAACCCTCATCCATTTTCATAATTGTAATTCCAGTTTCTTCGTCTCCATTTAAAATGGCTGCTTGGATGCAGGCGGCACCGCGATATTTAGGCAGTAGCGAGCCATGAATATTAATACAACTGTATTTCGGTATTTCTAAAATAGCTTTTGGTAAAATTTGGGCATAAGCCACAACCACAATTAGATCTGGTTCTAATTTTTTTATTTCGTCGGCAAATTCTTTTAATTTTTTTGGCTGCCAAACTTTGATATTATATGAAGAGGCTATTTTTTTAATCGGCGTTTCGGTTAAAATTTGTTGGCGGCCGACTTTTTTATCCGGTTGAGTGATGACTCCCAAAATATCAAAATTTTTATCACTAATTAATGATATTAACACCGGAATGCCAAAGTCAGGTGTGCCAATAAAGATAGTTTTTATTTTTTTATTTGTCATTTTGCTATTTTAATCAAATGATTTATAATATAGCTATGTCAACAATTATCCAAATGTTATTAGCGATTAGCGCCAAGATGGGATACGGCGGTATTTTTATTTTGATGACAATTGAAAGTTCTTTCGTCCCTTTTCCTTCGGAAGTAGTTATCCCACCAGCGGCGTATTTGGCGCAAAAGGGAGAGATGAATATCTTCCTGGTTATATTCTTTGGAATTTTAGGGAGCTTGGTTGGTGCTACTATCAATTATTTTTTAGCTATGACTTTAGGCAGAAGGATAGTTTATGGTTTAGCTGCTACAAAATACGCTAAATTTTTTTTAATCAATGAGCAGAAAATAAAGAAGGCTGAAGATTGTTTTATTAGTTTCGGTAAATCATCAACTTTTATTGGTCGTTTGGTGCCTGGTATTAGACAGCTTATTTCTATTCCGGCTGGTTTTGCTAAGATGAAATTTTTCAATTTTATTCTTTTTACTTTCTTAGGTTCGGGAATTTGGGTTATAATTTTAGCTGGTTTGGGTTATTGGTTCGGCGCCAACGATGAATTAATTAAGAAATACTATCAAGAAATATCTTATGTCGGCTTGTTACTGGCCACTTTTTTTGTTTTTTATCTTGTCTACAAAATTAAAAAAACGAAGAATAACGACGCTCCGAGATAATATATTTTATTCTTCAATTTTTTGTATTTCTTTAGCCTTATCTATAAAGAGAATACCATCTAAGTGATCGTTCTCGTGTTGGATGACCATAGCTAGCAGGCCGTTAGCTTCAATCCTTTGCTTTTCGCTATTCTCGTTTATATAATCGCAAATAATTTTTTTCGGTCTTTTTACTTTACCGAAAATTTTTGGGACAGAAATACAGCCTTCTTCGCTCCATTCTTTTGCCCAAGATCTTTTTACAATTTTAGGATTAATAAAAACAATCGGTCCATCCTTAGTATCAATCGCAAAGACCCTGATATTTCGTCCGACTTGAGGAGCTGCTAATCCGACGCCATCTTTTTTAAGCATAGTCACAACCAAACAAGCGCAAAAATTTTTAAACTCTTGGCTTTTGATCGTTTTTTCATCCGCATCTTTTGAGATTTTTCGTAAAATCGGATTGGGGTTAGTTATAATTTTTAATATTTTTGCCATATACGAACATAATATAGCACGATATATTGTTTTTAGCAACTATTTTGCTAGCTGGCGTATGGCTATTTTTTTTGCTAGAATAAAATCAAAAGATTAAAAATATGATTAAAATTAATACCGGACCAAGTAGTTTTAAGGAAATATTAAACAATAGGCAAATAAAAAAAACGCCAGCTTATCCTTGGCAGGATTTGGCACTACGTGTGATTCAAGAATTAAGCATTCCGGGGCTTAAACGCAATTCTGTTTTTAGAGTTTGCAAAAACAACCCGCAGTCTGTTATACTGCGGGCGTTAAACGATACGAAAGAGTTGTGCCAAAGCGGAGAAAAGTGGAAATACTTTTTTAAAATAGTTAAAGGCTAGAATTCAAAATTCATTACTAAGTAACCAACGCCGAACGGATATTCGTAAGACAACATTTTTGGTTTATGTTGGATACCGTCTAGCAGGCCAGACAAAATTAAGATCGATTTTAAACCGCATTGCATAGCGCCGATGCTTAATTTACTATCAATGGCAACTAAATCTTTTATTTTATTTTCCTGCAAACAACTCAAAACTTTTTGATCAAATTTTTTGCCTTTAGGCGAGTATTTGCCGGGGGCATGTCGAGTTAAATTATGCGACAAATCAGCCGAAGCAATAACGGCTATTTTGTTTTTGCTATAAAATATTTCTTGCTGCAAAGCCTGGCCGAATTGATAATGCTTTTCATTGTCCAGATCGGAATGGTACAAAGGAATAATTTTTATATTCGGTAGCTCGGCTGCCAAACAATGCAGGGGGATAGAAACTCCGTGATCAAGCTTTTCGCCACTAATCATTTGTAGAGGAATTGTAGTCTCTAGACTTTCTTTTATTTTATGAGTCAAGCCGATGTCGCCTTTGTAGGTTAATTTCGTTGTCAAATCGCCAAACTCATCAAAAGTGGCAATAAACTGCGGACTTTGGTTGATCGTAAAAGCTTCAGATTGAATTAAGCCGTGAGGAGAAATTACAATAATAGTTTCCGGTTGGGATTCTTTTAATTTTTTTGCCAGATTTTGAAAAGCTGATTGGGTGGAATATAAAAACTTGACATTGTCTTTGCCGATTTGTGGAATTAGCAGGGGGGGGTGAGGAGTGATGGCGGAAAAAACTAATGACATATTTTAAAGCTAAAAACCCTCCATGATTGGAGGGTTTTTAAAATTGAATTAATTTCCCGGATTGATTATGTCTGAAATTTCTTCTTGCAAGCCGTTAGCACTGCCTGTAGTCGTGCCTGCATTCGTATTAGCATCCGTTCCAGAGGCTATATTTGAAGGGGTGCTAGTTGATATTGAAGCGTCAGTCGTAGTTGCCGTTTCGTCAGTAAATACCTGATCAATAGCAGAGCCCAGAGGATAAAGATCTAGTATTTTGTCTGAAACAGTAATAACGTTTGACCATTTGTAGCCTAGTTTTTCGAAGATTTCACCGGAAATAAATGGACGTTTAGTTTTGCTGTCAATTACATAAACTGAGGGCGATGAAGCTGATTTTAACAGTTCTCCATCATTAAAGATCGCAGGTTCAATTGTTTTATAGCTTTCCAGTTTTTTAGGATCAACCGGCGTGATTAACTTGTACTTGAATTTAGTTGTTAGCAAGATCCTGTCCCAGATAGGGGCTTTTGTGCCATCGCTGACATAGTAAACGCCGCCGGTTTTTTTATCTTGCAGTAAAGCTCCGGTTGGATATGAGGTGGTAGCGGTAATCGGCTCTCCGTCTTTGTAAATATTTAAATCCTCCCAACTGGCTTCAATAATTTCTTCTGGATTAACGCCTATTTTTCTTAAAGCTTCTTGGTTGGTAAAGCCGCGTTTTTTGTCGTCAACTAACAAAAAGACAGTGCCGCGTGGTGAGCGCACTAAAGAATATTGGGGGTATTTAATTGGAGCGCCGGTTGGAAATTTTTCTAAATCAGCTTCATTTACTTGGATAATTTTATTAATATCAAATCTTGATGTTAGTGCGCCTCTAGTTAAAAATGGTCTTTTTTTGCCGTCCTGAATTAGCCAAACTCCGCTCTCGCCCTTAACTTGTAATAAAGTGTTATTCGGATAAAGAACCGTAAAATAGCGCCGCCAAAGCTTCCAAAAATTATAGTTGCCGTTATAAACATGTGGAGTGTAATTATATAAAGCAGCCGTGGCGTTATTTAGCGGGGTAACAGCCATATCCGGCTTATTAGTGTTGGTTATATTGTAAGTATTGCCGGCTTTATAAGAATAAAATTGAGGATTAACAATGTAGTCGTAGAATTGTAGGGCAGCTGAATTGACCTGCTTGCCGAAACCTCTCCATCTCTCGTTGCAACCGCCGCCGTCAGGACAGCCGTAGCCAGTCGCCCAATCAAGCGCGCTTGGGGACGGTGATGTATTTTCAATCAATCCCTGTTCTTTCTGTAAAAGCACTATTAGAAATTTAGGATTAATGCTTATTTTTTTGCATTGAATCCTTTTTTGCGCCAAAGTCAAGGGCAATTCTGTTTTTATACCATCGCAGTCATAATTGTCAGCAGCCGCATCGTAGATAATTTCAGCCGCCGTTTTTTGAATACCGTCGGCATTAGCGCATCTATAGCTAGCTAAAAAACTATTTTTGCTTTCTAAAAATTTTTGGATGTCATCAACAGACATAGTGCCCGAATTCAATATTTCTTCGTCGCTAATTATGAAATTAGGATTAAAATCGGCGGCTTGCGCGTAATTTACCGCTAAAATTAAGGTTAACGAGATTAAAGCGGATAAATAAAAAATTTTCTTTACCATAATAAAAAATATAAATTATTTTGCATAACCTAATATGTAAATTATTATACTATAATTTACATTTTTTCACAAATAAAAAAATAGTGGCAGCATTTTCAAAGTTTAGTTGCCACTTTTAAAAACTTCATCCTGTTTTTATGTGGAGAGCAACACATAAAAAGCGACGGATATCATAAAAAACAAGGAAGATTTGAAGATTTTGCGCATACAAACCTCCTTTTAAAAGTGGGGAATTGATAAAACATAAAGAGCGATAGACTGTTTATGTTTTTATACAATAAAATTATTAGAAAGATATTAGTTTTTATAAAAAAGACGGCCATCACCTTGGAAGGTGATGGCCTTGGTATTTAGTCGCAGAAGACTATTGCGCGGGGTTGTCCGGTACGAGCTTCAGCCTATTCGTGGGTTTAAGCGAGTCGTAGCGGATAGCCGTTACGTCCGATGTCCTGATCAACTCGTCAGCAGCATATGTGTTTGCATAGTTCAAGGTTGTATAAACCATTCCCGCTACTGACTTATTCAGATTACTGGTTACAGTAGAGACGTCCGCGGCGTCAACGATTTTTTCCCAGTTTCGAGCATTCAACGGAGTATTGTCACTCGGAAGATAGGAAACATTGATCGGATCGCCGTAGAATTCAAAGTTGCCGAAAGTGTAAATCGGCCAAACGGTAACCCAGAAACCGGGATAATAACCGTTCGCATCTGGCGCTACATCTACCTGAATGCAGGGATCCTCTGTTTCAAAATTCCACAGAATACCATTGGTTGGGTCGTCCTGGTCCCAGGCGTTCGGCAGGTTGCTGACCGTGCCATAGTACATAGTCGGCGCGAACTTGCCACCAATCTCAACGTCAAGAGCGTCGTCTAGAGACATACTCCATTCAAACAGAGCCGAGTTTCTGCCGCTCGCAACTTTGGGCAGTAGTTTTGCTATACCTATGTGGCTGAGCGGGGCGCGCTCGGTGCTACTCCTAACGGCGATGTCTGGCGGGTTGATTATTAACAACCCGTTGTTGGGATTGTCCATCAGAACTTTAGCGATGCAATCTGCCGTCGCTACTAGTGTCACGTGCGACACACGGTCGGACGGTCCGAGTATAACATCCTTTTCGTCCGAAATTCTCTCGCCCGTTTCCGTGTTCACAAGATAGACCGGAAAATTCCCGTAGACGGTTGTAGTATAAGACTCGAATTTGCCCGACAAGAGAATGTCCACTGTTTCCCCGGCACATACCGGAAGGCTGTAGCTAATAAAGTTGGTCTCCAGCAACCCGGCGGTTGACGTCACTTCCATCTGCAGTTCGTATCCGTTCAAGATTACATAACCGCAGATTTCAAAATCTTTGTCTTCAAAACTATTGATTGTAGGTAAGTGGACCGAAACCTCCTTTGATGGTCCGCTCTCGTTACCGCTGGTATCATAAGCGGTGACGACGAAGTAATAGGTCATTCCGGGTATAAATTCTCCGATGTCGACGCTTGTAAAGTTCCCAACGTCAATGGCGTAGGTATATTCACCGCTCCGAGTACCATAATGGACCTTATATCCCGCCAGATCTTCTTCGATGTTGTCATTCCAGCTGATTCTGAAGATGGGCCAGCTGGAACGAGATGTTCCACAGACAATCGTTAAAGAAGTGAAAAGGACCGCCACCAACACTAACGTTCTTCCTATCGCTCTTCCTATCCTTGCCATATCATATCCCTCCTCATATTTTTCATTTTTTTGTCAAACTGCGACCTAATTTTTTAGCACAAAATATTACACTTGTCAACTAATTACTATTGACAAGTTATGATTTGTATGTTATTATTTGAAGTTAACAAAAAAAATAATTAAGCAATATTTTATTTTTTTATCTAATATTAAATAAAAATATGAAAAACAAATTTTGTGTTTATTATCTCTTACTATGCCTAACGTTAGGCTCGGTTTTTTGTCCTCAAAAGGCTTATGCTGATGGCGAAATTTTAGCTTTAAAACCATCAAGCCTAGAAGTTAATTTAGGCGACAACCTGGAAATAATAATACATATAAGCAATGCCTCTAATTTAGCCAGTCTAGCCACGGATATAACTTATAATCCAGAATTATTGCAATTTAACCCTGATTTATCCACTTATGTGGGTATTTTTAATGATCCAACGGCATTTTCTTTGCCAATTGAAGAAATGGTGTCCGGAAATGGAGATATTATGCTCTATGCTGATATTTTTGAATCAGTGATGTCTGGCGGCGATGCCATAAATGGTGATGTTGATTTGGCGATATTAAGTTTTACGGCAATTAATACTGGTATTGATAATTTGGAATTTTCTGGTTTGTTTATAACTGACGATATGTCAACCGAGCTAATACCTTTAAGTCAAGAGGGTGCGGCGGTAACTATAATCGCACCTTATGTGCCGGACGTAATTTCGCCAGTTATTACTCTAAACGGTTCAAGTACTATTGATTTGATTGTTGGTGAAGAGTATACGTAGAATATGGCGCCAACGCCATTGATGATATTGACGGTGATATTTCCAGCAATATTATAGTCACTGGCATAGTTAGTACTAGCACAGTCGGCTCATATTCGGTTAGATACAACGTCGCTGATGCTGTTGGTAATGTGGCTGAAGAAGTAGTCAGAATCGTGAATGTTAATCCGGCTCCTGATACTACCGCACCGGTATTAAGCAACGGTTCACCCTCAGGCGCTTTATCTTCTGGCACTACTCAAGCCACGCTATCATTAACAACTGACGAACCAGCGACTTGTAAATATGCCAATACTGCTGGCATCGCTTTAGCCGATATGGTAAGCACAATATCTGGCGTTGCAACTACCACCCACAGTAGCATCGTTAATGGATTGGTTAATAGTACTTCTTATAATTATTATGTCAGATGTCAAGATATAAACGGTAATGCTAATTTAGAAGATTATTTAATATCATTTTCTGTAGCTTCTGCTGCATCTAGCGGTTCGGGTGGAGGTTCTTCTGCTGGCGGTTCCGGCGGTGGAGGCGGAGGCGGTTCATCAAGCGGCAGTTCCAGTTCTAGTTCTAATAATATAACCGTAGCAACTTCCAGCATTGCTCTTGTTAACACTGCCACAACTACTGAAACTGTCGTTGTAAAAGGCGTTGAGTCTGCTGATAGAGTCGATGATTATGCTGATATAAAAAGTTTGGCAGGCGTAGCTGGAATTATTGTCGAAGCCGTCAGCGGTAATGAAGCTGGCGAGGTGTACAGCCGAGATGGCCGTGTTGAACTAGATAGTACGACTTTGGCTTTGTATAACAAAATCGTAAAACAATCAAAAACAGAGTTAGATCAAAACACAAAATATGCCGTTGCTTATTTTATTCATTTCGGTACCAAGACTACCAAAATACTAGGGGCTGGTGAAAGAGCAGGTGTGTTAAATTCATATTTTTCCGTTTATGGAAAACTACCGGTTAGTGTTGACGATTGGAAAGATGTAATTAAAATAGCTAATGGTCGTTGGCCGAGCGTCAAAAATGAACAGGCGGAAAAAAATACTCAAGAAAAATTATTTAAAAAGATTTATGTCCGCACTGCTCAGATGACTAACGCCAATGACAATGCAGCTGTATCAGTTATCACTTATGGTTTAAGACCAGCTAACCGCAATATGAATAGTGAGGCTAACGCAATAAAGATATTTAAAGGAATCTTTAAATATAATCCGACAAGCGCGGTTGATTGGGATATCGTTCGCGCCATAGCTTATTCAGGCGCTAAGAGATAAATAATATAAGAGTTTAGATAAAAAAGGCGGCTTATTAAGTCGTCTTTTTCTGTATTGACTGACTTTTGGCGATTATTTTGTTCATTGTGTAATGAAAATAAAAAGCGAAGAAAGGAGTCCAATAATGATGACGAGAATTGTGTTTTTGTAAGAGGATGATGACAACTCCGGCGGAGAAAGTCAAAGAGACCGAAAATGTTGTTTGGCTACTTCGTAAGCATGATATCGTGGATGCGAGTTGCGAATTCATTCGCTCTAATCCGGTGACATATGCCGACAGCATGCATTCTTTCTACATTAAGATCAAGACAATTGATCTCGATAGAGGTCGAACATAAGGATTTTACTCGAGAGAGACGGCTTGGCCCGGCACAGGAAAATAATCATCAGCCAGATTTTCTGACGACTTTTTCTGCTTATTTAATAATTTGAAGGAGGTAAAAAAGGCGTCCCGCGGTAAAACATGGGGCTTTATTATTGTCTTGACATAAACTTTTAATAATATAATATATAGATGCCAAACAAGGAAGGAGGTGATTGAACTTTGAAAAAAATTAATGATTTAGTTTCAGAATATCTGCAGGAAATTAAGGGATTTGACACCCGTGTAATTATCAGAAGTAGGGCTGTTGCTAAAAGAATGGAAAGTAAGACCCCTGAACATGCTCGGCATGCTTGGCACGGCAAACGAGTCGGAGCTGTGGCCGCTCGAGTTGCTGGCTGTTTACAAGAAGATGTATGCACAGCTTTCTTAGCTGGTCTTAACCATGACGCTGGTAAACTTTTTGTGCCAGCATATTTACTAAGAGATGACACTGATTTTGACGATAAGAAGTATCAACTCATTCAGCTTCATGCTGTCGCCGGCTTCCATCTTTTTAAAGACATCTGCCTTGATTTAGCCCTCATTATCGGTCGGGTTCACAATACTGATGATAACGGCTATGGCGTATCTTTGTCTGATTATTTGTCGGACGCAAGCCAATCGCAAATTAATGCTATTAATTTTAACTCTAGGTTGGTGTCAATATGCGATTACATTGATTCTAACAGGACGCGTCCGCCCAGGCTTGGCAAAGACGTATTTTCTGACGGCAGTTATGTGAGTCTGGAAAAACAGCTATTTAAGAAGTATCCCCAAAATCAGAGAATCGTTGTAGCGGCTTTATCAGTTTACAGCGAACTGTTTTAGGGTGGGAAAGGAGGGAAAAAGGAGGTAAACAACCACTAGGTGGTTGTTTTATTAAAAACTTGACTTTCGTTTTTTGTTCGTGTATAATATAAATAGCTGTGGATAATTATTAAAATCAAATATATGGGCGGAAATTTAACTAAAAGACAAAGGCAAATTTTAGATTTTATTACTAATTTTATAAATGAAAATAGTTACGCGCCAAGCATTAGAGAGATTGGTGAAAATTTTAGCTTAAGTAGTCCGGCTACTATCCATGCTCATATTGAAAATTTAAAAAAGAAAGGGCTGCTAAATACTTCTTATAATGAAGCCAGATCAATAGAATTGATACCAGCTGAAATTAATTGGTCTCAAGCAATTGAGCTGCCTTTAGTCGGCTTGATTACTGCCGGCGAGCCTATTGAGGCTATTGAAGAAAACGAAACAATCGCTGTGCCGGCTGATTTTGTTTCTGATAATGTAAATAGCTATGTTTTGAAAGTCAAGGGAGAATCAATGATTGAAGAAGGAATTCTAAATGGCGATTACGTTATTGTTGAACGAAATCCATCGCCCAGAAACGGCGATGTGGTGGTGGCATTATTAAATAATGCTTACGCGACCTTAAAAAAATTCTACCGAGAAGCCAATCGTATAAGATTACAACCGGCCAATTCCTTGATGAAGCCAATTTATGTAAAAGACCCATTAATCCAGGGCGTTGTCAGGGGCGTGATTAGAAAATTCGCTTAATTTTTATTTGATTTTTATAAAAAAGGCATTAAAATTATTAATATTTTTGTCTTTTTTTATTTTTGAATAATTTTGAAAAATATGTTATAATTCATATAGTATTAATGATTGCGAATTAATATGTTTTTAGTATAAAATATGGGTAAAAAAATATTTATAGTCGAAGATGATGTTATTTTATTGTCTTCTTTGCAGGCGAAGTTTAGCGTTGAAGGTTTTAATGTCTTAGTGCATAATGGCGCTGGCGACATTAACGAAATAATAAAATTAATTAAGATTTCTATGCCGGATTTGATAATTTTAGATTTAATCCTGCCAAAAGTTGATGGTTTTGAATTGCTCGGTTCCATAAAAGCTGCGGATTCAATCAGCGGCATTCCAATATTTGTTTTTAGCAACTTAAGTGACGATGATTCAAAGAAAAAGTGCTTTTCGTTGGGAGCTGAACAGTATTTTGTAAAATCGGATTTTAATCTAGATCAATTTATAGAAAAAATAAAAAAGATAATTTTCAATAAAATAAAGTAAAAACAAATTATGAAAACGAAGAAAGCAATATTAGTTGCAGGAGCGGTTGTTATTATTATTGGGGCAAGCGTCTATTATTTTTCCAAAAAAGAACCTCTTGTTGAATATACTACAGCGGCCGTTAATCGCGGTAAAATAGTTCAAACAGTTAGTGAAACTGGTTCGGTTAAAGCAGTTAACGAAATTAATCTTAGTTTTCTTAACTCTGGACAAATTAACAGGATGTATGTGCGAGCAGGCGACAAGGTGGTTAAAGGCCAGCTATTAGCAGAATTAGATCATAGCAGTTTGGATTTAAAAAAGAGAGAAGCCGAGGCTGGTTTGGAGGTGGCAAGACAAAATTTAGCTAAGCTTTTGGCCGGACCTACGGCCGAAGAAGTTAGAGTGTCTCAAGCTAGTGTCAAACAGGCTGAGGCGGCCTATAATTCTGCCAAGCGTCAATTAACTGCCATTGAAGAATCAACTAATAATACCGTAGCCCAGGCACAAAAAGCTTTGGACGACCTAATGTCTCTAGATTCCAGTAATGTCAACAGTAAGCGCACTTATGTTTTGAACAGTATTCAGGGCGGTATTAACAGCATGAATACGTCCCTTGATTCGGAAAATAAAATAATGACTGACGAAGATAAAAAGTATTTTTTGGGAGTTTCCAATCCAACTCAATTAGCTAGCGCTCAAGGAGGGTACAGAAGTGCCTTACCAATGATATCCACTGCTAATAACAGTTTAGCCATTGCCACTCAGAATAGAACAGACAGCAATATTAATCAGGCAGTAAAAGATGCGATTAGCGCATTGAATATGACCCTGTCTTCCTTAAATTATTTTTATGCTGCTTTACAAGGCACAGTCACTGGCAGCCAATACAATCAAACGGAATTAGATAGTGATAAAGCTACTATTAGCGCGGCCATTTCCACTATCAACACGGCTATTACTACAGTCCAATCAGCTCACCAGACTTTAATTGATTCTATTATCGCCGCTGAAAATAGTTTAGCGAGCGCCAAGTTAACCGCCGGCCAGCAACAAACCGCCTATCAAGCTAGTGTTGATTCGGCTTATAATGCTTGGCAAGTAGCTATCGCCCAATTAAATAAATTAACCGCTTCTGCCAGCCAGCACGATATTGCTTTATTTTCAGCTCAAATTCAGCAAGCACAAGCAGCGCTCGGTTCGATTAATAAAAGCATTGAAGACAGTAAAATCAAAGCGCCGATTGACGGAACTATTACCAAAGTAAACAATGAAGTCGGAGAATTGACCATGCAGGGCAGTCCTGTTATCTCTATGCTCGGCGATAACAATTTTGAAATTGAAGTCTTAATACCCGAGTCCGATATACAAAAAATCAATATTAATGATAGGGTAGAAATAACTTTTGATGCCTTTGGCGAAGACGAGAAGTTCTACGGTAAAGTTTATTTTATTTATCCCGCCGAAACTACCATACAAGATGTTATTTATTACCGTGTTAAAGTTAGCTTTGATATGAAAGATCGGCCAATTAAATCCGGCATGACAGCTAATATAATTATTACTACCGCCGAAAAGGAAAATGTTTTGATTATTCCGTCTCGCGCCGTTATTGATAAAAATGGTAGCGGTAAATATGCCAGGGTTTTAGAGGGCGGTAAAAATGTTATAGAAAAAAAAGTTGTTGTTGGATTATCTGGTGATGCCGGGCAAATAGAGATAGTTTCCGGTTTAGCTGAGGGAGAGTTAGTAGTTACTTATACTAGTTCGTCTAAATAGCCTATGCTAATAGATGTTAAGAATTTAAGAAAAGAATATTGCGCGGAAGAGGTCGTGACTAAAGTCTTGCACGGCCTTTCTTTTTCCATTGAAAAAGGAGAATTCGTGTCTATTATGGGTCCATCTGGCTCCGGCAAGTCAACCTTGATGCATATTTTGGGTTTGCTGGACAGGCTGACTAGCGGCGATTATTTTTTTGAAGACAAAGATGTGACTAAATTAGATGACAACGAGTTAGCCATTTTGAGAAACGAAAAAATCGGTTTTGTTTTTCAGTCATTTAATCTATTGCCCAGGACGACTGTATTAGATAATGTTAAACTCCCCCTGACTTATTCAAAAAGGAAAATAAATATTGACGAAAAAGCCAAAAATGTTTTAGAGAGCGTTGGCTTGGGTCATCGTTTGCATTATTTTACCAACCAAATTTCTGGCGGCGAGAAACAACGGGTAGCAATCGCCAGAGCCTTAGTGAACGAGCCCTCCTTAATATTTGCCGACGAACCTACGGGCAACCTAGATTCAAAGTCTGGCATACAAGTGATGGAAATATTGCAGCATCTAAACAAAATGGGCAATACTATTATTTTGGTAACCCATGAAACTTATACCGCCGAGCATGCCCAAAGGATCATAAAGATAAAAGACGGATTGATCGTTGAAGATGTTCAGGTATCTAACCGCCGTATTGCCACGGATGGTATAAATTTAAAGTAGCCAATATGATTTTGATTGTAGTAAAATCTATTAAGACTTCTATTAAGGCACTTCTCTCTAATAAGGCGAGAAGTTTTTTAACAATGCTGGGAATTATTATTGGCGTAGCTGCTGTTATTATTATTATGTCTTTGGGTGCCGGTGCTCAGAGTTTAATTCTATCGCAAGTAAAATCTCTCGGCACTAACTTGATTGGTATTTTGCCGGGAGGCTCGGAAAAGAACGAACCGCCCGCGTCAGTTATGGGCATCACCATAACAACATTGACTTACGATGATTTATTGGCTATTAGTGATAAAAAAAACGTGCCTCATTTGGTGGCGGTCGTTGGTTATTACAATGGGCAGGATAATATTAGTTGGCAAAATAATTTATATAACACTAGTTTGAGGGGTAGTACGGTTGGTTATCTTGACGTCGAGGGTGGTGAAGTGGCGCAAGGTCGTTTTTTTACCGAAGAAGAAGAAAGAAATTTAGCCAGAGTAGTAGTTTTAGGCAGCACAGTCAAAAAAGAATTATTTGGCGAGTCGGATGCTTTAGGACAATATGTTAAAATAAAAAAACAAACTTTTCAGGTTGTCGGAGTTATGAAGGGTCGTGGTACGGTCGCGATGCAGGATTACGACGATCAAGTTTTTATACCGCTAAAGACGATGCAAAAACTTATTGCCGGCGTAAACCATCTAGGTTTAATAAGAGCTAAAGTTGATTACGACGAAAACGTCGAGAGAACTATTGAAGATGTCAAAATAACACTGAGAGAGCAGCACAATATTAAAGATCAAAGCGGCAAAAACGACGATTTTTCTGTGCGGAGCGCCGCTCAAGCGCTTGACATGATCAGCACTATCACCAATGCTTTAAAGTATTTTTTAGCAGCAATTGCCGCTTTGTCTTTAGTGGTGGGTGGAATCGGCATTATGAATATAATGTTAGTTAGTGTGACTGAAAGGACTAGAGAGATTGGCCTGCGCAAGGCTGTTGGCGCTAATAATTTTAATATTATGATGCAATTTTTAAGCGAGGCGGTGACAATAACTATGATTGGCGGCATTGTTGGCATAGTCCTTGGCACGGTAATTTCTTATATAGTTAGTCTGGTTTTTAATATTTTGGGTTATGATTGGGAGTTTGTTGTTTCAATGTTTTCGATATTAATAGCGGTTAGTATTTCAGCCTTGATTGGCATTATATTCGGCCTTTTTCCTGCTAGCAGAGCCAGTAGGCTTGAGCCGGTTGAGGCCCTGAGACATGAATAATTTATGCAAATAGGCGATTATATCAAAACTACCTTGACTTCAATGCGCAGCAATTTGCTGCGCACTTCTTTGACTGTACTGGGGGTTGTTATCGGTATTACTAGCGTAATTATTGTTTTTTCTGCTGGCGCTGGTATTGAAAACTTGATTGTTGGGCAGGTGCAATCCTTTGGTGGACCAGATTTAATCGAAACGGAGATAAAAATACCCTCGAACAAAAGGGGTTCGGCGGTTGATCAGCAAAGTGCAACATCTATGGCTATGGGAGTGCAAGTGACTTCATTGACTTTAAAAGATATGGATGATTTGTTGAAATTGCCTAACATAAAAAACGCTTATGCCGGCGTGATTGGTCAAGAACAAATTGGTTACGGGAATGAACAAAAAAGATCAGTTGTCATGGGCGTGACAGCCAGTTTTATTGAGATAGATCAAGCTGAGATTGAAACTGGCAGCTTTTTTACAGACGCCGAAGACAAGTCGCTGGAAAAAGTTATAGTACTGGGGCACAAGATGAAAAAAGAACTTTTTGGGAACGGAGAGGCGATTGGTAAATTTGTCACTATACGTAAACAGAAATACAGAGTAATCGGTGTCATGAAAGAAAGGGGCGCCGTTATGACCTTTGACTTTGATGATATGGTTTATATGCCTATCAGAACTTTGCAAAAAAGAGTGATGGGTATAGATCATGTTATGTATATGATGCATCAAGTGCACGATACTAGCAGACTAAAAGAAACTGCCGAGAATATGCGTCTAACTTTAAGAGAAAATCACGATATAAAAACCGTCTATTTAGATCAGTCAAGTTTAGTAAAAAATATCGGCGAAGATTTAACTGATACCAGCAAAGATGATTTTCGGGTAGTTACTATGGTCGAAACTATAGAAATAATGGAAACTGTGACAGGAGCTATTACTTTGCTTTTGCTAGCTATCGTGGCCGTGTCCTTGGTGGTTGGTGGAGTGGGAATAATGAATATTATGTATGTTGCGGTCACTGAGAGGACAATGGAAATTGGCCTGCGCAAGGCCGTTGGCGCAAAATACAAAGATATCATGTGGCAATTTTTAATCGAATCAATTATCATAACAGTTGCCGGTGGTATTATTGGCATAGTTTTGGGAGTGTTGATTTCTTTTTCTATTTACCTTGGCGCGAATCACCTGGGGTTTAATTGGCCGTTTATTGTGCCATTAAAATCTTTTGTCGTGGCTTTAGGATTTTCGACTTTTTTTGGATTGGCCTTTGGTTTATATCCTGCCAGAAAAGCAGCCCGTCTTGATCCGATTAAAGCATTGATTAGCGAATAAAAAGGTACAATAGCAAGGTTTTTGAGTCAAAAGTCTTGCTATTTTATTTCTTAATTGATATAATTTTTATATATTTAAAGTTATTTTTTGTTATTTTTTATCTAATATTAAATAATTTATGATACTAAAAAGAATTGGCATTGATTTGGGAACAACTTATACATTAGTGCATTTGCCAAAACGTGGCATTGTTATTAACGAACCGAGCGTAGTGGCTGTTTCCATGGCTGATAAAAAAATATTAGCAGTTGGCAATGAAGCCAAAGACATGCTCGGGAGAACTCCGGATTCTATTATTGCTATGAAGCCACTAAAAGATGGAGTAATTGCCGACTACAAAACCACCGAAGCGATGTTGCGTTACTTTATTAATAAAGCTTTGGGTGGAGTTCGTTTGTTTCGTCCGGAAGTGATGGTTGCCGTACCAGCAGGAATTTCTTCAACTGAAAGGAGGGCTGTTATTGACGCCACTATCGCCGCTGGTGCAAAAGCCGCGTATATTATTAAAGAACCAGTGGCCGCAGCTATTGGCGCGGACATTCCTATTGGTTCGCCTTCCGGACATATGATAATAGATATCGGCGGCGGCACAGCGGAAATGGCGGTGATTTCTTTGGGAGGAATAGTAGCATCAACTTCTGTCAGAGTCGGCGGTAATAAATTTGACGAGGCTATTATTGATTACATTCGTCGAAAATATAATTTAGCTATTGGCGAGCGAACAGCTGAAGAAATTAAAATCA
>JAKJDO010000016.1 GCA_022705905.1 Patescibacteria group bacterium
GCTACTACCACCCGCCACGCTGGCTCCTGGGACAGCGCTAAATATATTCTGGCAGCCACCTCTACCTCCCCAGCTGCTTCCCTAACCAACACCCAAAACTACACGGAGATTGAGGGTTTGCAGATTGAACAAAACGGCACGGGCTATGGTCTTTACTCCTACAATGCCGCCGCTAATATCACTGGTACTAAAATTTCTAAAAACCTAATTAAACGCACCAATACCGAAGCCGGTGGCACTGGTCTCAAACTAGCTAGCCAAACCCTGGCTAAACTCTGGAATAATGTGGTCTTCGGCAACTTCACTAGAGACTATGACCTGGGTGGCGCGACTAACAATACTATTTACCTCTACAACAATACGGCCTATGGCGGCACTGCCTGCTACTACTCAGATGACGGTGATACTATTGCTATTAACAATCTAGCCCAAGGCTGTACCACTAGTTTTAACCAGGCTAATTTCTCCGCTAATTCTAAAAACAATCTATCAGCCGACTGGACGGCTCCGGGTACTAACTCGGTTACTACCTCCACAGTTAATTTCTACAATACCGCCACCGGCGACTTCCATATGCGTTCTGGCTCGCCCGCTAAAAACACCGGTTACTACCTGGCTACTGATTCCCACCTAGCCGTCACTGACGACTTCGAAGGCGAAGCCCGCTACCAGTACTTCTGGGACATTGGCGCTGACCAGGCTCCGATTGAAGCCACGCTCTACCGCTCGGTTGGTAATGACTCATCTAACCTCAACACGGGCAGCGCGCTGGTTACTATCAGTACTTCCACGGCTACTTTTGCCGAAGCTATGCCCAATAATATTGGTGTCGGTGATGCTCTGCAATACGGCGACCCACTAAAGCTGGCTTTTATCACTTCCCGTATCAGTTCTACTACCTATGGTGTCCAAACCTGGAACGGTTATTATCCAGAAACCGCTGACGCTACCACCACCGCTATTTACCGCGCCCATCTAAACTAGCTGACTGGCAGTCTCGCACCTCTAATACGGCTATTGACGCGTCTCTCGTCGGCTCAGTCAGCGGCTATGGTAGCGATTTAGATGCTTCGAGCACTATTCTTAAAATTGCCTGCTACGGCGCCACCAGTCCTGATGATGCTGCCGTAGCCATTTCCGGTTGGACTACTTCCACTTCTAGTTCCATTACTATTTTTACCCCTCGAGCAACTACTGAAGTCGGTACCAGCCAACGCCATGCCGGAGTTTGGGATGATTCTAAATACCGTCTGGTGCTGAGCAACGACAGTATTCCGTTAACTATTAGTAATGGTCAAGTGAGAGTAGAGGGTTTGCAAATTGCCTTGAATGACGGCAGCAGCAATTCCCGCTCGGCAGTTTACTTTAATAATAGCGCTGATACAGCGCCGTCCTATTTTACTCACGCTATTATCAAAAATAATGATTTAGACAATACAGACTTAGCCGCGATCTATATTAATGACGCTAATGCCCAAACTTATATTTACAATAATCTGGTCTATAGTTTCCGTGGCACTAGCCAATTTGGTATTAGAGCTAACAACGGTTTAGCCTATGTGGATAATAATACCATTAGCTCTAGTACTGTTGGTGTCTACCAGACGGGCGGTACACTTACCCTAAGAAATAATGCTATTTTTAATAATACCACTGACTTATCGTCAACTGGCGGCAGTCTAACCGCTGACCATAATGCTTCTGATGACAGTATTGGTGCTGATAGCCATTGGATTAATATCAGTTCAGATATTACTAATGAAACTAAGGGTTGGAATATTGCTTTTACTGATTATATCAACTATGATTTTACTGTCAGAAATATGTTCTCACCGCTGTATGACTCTGGCGTTACCCTGTCTACTATTACCAGCGATATTATCAGCACCCGCCGTCCTACCTATGATGCTTATGATGTCGGGGCTTATGAATTTACTAATCCCCGGCCTGCTTACCGTGGTGAAGGCAAGCTGCAGGTAGAAGGCAGGGTGAAGATAGAGTAGGAGACTATGTCATCAAAAATAAACAATATAGCTAAAAACACATCATATTTTACAGTTGCTTTAGTAATCCAGAAAGTGATCAGTTTTTCTTATTTTATTTTATTGGCGCGTAATTTTGGACCAGAAGATTTAGGTAAATATTATTTTGCCATTTCGTTCACAACTATTTTTGCTATTTTTATTGATTTAGGACTGTCAAATGTTTTGACTCGAGAAGTCGCTAAAAATCAAGCTAAAGCAGGCGAGCTATTAGGCACTACTTTATTGATAAAATCTATTTTGGCCGGACTGTCACTTTTAACAGCCGTTATTATTATCAATTTACTAGGATATCCATCAATAACCAAGCAGCTCGTTTATATCTCTGTCGTTAGTATGATTCTCGATTCTTTCACACTTTCGTTTTTTGCAGTCGCGCGCGGTTTTCACAATTTAAAATATGAAAGTGTGGCGTCGGTTATTTTTCAGCTGATAGTTATAATTTTAGGATTTCTAGTGATTAAATTTAATTACGGATTAAAATGGCAGATGTCAGTATTAGCACTAGCCAGTATCTTTAACTTCTTGTATGCGTTTAATATTGTAATTTTAAAATTGAAGACAAAAATTTTAGCATCACTCGACAAAGGTTTGATAAAAAATATGGCGCTTTTGGTTATTCCTTTTGCTCTGTATGGTATTTTTCAAAGGATGTTTACGTATTTTGACTCAATGCTTTTATCGTTTTTTGCCGGCGACAAATATGTTGGTCTTTATCAGGTAACTTTTAAAATAATTTTCGCCTTACAATTTTTGCCCATGGCTTTTACAGCCTCTGTCTATCCCGCCTTTGCCAGCTACTGGACCAGCAATCGCGAACAGCTCGCTATAACTTTTGAAAGGGCTATGAATTATTTGATCGTTATTTCTTTGCCCATAACATTCGGCATAATTTCTATTTCCGATAAATTGATTTCTATTTTTAAACCGGAATATATTGAAGCTTTGCTTCCGTTAAATATTGGGATGCTGGCCTTGCTGTTTTTATTCGTGAACTATCCGGTCGGATCTTTGCTTAATGCCTGCGATAGACAAAAAAGAAACACAATTAATATGGCCGTTGCTTTAGTTTTTAGCATAATATTAAATTTGATTTTGATACCACGCTGGCAGGCTGTTGGCGCTAGTATAACAGTTGTGGCTGCTAATTTTTTAATGCTATCCCTAGGCTTAATCGTCGTGCCGCAAATTATAAAATACAATAAGAAAAAAGTCGCTGTTATTTTTATTAAAACATTGTTTGCATCGTTTTTAATGGCTGGATTCGTTATTTTGTTTAAACCATTCATTAATATCTTTTTATTGATAGGTCTGGCGGGCGTTTTGTATTTACTGGTGATTTTAGCTTTGGGCGGTTTTAAAAAAGAAGATTTAATTAGTATATTTAATTCATTTATCAGCAAAAACATTCCTAGCGAATAAACAAAAATGAATCTATTATTATTTACATTGGAATGCCCGCCATTTAAAGGCGGGGTAGCTAATTATTACGGCAATTTAGTTGGTCGTTGGCCCACCTACGCCAAGGCTTCGGTGGGCAAGTCAGACGAAATTTTTGTCTTGCATAATAACGAAGGCCAGCTGATTAAAAAATGGCTGCCAATAAAATGGTTACCGGCTATTTGGCAATTGTATATAAAAATAAAAAAAGAAAAGATTGACCATATCATCGTCGGTCATATTTTACCTTTAGGCACAGCCGTTTATTTTGTGTCAAAAATTACCCGAACTCCCTATACCGTTTTTTTGCACGGCATGGACTTAGCTTATGCGCAAAAATTGCCGCGCAAAAGCAAGTTGGCTTATAAAATTTTAGCTAAAGCTGAAAATATAATTTGCGTCAATAATTATACAGCTGATTTAACAAGGAAGTTTTTAAAAGAAAATCAATATGAAAAAATAAAAGTTGTTCATCCCGGCATTGATCCAGAATTAGAAATAGACAATCAACTCACTGAAGAATTAAGATTTAAGCATAATCTAACTAACAAAATTGTGTTATTTAGTGTCGGTCGTCTGGTAAAAAGAAAAGGGGTTGATAATGTGATCAAGGCGATGCCGGAGATATTAAAATCAGCGCCAAATTTATATTACATAATCGCTGGTGACGGTCCGGACAAAATTTACTTGAAAGAATTAGCTAGAGGTATAAATAATGTTATATTTTTAGGCGAAGTTGCAGATAAGGAAAAATGGGCATGGTTATCGCTGTGCGATATTTTTATTATGCCAGCTCGAAATATAGACGGCGATTTTGAGGGCTTCGGTATTGTTTATCTAGAAGCTAATTTAGCCGGCAAACCCGTTATTGCCGGTGATAGCGGCGGCACTAAAGACGCTGTGCAAGGCGCTTATTCGGGAATATTAGTTGACCCGGAAAATATAAGTAGAATTGCCGGTGCGGTTATTGGTTTGGCTCAAGATGCTAAATTAAGAATTAAATTAGGTGAACAGGGGAGAGAGCGGGCAATAAACGAATTCAATTGGGAAAAACAAATTGATAAAATTTACAATGTTATACATCGTCTTCCTGAACGCCTGCCTGCGCAGGCAGGAAGTGAGGGATCCTGAGATTCTTCACTGCGCTCAGAATGACAAAAAAATTTATGATTTCAATTATAATCCCCGTTTACAATCAAGCGAAAAGTTTAGACAGATGCTTAAGAAGCATAAAAAATCAAAAATACGATAATTACGAAATTATTGTCGTTAACGACGGTTCGACTGACAATTTTTACGAAATAATAGAAAAACATAAGAGCATCTTTACTTATAAATTAGAGTACATTTCTCAAGATAATGCTGGCCCGCAAGCTGCGCGCAATGCTGGTGCCAAACGAGCTAGAGGTGAATTTATTATTTTTTGTGATGCTGATGTCGAGCTATATCCGGAGATGTTAAAAATTATGAAAGGGGCGTTACGCCATCATCCCGAAGCTGGCTTTGTTTATTCTTCTTTCAGGTGGCGCGGAAAAAAATTTCGATCTTACCCGTATTCAGAAGAAAGGTTGAAACAAATGCCCTATATTAACACCACTTCTTTAATGTGGCGTGATTTTTTTCCTGGGTTTGATGAAAAAATAAAAAAGTTTCAAGACTGGGATTTGTGGTTAACAATGATGGAAGGCGGACATAAAGGCTTCTGGATTGATGTTGAGCTTTATAAAATACATGCCGGCAGTACTATGAGCTCCTGGCTGCCTAAAGTTGCTTATAAAATTTTACCCTTTTGGCCATCGGTAAAAAGATATAATTCAGCCCAAAAGGTTATAAAAGAAAAACACCATTTACAATAATTGTGTCATCCCGGGCTTGACCCGGGATCCAGAAAAAAACAAATGAAGAAAAAATTAAATATTTTTTTGTTTATATTTATAATCTTAATCCTGTTTTGCGTCGTCTTCTTTATCGCCAAACAACAGAAAAACCCCAGACCTTATTTGACAATTAATAATACAAAAGTTAATTTAATCATTGCCGATACGCCAGCAAAACAGGTTCAGGGGCTTAGCTATCAGAAGGATTTAGGTCGAGATGAAGGTATGCTTTTTATATTCTCGCAAAAACAGAATTTGACATTTTGGATGAAAGACATGAATTTTCCGCTGGATATTATTTGGATTAATGATAATAAAATTATAAAAATCGATAAAAATTTATCCCCTGAAGGCGAGAGTCCAACAAGGGCTTATAACTCGAAAATTCCAGTAAATTATGTTTTGGAAGTAAATGCCGGCTATTCCGACGCACATAATATTAAAGTAGGTGATGAAGTAAAATATTTCTTAAAATAATATGGATCTATTCGGTAAAACTTGGCGAATAACCTTACTTAGTATAATAGCTTTAGAATTTATTTCTTTTTGTGGTTATACAACTTCCTGGGTAAATGCTCTAGGATTTTTTATGGTTGTATCATTGGTGCTGGCTATCTCTATTTATAAATTAGAATGGGGGTTCCTGGTTCTTGTTGCTGAATTGTTAATTGGTTCAAAAGGTTATCTTTTTTATTTTGATTTGGGCGGTAAAACGATTTCTATTCGTATAGCTTTGTGGTTGATAGTTTTACTGGCATGGCTTTTTAAAACAATTTGGACTTCTATAAAAACTAAACAAGTTATTTTTAACTGGCGCAGCTCAGATAACTTTTATTATTTTTTAGTATTTTTTGTTTTTATTATCTTGGCTTTAGTAAATGGACAGATTCAACAGCACAACTTAGCTAATATTTTTTTCGATTTTAATGGTTGGCTGTATTTAGCTTTAATTTTGCCGGCCTATGATTTATTCGTTGTCAAGAAAAAAAGCATCATACCAGATTTGATCCAAGTCTTTACTGCCGCCATTTTATGGTTAATTTTTAAATCTTTGGTTTTAGTTTTTTTATTTTCGCACGATATCGGCGATATGATCTTTGTTGTTTACCGTTGGATTAGAACGACTGGGGTGGGAGAAATAACTTTAATCCAAGGCGGTTTCTTCAGAATATTTTTTCAATCGCATATTTATCTTCTTGTCGCTTTTTTGCTATGCCTCGTTGTTTTAATAAGAAGTGGCTTATTAGAAAAAATAAAAATAAAAAATTTTAATCAGGGGCAAAAATTTTTTATTTTTTATAGTATTTTTATTACAGTTTTTGCCATCAATATCATAAATTTTTCTCGGAGCAACTGGATTGGACTGGTATTGTCTAATTTAGTGTTATTTTTAATTATACTCTTCAGAAAAAAATGGCAAGAATTATTTAGATTCATTTGGCTATCAATATCCGCAGGGATTTTAAGCGCGCTATTAATTTTGGCGGTTGTTAATTTTCCTTTGTTTAATCCTATCGGCGGTTTTAATACTACAAAATTGTTATCAGACAGAGCAACTGCTTTTACGGACGAAGCTGGAGCTTCTTCGCGCTGGTCTCTACTGCCGCCGCTTTGGCAAGCAATCACAAAAGCGCCTGTCCTGGGTAAAGGATTTGGCGCAACCGTAACTTATAGAACCAGCGACCCGCGAATTTTAGAATCAAATCCAGACGGTATTTATACGACTTATGCTTTTGAATGGGGTTGGTTAGATATTTGGCTGAAATTAGGATTTTTGGGATTACTGGCCTATCTAATTTTGCTGTTTAAAATTTATTTAATTGATGTTTATCAAATTGCCAAAAAAAAATTTGACGATGCTAGTGTATTGGTTATAGCCTTATCTTTGGGCATGATTTCCTTGATGGCTGTAAATATTTTCAGTCCCTACCTCAATCATCCATTAGGGTTTGGCTATCTGGTGATAAGTTCGGCTATTATCGAGAGACTACGTAAAAGATAAAACATAGTATTGAGCGTAAATAGCAACATTCTATTTAAAGTTAGCCATTTTTATCAAAATAAATTAATTTAATTTTAACTCTTGCGCTTAAATGGAAACTAGTGTATATTCATTATTATTATGAGTAATTACATTCTGATTGACGATTCCAACATTATTTGGAAATTGAAAATTGGAAATTGAAAATTAATTTTCTATGCCTGATCAAATTATTTCTCAAGAAGGTTATGATAAATTAAAGAAAGAACTAGAATATTTAGTCTTAACAAAAAGACATGAAATAGCAGATCGCATCCAAAAAGCCAAGGACATGGGCGATTTGAGCGAGAACGCTGAATATTCCGAAGCTAAGGACGAACAAGCTTTTAACGAAGGCCGTATTGCTGAATTGTCAACGATGATAAAAAATTTAACGGTTGTACAAAATGGCCAGAACAAAGATACGGTCGGAATGGGTTCAAGAGTCAAGGTAAAATGTGAAGCTGGTGAAAGGGAATATGAAATAGTTAGTTTTAACGAGGCCGATCCAACAGCAGGTAAAATATCCAACGAATCTCCTTTGGGGCGGGCATTTCTCCATAGAAAAAAAGGCGATAAAGTAAAAGTAATAACCCCTAAAGGCGAAATGGAATATACGATAACAAAAATAGAATAGAAATATAATATATCTGCAAAAAGAAAAGTCGGCTGAGTCCGACTTTTTGACTTTTTCCCTAATTTATCGTAAAATATCTATAGTTTTAGGTTGCTATCAAAAGCATAATTTTTAAATTTTTTGATAAAATATATGACAAAAACAGCAGTTCTAAGTGAAAGAGACGAACGGCTAGAAAAAATAAAGGAGTTAAAAAAACAGGGCATAAACCCTTATCCATCTAAATCTAACCGCGCCGATACTATTGCTTCTGTTTTAGCTAATTTCACTAGCTCGGAAGAGGGAAAAAATAAAGTAATATTGGCTGGTAGAATTTTAAGCAAGAGGGCTCATGGCAACTTAACTTTTGCGAATCTCCAGGACGGAACTGGCCAGATGCAGATAGCTATTTCCAAAAAAGATATTGGCACAGAGAAATATAAGATATTTGATAAATATATTGATATGGGCGATTTTGTTGAGATTGTGGGCACTTGTTTTACGACCCACAAGGGCGAAAAGAGCGTGATGGCTGCTAGTTTTACGTTATTATCAAAGTCTATCAGACCATTGCCGGAAAAATGGCACGGATTAAAAGACGAGGAAGAGCTATTAAGAAAAAGATATTTAGATATTTTATTAAATCCGGAGACAAAGGACTTGATACTAAAAAGAGCTAAATTTTGGCAGGCGATACGCACTTTTATGCTTGATCGCGGTTTTATAGAAGTGGAAACCCCCGTTTTAGAAGTGACAACCGGTGGCGCTGACGCCAGGCCGTTTGTTACTCATCACAATGCGCTAGATATGGACGTTTATTTGCGTATTTGCACCGGCGAATTGTGGCAAAAAAGATTAATGGTTGCGGGACTAGAAAAAACTTTTGAAATCGGTCGACAATTTAGAAACGAAGGTATGGATGCCGAGCACTTGCAGGACTACACACAGCTTGAATTTTATTGGGCTTATGCCGACTATGAAGACGGTATGAAATTAGTTGAAGAGCTCTATAAATATGTGGCGCAAGAAGTTTTTGGCACATTGCAATTCAAAATCAAAAATTTTGATATAGATTTAGGCAAAGCCTGGCAGCGCTATGATTACCGCGATACCGTTTTGAAAATGACGGGCGTTGATATCTTAGATACTTCCGAGCAAGAAATAAAAAATAAATTAGATGAACTAAAAGTAGAATACGACGCTAAAGGTTTTAACATAACACGTGCGATTGATAATTTATGGAAATATTGTCGTAAGCAAATCGCTGGCCCGGGTTTTTTGGTTGGCGTACCAGTGTCCGTCTCACCTTTAGCGAAGAGAGATAATGATCGCCCGGAATTAACGCAAAGATTTCATCCGATTATTGCCGGCTCGGAAATTGGTAACGGCTTTAGCGAGCTAAATGACCCTATTGACCAAGCCGAAAGATTTGCTGAGCAGCAAAAGTTACGCGAAGCTGGCGACGAAGAAGCGCAAATGTTTGATCGCGAATTTGTTGAGGCCTTAGAATACGGCATGCCACCGACCTGTGGTTTTGGTACTAGTGAACGGCTCTTTAGTTTTTTGATGAACAAAACGGGCAGGGAATGCCAGATTTTCCCGCTAATGAAGCCAAAAAATGATTAAGTCGTTTTGTCATTTCGATTCCGCCTTGGCGGAAGAGAAATCCCTTATACGTATTATACAAACCTTAAAGCGATTTCTCACTGACGCTCGAAATGACAAAAAATAGTTCCTACAACAATAAAGGAAGTAAAAAAACAGGTATGCTTTTTGGCACTTTTGACATTGTGCATCCAGGACATCTACACTTATTTGCGCAGGCTAGAAAACACAGCGATTATATCATCGCCGTAATCGCCAGAGACAAAACAGTTGAGCGGGTTAAAGGTCGTCAATCAAAAAATAACGAATTGAGTCGATTGAGAAAGGTCAAAAAATACAAAATTGCAGAGTTGGTTGTATTGGGAAATTTGCGAGATAAATATGCGACTATAAAAAAATACCGTCCAGACATCATCTTTCTCGGCTATGACCAATTTGTTTTTGTTGACGATCTGATAACAAAATTAGACGAGCTAGCTTTAAAACGAACGAAAATTGTGCGATTAAAACCACACAAACCAGAAATCTACAAAACATCAAAAATGATATGAAAATAACAATTTGCGGTGGTGTGAAGTTTGCCCAACAGCTAGTAGAAATTTATAGGGAATTGGAAAAAATGGGTCATGAACCTAAAATGCATAAAGATATGTTTGGTATCGCAGACGGCACAGCCGCAGAGTTGATAGAAGAAGTAAAAAAGGATCATGCTGAAGCAAAAAGAAAATATAATTTTATAAAATTGTGGTACCAGCTTATATTAGACAGCGACGCAATACTGGTTTGCAATTTTGATAAAAATGGTAAAAAGAATTATATCGGCGGTAATACTTTGATGGAAATAGGATTTGCTTATGTAAATAATAAACGCATATATTTATTAAATCCGATTCCTACCGAGGTAACGTATTACGATGAAATATTGGCCATGGATCCTTTAGTGATAAACAATGACCTGACGAAGATTGTATGAGAATAACAATTTTTGGCAGCATATCTAACGCTAAAAAAATTTACGCTATAAAAGCTAAACTAGAAAAAGCTGGACATATTGTTTATTCTCATGAATTAATGAAAAAATATGCAGAAGGTGATCGGGAGCTAAAAGATCGAATTAAAAAAGGTCATCATAAAGTAAAAATAAAACACAATACATTTAGATGGTATTACAACGCTATAAAGAAATCAGACGCCATTTTGGTCTGCAACTTTAAAAAGCACGGGATCCCTGGATATATTGGCGGATCAGTTTTATTTGAAATCTCGCACGCTTACATTTTGAATAAAAAAATTTATTTATTGCACAATATTCCCAAGATAATTTACTATCAAGACGAAATTAAAGCAGTCCAGCCGACAGTATTAAAAGGCAATCTTGGAAAAATCATAAATCAAAAATTTTAAATCATAAATCATATATTATGTTAGACATTAAATTTATTCGTGAAAATGTTGACGCGGTTAAGAAAAATACTAAAAGCAGATTGGCTGATGTTGATATTGACGAGCTGTTAGAAGTTGATAAAAAACGTCGGGAATTAGAATCAGCTATTGATAATTTGCGCGCGAAAAGAAATGCAGCCTCTAAAACCAAGCCGACTTCAGAAATAATCACCGAGATGAAAAGCATTGGCGACCAAATCGGACAGTTAGAAAATGAATTGGCGGCAGTGAGTTTAAAATTTAGAGAAATGTTAATGATGGTTCCAAACATGAGCCATCCAGAAGTGGCAATTAGCGCCAACGAAGATGATAATCCGGTTTTAGAAATTATCGGTAAAATTCCAAAATTTAATTTTGAGCCGAAAGACCATGTCGAATTAGCAGAAAAGTTAGATTTGATTGATTTTGATCGAGCTACAAAAATTGCTGGGGCTAAATTTTATTATTTAAAAAATGAACTGGCATTGATGGAATTTGCGCTAGTGCAATACGCCTTAGATCTGGCCACTAACAAGGGTTTTATACCTTTTTCAACACCCGATTTAGCTAAACGTGAAATACTGGAAGGCTTAGGTTACAATCCGCGCGGTGAATCAACGCAAATTTATAATGTAGAAAATACAGATTTAAGTTTAATTGGTACAGCCGAAATTACAATGGGCGGTTATCATAAAGATGAGATTATCGATGGAGAACATTTGCCTAAAAAATACGTAGCTGTTTCCCATTGTTATCGCACTGAAGCTGGTTCTTATTCGAAATTTTCCAAAGGCATCTTTAGAGTCCATCAATTTACTAAAGTAGAGATGTTCCAATATACGCTGCCTGAAAAAAGCGAAGAAGCTCATCGCGAACTTTTAGAGATCGAAAAAGAAATTTTTTCAGGCTTGGGATTGACGTATAGAGTAATAGATCATTGTACTGCTGACTTAGGAGCGCCTTCCTACCGCACTTTTGACTTAGAAGCATGGATGCCAGGCAAGCCCAATAAAGACGGCGGCATGGGCGATTGGGCGGAAATAACCTCAACCTCAAATTGCACCGATTATCAATCACGAGCTTTAAATATAAAATACAAAGACAAGGACGGTAAGAAAGATTTTTTACACACTCTCAACGGCACAGCAATAGCTATTAGCCGCGCTTTAATTGCGATTATGGAAAATAACCAACAGGCAGACGGCTCAATAACAATTCCTAAAGCGCTTCAAAAATACTTGCCAAAAGGCCTAACAAAAATTTCTAGATAATTATCAATATGAAAAAGACAAGACTCGCCATAATTTTTGGTGGTTTTTCTAATGAAAAAGAAATTTCAAAAATTACGGCCGATAGTATTGTTAGAAATCTAAATAAGAAAAAATATAATGTTGTTTTATTTGATTTGACCAAAGATATAAAAATTTTTTTGGAGTTGGCGCAAAAAGGGGAAATAGATTTAGTTATTCCGGCCGTTCATGGCTGGGGTGGGGAGGACGGTAGACTGCAGGGCATGCTTGATTTGCTGGGCATAAAATATGTCTTTTCTCCGTATTACGCGCATGCTGTGGCCATGAATAAAAAATTAACTAAGCTGGTTGCTGAAAAAAATGGCCTGACTACTTTGCCAGATATTTTAATTAAAAAAGCGGGAAAAATAAATTACGTCAATATAATAAAAAAGATACCTTTTCCGATCATAATCAAGCCGAACAATTCCGGCTCTTCAGTCGGTATTAAGATTGCTAAAAATTTAAGAGAGCTGAAATCGGCCATAAAATATGGCTTTAGATTTGATGATGAGTTAATAATAGAAAAATATGTATCAGGCAGGGAGTTTACCGTAGCTATTTATAAAAAAAAGCAAGTTAAGACGCTGCCGATTATAGAAATAGTGCCGAAAATTTCCAGTTGGTTTGACTATAAAGCTAAGTACGCCCAAGGCGGCAGTGAAGAAATTTGTCCGGCAAAAATTCCTTCGTCCCTGGCTAAAGATATTAAAAATCAAGGCATTAAAATATTTGAAGCCCTGGGATGCAAAGATTTAGCTCGCGCTGATTTTATCCAGGACAGAAAAACCGGTCGGATCTATTTTATTGAAATCAACACAATTCCGGGCATGACTCCGGCTAGTTTATTTCCCAAGGCGCTGGCCGCAGCAGGCTCGTCTCTCGGGTCTTATTTTGACGATATTATAAAGCAAAATATAAATAATGTTCGAACGAACAAAAAATCTTAAGCTATCAACGATAAAAGACATCGAATTGCGAGCTAGCCGGTTGCCGGACGCCATTTCTTTAGCCCAGGGCATTCCTAGCTTTGATACCCCGGCTTGTATAAAAAGAAGGGTTGAAAAGGCGCTGAAACGGGGCGTTGTCGCTAAATATTCATTAACGCCAGGCTTGCCGGAATTGCGCGAACTGATAGAAATTTCACTAGCCAAAGAGAACATGTTTTATGATTGGCAAAAAGAAATAATAGTGACTGCTGGCTCGATTGAAGCTATGTCGTCAGCGCTCTTGGCTTTGACAAATCCAGGCGACGAAGTTATTGTTCCCGAGCCGACTTATACCAGCTATTTAGAAATAATCAAATTAGCCGGTTGTCAGCCAATCTTTGTTCCTTTGGACGAATCTTTAAATTGGCAGCTTGATCCCGATAAGCTAGAAGAAAAAATTACTGACAAAACTAAGGTTATTTTCTTTTGCGACCCAAACAACCCAACCGGCACAATTTTTAGTAAAGAGCAGCTGCAAAAAATTGGTTCAATCATTGAAAAATATAATTTATATGCTATTGCCGACGAAGTGTATAAAGACTTTGTTTATGACAGCCGACAGTTATTTTCCTTGGCAGAAATTCCGGAATTACGGAATAGGGTAGTCAGGGTATTTTCTTTTTCTAAAGCTTATGCTATGACTGGCTGGCGAGTGGGGTATGCGCATAGTGACGAATCAATTATCCAAGAAATGTTAAAAGTTCATGATTCTTTAGTAACGTGCGCGCCGGTTATTTCGCAATACGCTGCCATGGGCGCGCTAGAAATGGGTGACAGTGAAGTAAAGATTTTCAAAGAGCAGTTTCTTAAGCGCCGTGAATTGGTTTGCAAAAAATTAGATGATCTAAATAGTTATTTTACTTATATTAAACCAGACAGCTCCTATTTTGTTTTTCCTCGACTAAAATTTGCCTTTCCCAATAAAAATAAAAATGATGGGCATGAAAAAAGTTTATCTTGGCGATTTGTCTTAGATTTACTAAAAGAAAAACAAGTTGCGCTAGTGCCGGGTGCGGCCTTTGGACCGAGCGGAGAGGGGCATGTGCGGATTAATTTTGGACGCAACGAAAAAGATATAATAGAATCTTTTGCTAGAATAGATAAATACTTACAAGATCTATGAAATTAATCTGCAGATATTTATTAAAAATATATTTAAAATATTTGACTAAATTGGTTTTATTTATCCATAAACCTTTAATAATAGTAGTAGCCGGTAGCGTTAACAAATATTTCGTTAAAGAGGAGATTAAAAGGGCTCTTCTAGCGGAGGGCAGGCTGGTCAGAAGCAGTCCTAAAAATTTCAACACGGAAATTGGCCTGCCTTTGTCGGTCTTATATTTACCAAGCGGTTATAACTCCTATCGCCGGTGGCATACCATAATATTTAAAGCTTTAAAAACTATTTGGCAAAAAAATTTTCCCGATATTCTCGTTTTAGAACTCGGCGCTTCTGACCCGGGTGATATGAATTATTTATTAACAATAATAAAGCCGCAGATGGCAGTCATTACCGATTTAACGCAACGATATTTAGAAAGTTTTTCTGATATGAATGAACTTATTGAAGAATACCAAAATTTAATTTTAAGTTTACCCTCCAGCGGTGTTTTAGTTGTTAATCAAGATAATAATAGGCTTAAAGACATCGCCAGAAATGCTAAGTGTAAAGTAGTTCGTTTTGGCTTCGATGAAGATTCCGACTGCCGCATAATTAGCGTTGAAAAGCAAAACAAAGGCCAGATGATTGTCTTGAGTTATGGCCGTCAAGAAAAAAAGATTGTTATTAACACTTTTGGGCAGCATCATGTTTATGCCGCGGCAGTTGGGACAATAATAAAAGATTATGCTTGATAAATATAATAAAAAATTTTTAAACCGGCAAAAATTTAGATATCATCGCCAAGCCAAGCTTAGCTCCAGGCAATATGTTAATCCTTTTTTTGCTAAAAAAAAGAGCAGGGTAAATAATTTCAAAGTCACTATCGTTCCGTCTTATGTTAAGGCAATTTTAATGATAGTCGTTATTTTGACAGTTGCTGCAGTTTGGTTTTTGCTCTATTCAAGTTTCTTCACTATCAAAAATATTGAAATTAATAATGACGGTAAGATCGCTCGTGAAGAGATTGAAAATCTTATCAACGATCAAAAAAACAGTAATACCTTGGTATTTTTGCCGCAAAGCAATATCTTTTTATTCAGCGAGCTGGGGTTAGAGGAAAGGCTGGAAAAAAAATATTCTTTTGAGAGCATTGAAATCAACAAAAAATTACCAAACAAATTAATAGTATCGCTAGAAGAAAAGCAGTATGCTGTAATTTGGCATGAGGATGACAAATATTATTACGGCGATTCAACCGGCAGCATAATTTCCGAAACTAATGTACTAGATATCAAGGATAAAAATTACCCAATTATCGATAATTTTTCTAGCCAAAAAACAACAGATAATACTGCGCCGATTGATCAAGCAGACCTGAGTTTTATAATAAATTTATTTCACAAGCTGGCTGGTTATAAAAATGAATTTAAGGCGCTTAGTTTTATTATTGACGACGAACTGTATACCGTAAAAGTTAATTTAGAAAATGGACCCAAGCTTTATTTTAACACTCAAGGCGATGCTGATAAGCAAACGGAAAAAGTTTTGCTTATCAAAAAAGACCAGCTTAAAAACGATTTCTTTAACAAAGAATATATAAACGTTAAAATCGAAGATCGTGTTTACTATCGTTGATTTTAACTAATTTTAGCTAATTTGTTTAATATTAGCCAAAAATATACTAAAATAAGCGAAAAATATTAAAGTCAAAAAAACAAAATTTCGGACGAATATAGCTGATAGGTTTACGAAGAAGGCGAGAAATGTTATATTATTAAATAGTTAGCAATATAGTGGACAAATTAACACATCTAAATTTTTGGATTAAAATAATTTTTATAAGCTGATCTAATCATTGTATGAACATAGAAGAAGGTATTTTTAAAACAATATTTTTCTTGGCCATTGTAGTATTTATCATAACTGTAATAGGGATATTCTTATTGCTAGTCAAAATTTTATTATTATTTACGCCAGAAATTACGATTATGGGCATTAACATGACCCAGTAACCATGTACTAGAGGCCTTAAAACCGGCCTTAATTTTTTACCATAATACGTTAATTAATCTACATTATGCGAAGTATTATCTCTAGAATTTTACCTCTACTATTATGACCTTTTACTACTACTCTACTGGCGGCGCTGTTATTGTTTATGTCATATCAAACCGGTAAGCTAACTAACAAAAGAAGAATAGAAAGTAAAAATTTTTAAAATAAAAAATTAGTTTGCGATTGTTAGTGCCAGCAAATTAAAGAAAAAAATACAATTTTCTGTGTCGGGTCAAGGGGCTATTACCCTACTGACGCGTCTGGTGTATGTGCTATAATATTTAATATGAACAAAGGCAGACCCATAACCGAATATTTAGTTGACTTCTTGGATTTTTTAGAGATTGAAAAGGGGCTATCAGCAAAAACTCAAGAGAACTACGCTCGCTTTTTGAATAAATTTTTCTATTGGCTAAGAGACAATAAATTAAGCAAAATGAAACCAGCACAGTTAACCCCTGACCACGTTTGGAAATATAGAGTGTTTTTGTCGCGTCATATTGATCCCTTATCAAAGCAACCGTTAAAAAAATCAACGCAAAATTATTATTTAATTGCCTTACGCAGTCTTTTGGAATTCTTTGTTGAAAAAGATATAACTACGCTCTCCCCTTCCAAAATAAAATTAGCTAAAGATAAAAGCGAAAAAGAAGTAAAATTTTTGCAGCTAGAACAAATTGAAAAATTACTGTTAGCTCCAGACGTTAATACAAAAATCGGTTTACGCGATCGAGCGATACTAGAGACTTTATTTTCAACTGGTTTACGTGTTGCCGAGCTAGTTAATTTAAATGTTGATCAAATTAAAATTCCATCTGGCAGTAAAGACCTGGAAATTGCCGTTGTTGGCAAGGGCAAAAAAGTGCGCTCTATATATTTTTCAGAACGAGCACTACATTGGCTCAAAGTTTATTTAGATAAGCGCTCTGATATGGACGAAGCGCTATTTATAAACTATAAGCCAGGCAAAGAAAAAAATAATATTTCTCGCCGTTTAACTACTAAAAGCGTTGAAGATATCGTTAAAAAGTATGTAAAAATAGCCGGGTTGCCAGTTATGGCTACACCGCATACTATCCGGCACTCTTTTGCCACTGATTTACTCGCCAATGGCGTTGATTTGCGCCTAGTTCAGGAATTTTTAGGCCATCGCAATATTGCCACTACTCAAATTTACACTCATGTTACCAACAAGCAACTACGCGATATTCATAAAAAAATGCATGGCGGTGCAAAATTAAAAAGCTAAAATTATAGATAAGATAAATTTTTAAATAAAAAAGTTTAGATGAAATTGTAAAAATATTATAGAAGATTTTTCTTTTTTAACTTATTAATATTTCTTTGCACCTGCCGATAAAATATAGGATAATGGATTCTATTAATTATACGGCCGCGATATCGCTGACGATATGGTTTTTTTTGGTGATGAGCTACCTCATGACATAAAGTACGCAAAATACTCGATATTTTTTTAGGTCTTCTCTCTTTTGGCGTCCAAATATCAATACTGATTATTCCGGTTTTTAAATTAGTGCGGCCAACAACAAAACCACGTTTTATATTTACGTGGTCTTTTTGTTTTCGCATTATAGAAAATCTTAAACTATCAACCCCTAATATCTTTAACGCTTCAGCGCATATATAGCAGACTGTTTCCTCATGGCTCATAACAAATTACTGCAAATAGCCTAAAGGATCAACAGGAATGCCGTTTAAACGAACTTCAAAATGCAAATGAGGGCCAGTGGTTAATCCGCCGGAACCAGGCGAGCCGGGCATTCCACCGGACAAACCTATGTTTTGTCCTTGAGTGACGTATTCATCTTCGTGTACAAAAACTCGGGATACGTGTCCATAAACCGTCGCTAGCCCGTCGCCGTGTATGATCATAATGTAGGCATATTTTGAGCTGCCATCAAATTTAACGCGCGCCACATAGCCGGAAGCCGCGGCTTTGATTGTTGTACCCTGGGCTGCTCTAATATCTACGGCCGGATGCTCGAATATACTGCGAAAGGGGTAATCAGGATCGTGAAAATAGGCCGTAATCGTATTCTTCGTCACCGGCCAAATTAATCCGTTTTCGTTTAATTCTAAGCTGTAGCCCTCTTTTTTCGCTAGTTTGGCGCGAATTATTTTTTCAATGTTAGAAATATCAGCCGCAGCAGCTTCCTGCTCTTTCTTGGCGGCTACGAGCAATTTTTGGAATTCTTTTTCCGACTCCCCTACCTGTTTTATAAGAACTGCTTTAGAACCTTTTTCATAAGAAAGCTTTGATTGTTTGTCTTCTAAGTCTGCGACTAATTTATTTAACTCTAAATTTTTCTTTTCCAAATTAGCTTTTTCTTTTTCCAGCTGCCTTTTATACGATTCTAAATCATCAAGGCTGGATTTTACGCTTTCATTAATGTCTTCTAAATACTTGATCTGGCTTAAAAAATCAGCCAATGAATCGTTGACTAATAAAATTTCCAGAGAAGTGACATTGTCGCGTTTATGCAATAATCCTAAAATTTTGGCGATCTGCAGCTTTTCTTGTTCAATTTTTTCGTCTTTATTTTTTATATCAAGATCAGTTTTTTGAATTTCTAATTTAATCCTATCAATATCGGTCTTGACGACTTCAATATCAAGCTGAGCTTTAGCCAGCCTGTTGTCGAGAATAGCTATTTGGTTGTTCAAGCTAGCTTTTTCCGACTGTTTTTGTTTAATAGCCGCCTCATACTGCTCTTGCCTTTTTTGCAAATTCTGAATTTCGCTTTTTTTGCCTTGAATTTGGCTATTTAGCTGGTCAACTTCCTGGCTTAGCGCCTCATCATTTAATACACCGCCATTATTTTGACCAAAAACCGAAGAAGGACTGCCACCAAGCATCCCAATTAAAATAATTAAAGAAATTAGGGCAACTTCTTTTTTAAACATACTTATATTATAGCATATTTTGACAAAAATAAAAAGAGAAAGCTGCTAACCTTCTCTTTTGTTTCTTCTTTTTTTACTTTATTGCTTGTTTTATTCTTTGCAAAGTCTCACTTTTACCTAAAATTTCTGCTACCTCAAACGGTCCAGGGCTGGCTTCTCGTCCTGTTAAAGCTACTCGCATTGGCCATAAATACTCCCCTATTTTCAAATCATTATTTTTTAGGTATTCAATAATTACTTTTTCAAGATTTTCTTTATTCCATTCCTTTTCTTCAATATTAGCTAAAATATCATCTAATTTACTTAAATTATCTTTTGCATCATCCACACTCATCTTTTTCCAAGCCAATAAATTTTTATCAAAATTTAACTCATCAACAAAGAAAAATTCGGTTAATTCCGCTATTTCACTTAAATATTTTAGTCTTTCTTGTTCAATGGTTACTACTTTTGCTAAGTATTGGTCAGATTTTTTGGTTTTGTCCGTTGTTTTATTTAAAATATTCTTTAAATACGGTTGGCATAACGCCACTAAGTCGTTAATATTTTTTTGGCGAATATAATATCCGTTGATATAATCTAATTTTTCTAAATCAAAAACCGGTGAGCTAATACCCATGTCTCGATAATTAAAAATTTTTATTAGCTCGTCTAAGGCAAGAAGTTCATGGTCGTCTTTAGGATGCCATCCCAAAAGAACGTTAAAATTTATTAAAGCCTCTGGCAAATATCCTTTAGCCCTAAAATCTTCAACAGCAACATCACCCTGTCTTTTACTTAACTTCCCGCCGCCTTTATTTAAAGTTAAAGAAATGTGAATAAACCTTGGTGGTTGCCAGCCAAAATTTTGATAAAGTAGTATATTTTTAGGAAAACTAGGTATCCATTCTTCACCGCGCAAAACGTGAGTAATGTCCATTAAATGATCGTCAACAATGTTGGCGAATTGATAAGTCGGAATACCATCTGACTTCATTAGAATGTGATCATCTAACTCACTGGCTTTAAATTTTATATCGCCGCGCAATTCATCGTGTGCAATTACTTCGCCATCAAGAGGCATTTTTTGCCTGATCACATATTTCTCGCCTGCTTTTACCTTGGCAGCAATTTCTTCTTTGTTTAAATTTCTACAAGCTTTATCATAACGCGGCGGCAGCTTTCGTGCTTGTTGTTCTTGCCTCATTTTTTCTAATCTTTCCGGCGTACAAAAACAGTAGTAAGCTTCGCCTCTTTCTAATAATTCATCAATATATTTTTTGTAAATATCCAAACGTTCAGTTTGAATATATGGTCCGTAATCACCTCCGATATGCGGGCCCTCATCAAATTTAATACCGACCCAATTCAAAACATCGACTAAAGCTTCAACGGCGCCTTCTACTTTTCTTTTTTGATCAGTATCTTCAATGCGTAAAATAAATTTACCGTCTTTTCCGCCTTCGGTTTTAGCAATAAGATAGCCAAAAAGCACAGTGCGCAAGCTGCCCAGATGTAAAAATCCGGTTGGTGATGGCGCAAACCTTGTTCTAACTTTCGTCATATTTTTTTTGTC
>JAKJDO010000004.1 GCA_022705905.1 Patescibacteria group bacterium
AAAGATCGCGATACCAGCCAGTATCGGATTTTTTTTCAATACACTTTATAATGTTGTTGATACATATTATTGCGGATTGTGGTCCACTCAGGCTTTGGCGGCCATATCCATATCCTTTCCGATTTTTTTTATTATCATCGCCATGGGGTCTGGCTTCTCTACCGGCGCCAGCGCTTTAATAGCCAATGCCCTGGGAGAAGGCGATAAACACAAAGCTCGCTGGCTAGCCACACAGACTATTACTTTCAATTTTTTCTCTTCAATATTAATTACTGTCGTTGGGTTTTTATCAGCGCCAGCACTTTTTCGTTTACTGGGAGCTAATGAAGAATATTTGCAAATAGCCTTGTCTTATACCAATGTAATTTTTTTAGGCACAATTTTCTTTTTTGCCACCTTTACTCTTAATTCATTTTTAACCGCTCAGGGCAATACCGTAATATTTCGCAATTTATTAATTATTGGTTTTTTACTGAACATGATTTTAGATCCAGCTTTTATGTTCGGTTGGTGGGTGTTGCCGGAAATGGGTGTTGCCGGAGTAGCCTGGGCGACTGTTTTGATTCAATTTTTGAGCGCTTTATTTTTAACCTATTACGTCGGACGCACCGGAATTTTTGCCCGTGAATGCTGGCATATGTTTAAACCGAATAAAGAGTGTTTTCTTCAGATTGTTCGACAAGGTCTGCCGGGGAGTTTAAATATGATGATGACGGCTTTGGGGGTTTTTGTGATTACTTATTTTGTTACTCCTTTCGGTAAGGAAGCGGTAGGAGCTTTTGGGATTGCCACGCGGATTGATCAAATAGCCATAATGCCGACTATTGGCTTAAACGTCGCTGTTTTAACTTTGGTCGGACAAAATAATGGCGCTGGAAAATTAGATAGAGCTTTAGAAACAATCAAGGCATCTTTGCGTTATGGTTTGATCATCACATTTTTTAGCGGTTTATTGGTTTTTATTTTTGCTAAAAAGTTAATGGCTATTTTTTCTAACGATACTAATGTTATAGATATGGGAATCACATATTTGCACATTTCTGTTTTTGTTTATTGGGCTTATGTAATTTTATTTATAATTGTGGCTTCGCTCCAAGGTTTTAAAAAGCCACAGTTTGCCGTTTGGATCGGTTTATACCGTCAAGTATTGGCTCCCTTAATTATTTTTACCGCTTTTGTTAACTATCTAAACTTCGGCATAAACGGCATTTGGTGGGGGGTCCTATTAATAACTTGGTCAGCCGCATTTATCAGCTTAATTTATATTAAATTTACTATCCAAAAAAGGATGTGATTTAAAACAATCTTTAAAAATGTTATAATATTATAAATAATAAATTGATATATGTATAAGAAAAAGAGGGTAGCCAAGAAGAAGCATAATAAAAAACAGGGCAAAAAAATTGCTTCTTTGCGTTGGCGCTAAGATAATTTTATGGAAAAAAAAGTTATTATTACATTATTGGGCGCGGTGGTTGTAATTTTAGCAGTTGTTGCCAGTTTTAGATTTTTTTACGGTGAAAACAAATGGGTTTGCGAAAACAACCAATGGGTAAAGCGCGGCAATCCCATTGCGGCTATGCCAAATGCCGGCTGCGGAGTTAGTTTAATCGGCGGGCAAAAAGACGAACACGGCTGTTTGACCGCCGCTGGTTTTAGTTGGTGTCCTTCTACGCAAAGGTGCCAGAAAATGTGGGAAGAGTTTTGCGAGGAATATAAAGAACAATATCGCGGAACAAGCGCGTCTATAACTAATTTTGCTGAATGCGCGGCTGTCGGCAACCCGGTGAGAGAAAGTTATCCGCGCCAATGTTCAGTCAATGGCCAGATTTTTGTGGAAGAAATCGGTACTAATGCCGATATAAATTTAAAGACACCATTGCTGAACGAAGTAATAACAAGTCCCTTGACTATTGCTGGCGAGGCAAAGGGCAGTTGGTTTTTTGAAGCCCAGTTTCCGATAAAATTGGAAGACGAAGAGGGTAATGTTTTAGCGCAAACAATTGCTACCGCCCAAGCCGATTGGATGACTGAAAATATGGTGCCATTTGCAGCTAACTTAACTTTTAATCCAGTTGATAGAGAAAAAGGCTTTTTGATTTTAGAAAAAGATAATCCTTCCGGTTTGGCGGAAAATGCCGACAGTTTTAGAATCCCCGTATTATTTAAAGGTGAAAGCATAACGATTAAAGTGTTTTTTAACAATGATCGCCTAGATCCGGAAATTTCTTGCGATAAAGTTTTTTCGGTAGAAAGAACTATAACCAAAACGGACGCTATTGGTCGAGCAGCTCTAGAACAGCTTTTAGCCGGACCAACCGAGGTTGAAGAAGTTAATGCTTATTCTACCGCTATTAACCCAGGAGTAAAAATTAACAGCTTGCGAATTGATAACGGCACGGCTAAGGTTGATTTTAGTTCGGAGATAGAAAAAGGAGTCGGCGGCTCTTGCAAGGTTTCTGCTATCAGGGCGCAAATCTCGGAAACTTTGAAGCAATTCCCAACTGTAAAAGATGTGGTAATTTCTGTAGAAGGCCGGATTGACGATGTCCTACAGCCATAAATTCCCTTGCAACTTTTTTTAGAAAAATTTGCATAAAAAGCGCTCGCGGTGAAAAATTTCGGATCATTCGCCGTGAAAACTAGCAAAATCCCAAACTCCCCCGCCAAAGCGGGATCAGACAATGGAATTTTGCACGGTTTTCACGCCCATAATTTCTCCAAAATTTTTCAAGGCTCGCATTAAATGTTTATGAAAAAATTTATCACGCTCTTTGTTTCTGTAGCCGTTTGCCAGTTAGCCGGTATCGTTGGTTCTTTGTTTACAGCACCGGCGATACCGACTTGGTACGCTGCCTTGAAGAAACCATCATTTAATCCACCAAGCTGGTTATTCGGTCCTGTTTGGATAACTCTCTATACGATGATGGGCGTTTCTCTTTATTTAATCTGGCAAAAAAGGGGAGAAATAAAATTGGCTTGGCCGGCGATTATTTTCTTTTTAATACATCTAGCTGTCAACGCTTCGTGGTCTATAATATTTTTTGGTCAAAAGAATATAATCGGCGCTTTGATATTGATCGTTGCGCTTTGGTTTATGATTGTTGCTTCTATTTTTTTGTTTTATAAAATTAACAAGACAGCCGCTTACCTATTAGTTCCTTATTTGTTGTGGGTAAGCTTTGCTTCGATTTTAAATTATAGCCTTTGGCGTCTAAATTAAAATTATGGTTCAAAAAAAATATCGACAATCATTTTATTTAACCGCCCTTTTTTTACTGGTTTTGTTTCTTTTTTCAGGCTGCAATAGCCGTGAAGAGAAGTTTATTCCTGGCGATATAAAGGATGATTTTTGCGGAGCTTTTATTAATTTCCAATATTGTAAGTGCGCTTTTCATAATGAGTTTTGTGATGCAATTGGTCTAAAAAGATCGGAGGCTAAAAAGTATGTAGATGAACAATATAAAAAATGGGTAGAAAATGAAAGAGGAGAATTTGAAAAAAGTTGTTTTGATCAAGGCGGTTGGTTTGAAAGCAATAAATGCAAATATTGTGAGCAGGGTTATATTATGAAGGAGGGTAATTGCGAACAGCAGGAAGTTTCCGATGAAGAAGCGCAATCGGGAGAAGGAGCCGAGGCGTCAGTTTGCAAATATGACAGTGACTGCGCGCCTGTTTGCGAAGGCAGTGTTGCCTGGAAAAGGGGCTGTAATCCGCGAGAGAACGTTTGTGAAAAAACTTTTGAGACTGATTGCTCGGTTGATGTTGAAAATTTTGGCGGCGTGAGTGTATCTAAAACTTGCGTCGACGGCCAGTGCGCCAGAGACGAGAGCGCTCTTGCTAATAAAAAAATAGATTTAGAGAATGAACAGAAAAAAATTTCCGATGAAGTCAAAGAAATAAACAAAGGGCGTGACGATATTCGCGACGCTATGATGGTAGCCAACAAAAACTGTATCAATGGAATTGCCGATATGACCAACGTCGCCATTGTAGAATTTGCCACTCGGGTAGCTTCAATTATGGCCGGCGGCCTGCCGAAGATAGCTGACGTGTCTGTTGATTATGCCGGCGAGGCGTTAAATAGGCTTTATAATTATCAAAGCGGAGAACCGACAGAAAAAGACAAGAAGTTAAAGCCAGAAGAATATATAAAGTTAAATTGCGATCTATATAATTATTTTAAGAATGTTTTAGCCGCTAGCGATAAAGAACTGGATGACAGAATTAATTCGGCAAAGGCTATAGAAGAACAATTAAAGTTACTGCCTTAAGTCGCATCAATTTATAAAACAAAAGAAGCCCCGTTTTGGGACTTCTTTTTTCTTCGTCTATAGAAATATATTAAGCGAATAATATTTTCTTTTGACTAAAAGCGCCTAGCAGGACGTCTGTCATTGCGCATTGCTCGATGGCAATCACGGCAATAAATCGGCCTGTCGCCATCTGGTTCAAAAGGTAATTCGGTGATACTTGCACCGCATTTGGAGCAAGTCCATTCACCTTTTACCATTTGGCGTGGGCTAAAATCTTGGTTACCCATTTTTTTGATTTTTGGCGTTTTATTTATCTATTTTGTTTGGCGAACCGATTTTTAAAAGGCGCGCTAGTCAACAACGTTAAATAAAACGTTTTATGAATTATGAGCTAAGTATAGCATTTAATCTAAAATTAGTCAATATCTAGCACAAATTGATAATTTTTTGATAAAGGCGTAAGATAAGAATAGAAAAATAAGCTATAAAATTTATGAAAAAAATAATTTTAACTCAATTTTTTGTTTTATTGATCGGCACGGTTTTTGCTTGGTCAAATTTCACTCTAGAATTGTTCAATTGGCTGAACAATAAAGCTTGCACGACTGGGTGTTCTATTTCTGGAGCTGGTAATGTCGCCAATCCATTTTTAACCCCCTGTTTTTACGGAGCTGTTTTTTTTGTCCTGGCTTTTGCGTTGAGTCTAGCGATGGTTTTAATAAATAAGACAAAAATAAAGGCAGAAGAAAAAAAAGTTGAGACAGATATTAAGTAGTTTTTTAAAAGACAAAATAAAACATCCCGCGAGTACGGGATGTTTTGTATATCCAAAATTAAATAATGTTTTTTCTAGTTCCAGTAAAAAAGGTGATGGTTTTTAAAACCTTCACCTTTTGCGCTCTATAACTATGACGTGCTAGTTATCGTCAAATCCAGTCCATGATTGAAAATCGTTAAAATTTTAATCAGGATTTGCGTAACTAGGTCCGCCACACCTCCGGAAGTGCTAATCGAAGCACTAGAATTATTAACAGCAGGCTAAGCGCCGATGAAATTGCTCTAATCATATATTTTTTGTTTATTTATGATTAGAAGGAAGGCAGCCTGGCCGACTACTCCAGTGCTTCGTCCCGATTTTTGGGACCCTTCCGCTGTCTGTTGGCGTTGGTCGTCAACAGGCCGAGGAAGGCATTTTTTTTAAGATCTTTTTTAGACCGCTTTTTAATTGTTTAGGAACTGTTTTGGGTAGCCTTTTATTATATATCATTTTTTAGATTTTGTCAAGTATTTGTACAGTTAACACCACAAAACGATGCTTGTTAAATGGATCTTTTCTCTGGCGTCATTTTTTTAATTTTTAAATAGCTTCTTTTCAAAATGCGGCTACGGGCTAATAAAAAATTTTACTATTTAGCAAAAATATAGTAAAATATAAATTGTTAAGCCTAGTATTAATTATTAGTCTTTATTTCTCATGAGTTTTAAAAAAAGATTTTTTGTTATTAAATTATCCGATAAAATACTTTTGATTTTTTTTGTTTTTTCTACCGTCGCTTTATTTTTAGTAGCCACTATTTTGGGCGGTTCTTGGCAGCAGCTTTTTATTTTAATTACCATAGTTTATGCCGCCACCTTTATTTTTACTTACGTGGTTAGCAGTAATTTTTCTAAGAGCTTAATTGACCTGGCCTTAAAAGTACAGGAAATGGGAGCGGGTAATTTATCAAAGAGATTGGTGACTAACAGGAAGGATGAGGTTGGGCAACTAATTAATTCCTTAAATGAACTAATGAGCAGGTTGCAAACGGGCGTGGCGGTTGATATTTCCAAACACCGGGAATTGTCTCGGGCTAAAACTGATTTCGTTTCTTTGGCCGCCCATCAGTTGCGCACGCCCCTGTCGATTGTTAAATGGTATTCAGATTTTCTTTTGTCTGGGGATGCCGGTAAATTTAGCAAGGAGCAATTAAAGTATGTTGAAGAAATTTTTCGCAGCAACCAACGTTTAATTGATTTAGTTAATTCATTGCTTGATGCTTCCCGTATTGATCTTGGCACCTTTGTCATTGAACCAAAACCAACCGATGTTATTGAAAGAGCTGAAACCGCTTTATCAAAATTTTATCCCGAAATAGAAAGAAAAAAAATTAAGCTAGAAAAGCAGTATGACAAGTTTGATAAGCTTAATTTAGATCCTCGTTTGACACAAATCATTTTTGAAAATATAATTTCCAATGCGGTTGAATATACGCCAATCGGTGGCAAGATTAAATTTATTGTCAAAAAAACAGCAAAGGATGTTTTTATAAAGATATCTGATACGGGATTTGGCATTCCGCGCGAAGAACAGCCCAAGATATTTACCAAACTTTTTCGCGGCGACATAGCTAAAAAAATCCAAGAGGATGGTTCCGGGTTGGGGTTGTATGTTGTTAAGGCAATTGTTGAAAAATCTGGCGGCAGAATTTGGTTTGAATCGCCTAGTTTGGAGCTACTACTAGAAGAAAAACAGGACGCGGATAATTTGCCGTTAGACAAGAAAAACATGGGCACCACCTTTTTTATTACGATCCCTTTAAAGGGGATGATGCCGAAAGAGGGGACAAAAAAATTAGAAAATCTTAAAAATATTAAAAAATCTAAGCAAGCTTAAGCTTGGTATTATTTAAATATATGAGTGAAAAAGCTAAAAAAATATTAATTGCCGAAGATGAGGAAGCAATGTTAGAAGCATTAGCCAGTAAGTTTGAAAAAAGAGGTTTTGCTGTAATTAGAGCTCATGACGGTGAGGAGGGGTATAGTTTGGCTATAAAAGAAAAGCCAGATTTATTGATTTTAGACATCTTAATGCCGAAAATGAATGGAATGGATTTGATGGAAAAAATTAGACAAGACGATCGTTGGGGCGCTGACGTGCCAATAGTTATGCTGACTAATATCAGCGATCCGGAGAATGTTTCGCGCGCAGCCATTTGCAAGGTCTATGATTTTTTAGTAAAAACCGATTGGCGCTTAGATGATGTAGTGAAATTAGCCGAGGACAAATTAGCCTTCCCCGAAGCTTAATTGATTTTTAATTTTTTAGAGCTAAAATATTAATTGAAGATAATTTTAAATTTCTATTATGCTTGTTGATCCAGACAAAATGGGAACAACTTTTGTAAAGATATTCGCCTTAGAATTTTTTGCTATTGGCACGACCGGTTTTTTAATGTACTATTTTTTTAAATAATTTATGGAGGTGCAGAAGCTAATGGTGGGGCCTTTACGTACGAATTGCTATTTGGTTTTTTCCGGACAAGAAGCAATTGTCATTGACCCAGGTGACGACGAAGAAATAATTTTAGCCGAGCTAGAGAAAAAGAAAGTAAAATTATCATACATCATCAACACTCATTATCATTTCGACCACACAACTGCTAATGAAGATGTGCACCGGGCAACTGGCGCTAAAATTTTAATCCACGAAGGTGAAAAGGAATATGTCGATTTCCACGTTGATCGATGGCTGAGCGATAATGATGAAATAGAATTTGGCAACGACAAACTTAAGGTTATTCATACCCCCGGCCATACCACTGGAGGCATTTGTTTATTAGGAGAAAATAATATTTTTACTGGCGACACTTTGTTTAAGGGCGCTTATGGCCGCACCGATTTAGACGGTAGCTCGCCTGAAGCTATGCAGAAATCTTTAATCAGATTAAAAGAAATTATAAAATCAGGTATGCACGTTTATCCGGGTCATGGGCATGATTATATTGCAGAATGATTTTTGTGGATTTTAAAATATTTTTTTGCATTACCGCCCTGTTTAATAATTTCTAAAAATCTACTTTTGCCAATACCGGAACTGCCAATAACGACGGCAGTTTTTTTGTCAGGCACATCTTTTAGCCGACGGTAAAATGGCAGGCGAGCAAATTTTTTGTTCAGTCTTTTTATTTTTTCTATTTCGTTTGCCAATAAAGTGGTTTTGCAATTGCCAAAGTTATCAATCCACCAAATTGTATTGGGCGCGTCGGCAATCTCTGATATTGAAAATTTTTCGGCCGGCATTTTTATTTTTTTAGCAAGCCAGAAAGCGACGCGAGGCAAAAAGTCAAAACTACGGAATTGGGTAGCTAATATAGTATCAGCCTCATTTTTGCTAATCAGTCTTTTCTTTAAAGCTATGACTGCACATTTTTTGAGATCTAACACGTTAATATTTTTGGCAAGTTTTAATTTTTTTATTAGTGACAACGTTAAACCATCGATCGACGAGACAATTAAAATATTTTTAAATTTAAAATAGCCAAAGGGTGTGCCGTTGTGCCATTTTTTTGCCTCGCCGTGTCGGGGAGCGACATTGACTAAAATAACACCCTGAGCGTTACCGGCAGCATCTAAGACATCAATTAAATTACCAGCCGCTTCCAGATCGGAATTAACACCGATAAAATTGATCGGGCAATTGAACAAAGATGACAACCGAGTCAGTTGTCGGCCACGGGCATTGTGGTCCGCGCAATCGTTGATTACTGTGATAAACATATTTTTTAGTTCCTCCCCTTTTTGAAAGGGGAGGACAGGAGGGGTTATTTTTTGACACAGAACCCACCCCAGCCCTCCCTTTCGCAAAGGGAGAGAGTAAAAACAAAAAGCCTTCCCATTCTGGGAAGGCTTTTTGTTGGTTTATTAGAAATTATTGTTAGATAAATTTAAAACCAGCCTTCCCGGGAAGCTTCATCATCATAGCCATCATTGTTAAGCTGGATTTTTGGAAATTAAAAACAAAAGACATAATTATTTTGTCTTAGATAAAGTTTTAATGCACTTAGTGCAAACTTTCATCTTTTTACCGTCAATTTTTTTAACCTGTAAATTGATGTATTGTCTTTGGATCGTTTTGATATTGGAATGGGAGCGGGAAACGTCTTTCTGGGGACCGCGTCCGCAAATATCACATCTTCTTGCCATATTATTTAAATAAAAAACTGCCTAATCGACAGAAATGGAAATTATTTATTAGCTGGAATTATATTAACACGCTTTTTGGAAAATAGCAAGTCCGTATTTAAATGTCTTGTTGACAAAAACATACGGTCAGCCTTACGACTGGCCGTAAATTACTACATGAGTAATGGTTATTGCCGTTTGCCTCAGAAATGAGACAGCTCGAGAATCGCGCCGATGACGCTCGGCAGGTGGCTTTCGCCTAGGCATTGGTAGTTGCAGCCGGCCTGCACCAGCTCGTCAAGACGGCTGTGCCTTGCCACCGCAATGACAGGGATGGTCTGATTGACATCCCTGATTCGCCGTACTGTTTCTACGGCGCCGGGGTGGTCGCCGCACCCATCAATAACGATGATGGGGAAGCAATCGCTGGTCTTGGTAGCAGCGAGTTCGACTGCCGCTTTGACTGTTGTTTTGGATACCGACAGATTACCGTCGGGCCAAACAACGCCCTGCTCGCAGATTGCACAGGTATCCGTCGTGCCGAGCACAAGAACTTTGATGCCCTTACTCATGTCCTACTCCTCCTTAGTTTTTTTTCCTAGCCAGTTAAGAACTAGAAAATTATATTAGTATATCAAAAATTGACAATAACGTCAATAAGGCGAAAAATAGGAGGCCAGCTGATTATAAAAACTCAGCTGGCCGAAGTGATTGATCGTTGATTTTTAGGTTGGGGCCAGGATATTGCGGAAGAGGGTGCCGTCTTCGATTTTGCTTTTGATTACTTCATAGTCGTAACCGAGGACGCCAAGTTGTTGAAAAAGCTTATCGCGTTTTTCGATGGTGCCGCCGCCAGCGACAATGAGTCCCTGAAAATTACGGGCCTCGAGATCATCCAAAATGGCTCGGTAGTCAAAACGCTGATCGCCCGGTGTTTGCTGGGTGTCAACATCCAGAATGATTACCGCAAACTCCCAGCAGTTAAGATAGTCAGAAGCCTGTTCATTGGAAAGAGCGGAAAAGATCAGCGCTCTTTTGAAAAGATCACCGCTCTTTATTCCAGAAGCAACGTTAACTCGGTCGCAAACACACAGAATTTTTGGTCTCTTCATGAGCTATCTTCCTCCATGTCAGTTTTTTTCAGTAAAGATAATGATGACATCTGCCAGTTCGTCCCAGGGACAGGCGCAAGCGCAACAGTAGGCTTGTTCGTATTTAGCCCTGAGAGCTCGGTTGTCGGTGGCCGCAAGCAGGATCCTACCGCCATTACTTTTGGTAAGCTGCGCCCAATTATGCGTCTGAATGAGATTGTGCTTTTCGCAGGCGTCAACATCAAAAACCACCAAGCTGATGTCGGGAAAATTGGAAATGGTTTTTTTTTGCCCTTGCTTCATTGATGGTCCAAACGACTTCCACGCGGCCGGCTAAAGCAGTTTTTAGGTCAGCTACTCTCTGTCGGTCGTTACTGATAAAAAGTGCTCCCGGTATCCCCATAACTTCCTCCTTGTCATAATATACCCCAGTTTTTCAGCTGAGATTGTATAAAATGTAGCAAAAATTAAAATCAGTGTCAATTTAAAGAAATGATTTGCCATAAAGCTAATATGACTATATAATAAAAATTAACAATAATAATAAAATTTATGGGTTTTGAATTGCAAATATTTCAAATAGTAGTGTTGGTTTTTTCAGCTATTATCCATGAGTATATGCATGGCTGGACAGCTAATCAAATGGGCGACAGCACCGCTAAAAATGCTGGTCGGCTGACTTTGAATCCGATTCCTCATATTGACCCAATTGGCTCGGTATTGCTACCGTCTTTAATGATTTTGGGCAACGTCGGGTTTGTTTTTGGCTGGGCAAAGCCAGTGCCGTTTAATCCTTATAATTTGCGAGATCAAAAATGGGGATCGGCTAAAGTTGCGGCCGCTGGTCCGTTAAGCAATTTTATAGTCGCCCTATCCTTTGGTTTAATCTTAAGATTCGCGCCGATTACTAATGATTTTTTTGCTTTAGCGCTAGGCATAATCGTTTATATCAATTTACTTTTGATGGTATTCAATTTGATACCAATTCCGCCGCTTGATGGATCAAAAATTTTATTACCGCTCTTACCTTATCATTGGCAGGAAAAATTTTATAGGTTAGAACAGTATGGTTTTATAATTATTCTGGTTTTTGTTTATTTCGGTTTTAGTTTAATTTTGCCTATTATTGGCGGGCTTTTTAGCTTAATTACTGGTCAGCGTATTTTTTAATATCTTATTAATGGTTGGTGGTTAAATTAATAATAAAAAAGAAAAAGGAGGTTTGCCGTGAGCAAGAAAAAAAATTATTGGTTTATTGAGCCGTTGGATAGTCGTACTAACAAGATTATCGTTGGGTATCTTGAACAGGTGGGATCTACCGACATGTTAGAAATTTATGTAAGAGATGAGATTGAGCCAATAAAGGCTTTTTATATCCAATATCATCAGATAGTTTATCTGCGGGGCTGTATCGAGGACTATAATTTAAAGTTCCGTGTGATATTTAGCCATAATATGGACGGTCCTTTTTGGGTGTCAGATCTTTGGAAAATAAAAAAACCCAGGTTGGAAAAAAGAAAAGTGGAGGAGGGCTTGAAAAACATCAAGAAGAAAAAAGACAGCAAATAATAGAAACGGTATTACAAGGACGCTCTTTGTCACAGGGCGTCGCTTTTTTTAGATCGTTAGATAATACTTGACTTATTTTAGATATTTTGATAAATTAAAATAGCAAAAGAATAAAAATGTATCCCGAATATTCGGGGTTATTTTATTAAAAAAATAAGGCGAATAAGAGCGATGAGTTGCTATTGTATAAAAATCGCTAATATTCGTTAATTTTTGTTTACCCCGCAATTTATATTCTAATTTCGTGAAATGCGGGACAAGTTCTAATAAATATGCCAACAATAAATCAACTAGTAAAAAAAGGAAGAAAAAGCGCTACTAGTAAAAGTAAAATGCCAGCGCTACAAACTACTTTAGACACTCTACATCGTAAAAGAACAGAGTTGCGTAGAGGTGCGCCTTTTAAAAGAGGAGTATGCTTAAAGGTAACTACAACTACCCCTAAAAAACCTAACTCAGCTTTACGTAAAATTTGTCGTGTCCGCTTATCAAACGGTATGGAAGTAACTGCTTATATTCCAGGTATTGGACACAATTTGCAAGAGCATTCAATCGTTATGCTAAAAGGTGGCAGGACTAAAGACCTGCCGGGTGTACGTTATAAAGTTGTACGCGGCGTTTATGATTCTCAAGGTGTACAAAATAGAAAACAATCACGCAGTTTATACGGCGCTAAACGAGCTAAAAAATAATTTAAACATTTTTCTGTCATACTGAGCTGCAGGCGAAGGATCACGTAGATTTATAGCTCGAGATTCTTCACTCCGCCTCGCTCCGTTCAGAATGACAATAATATATTATGAGAGGTAAACCAGCACCAAAAAGAAAAATTGAAGGTGATGCAAAATACAGCGATGTTGATATCGCAAAATTTATTAATTATATAATGGAAAGAGGCAAAAAGGCTACTGCCCAAAAGGTAGTGTATGATGCTTTTGAAGTTATTAAAGATAAAACAAAACAAGACCCTCGACACGTTTTTAATAAAGCGCTAAAAAAAGTCTCCCCGCTTTTAGAAGTGCGCGGACGCAGAATCGGCGGCGCTAACTACCAAATCCCTTTTCAGGTTAGAGGCGAAAGACGTTTTAACTTAGGTTGCCGTTGGATTATTGAAGCCGCTCACGAACGAAAAGGTAAAAAAATGGCGGAAAAGTTAGCCGATGAAATTTTAGCAGCAGCGAATGGCGAGGGCGCGGCTATGAGAAAAAGAGAAACCATGCACAAAATGGCTGAATCAAATAAGGCTTTTGCACACTTCGCGCGCTAGGTTACAGGTTGGATTTCTTGTGTTTTAGGTTTTGGGTTTTAAAGTATTTAAATTTATTGAACATTGAAATATTATCGGGGAAGAAAATAATATAAGGAGGTGGCAGTTATGATAATTTTAAGGAATGGGAGACAGGGGACAAACGTACAGAAGATTCGTTTGAGAGAGCAGTTGCGGATGAAGCGTATTAACCGCAGATACAACACACCGCTTCCGGCAATGCAGATCATGCTTTCGACACCGAAAAAGAAGATACAGAAATTCGGGTGGTCGGTCTTCATGCAGATGATCACCGTATTCCTTGCCCTTCTCTTTGGCCACAATCGGAAAGGGGCTGTTGCTTAGGAGATTCTATGCTTGCACAACTACGATAAAGCGCGAGATTGTTTTTTGCGTCTCGCGTTCTTCCCCGATAATATTTTACATCTTTGTCATCCCCGCGAAGGCGGGGATCCATGGTAAATTCGCTCAACTTTGGTAAAACCTAAGACGTATTTTAAAGGCCTGTCTTCTTTTTCTGGATCCCGGGTTGCGGCCTGGGATGACAATAAAAAAATATGAATCAAAAAGGGGCGGGATTATTAGGATTGTTGATTGTAGCGGCAATCGTTGGATTGCTGGCTTACGGCGGTTATTCTTTTTGGAATAAAGATAAAAAGACAGATATCAATAATTTGCAACAAGTTGAAGACAACATAAATGAAACCAGGCAGAATCCAGTTGAACTGCATAATATAAAAATGAAGGCAACTGAAGAGATTAATAAGATTAATCAAACGATTAAAGAACAAGCAAGTTCAACTGATAATTATTTAGAATAAAATAAAATATAAATTTTCAATTTTTAATTTTCAATTCCTGCCTGCCGGCAGGCAGGTTCAAACAATTTTTAATATATCAATTTTGAAAATTTAAAAATTATATAATTGTTTTAAAATTAAAAATTGGAAATTAGAAATTAATAAGTATATGGCACGAGATTTTTCATTAGAAAAAACAAGAAATATAGGCATTATGGCGCACATTGACGCTGGCAAAACTACTTTTACCGAGCGTGTTTTATTTTACACTGGTAAGAAGCATAAAATCGGTGAGGTTCATGAAGGTGCTGCCGAAATGGACTGGATGGAGCAGGAAAAAGAAAGAGGTATTACCATTACTTCTGCTGCTACTACCTGTTTTTGGAAAGACAATAAAATTAATATCATCGATACTCCAGGACACGTTGATTTCACCGTTGAAGTCGAACGTTCTTTGCGCGTGCTTGATGGAGCAGTGGCAGTGTTTGATGGGCAAGCTGGCGTTGAACCGCAATCAGAAACTGTTTGGCGACAGGCAGACAAATACAACGTGCCACGTTTATGTTTTGTAAATAAAATGGATAAAATGGGCGCAGATTTTTACATGAGCTTAAATTCCATTCGCACTCGTTTGAATAAAAAAGCCGTGGCGGTCCAGTTGCCGATTGGCGCTGAAGAAAATATACGCGGCGTTATTGATTTGTTAACTAGAAAAGCTTATGAATTCAAAGGCGATAACGGCGAACAAATTAATGAAATAGAAATTCCTGCTGATTTAAAAGATAAAGTAGAGGAATTCAGAGGCGATTTAGTAGAGCGAGCAGTTGAATGTGACGATGCGGTGACTGAAAAATATTTAAATGGCGAGGAAATTAGTGTTGAAGAATTGAAAAAAGCGATTCGCAAAGGCACAATTACTAGTCAGCTATTTCCTGTTTTCTGCGGCACTGCTCTAAAAAATATTGGTGTGCAATTAGTTTTAGATGGCGTTATTGAATATTTGCCGTCACCGTTGGAATTACCGGCTTTAGAAGGGATGGATCCGGATGATGAAAATAAAAAAATAGAAATAAAACCGCAGGACAGCGAACCATTTGTTGGTTTAGCTTTTAAAATTGCTACCGATCCTTTTGTCGGTAGATTATGCTTCGTTAGAGTCTATAGTGGTATTTTGCAGTCAGGCTCCTATATTTTAAATTCAACTTCTGGCGAGAAGGAGAGAGTTGGGCGTTTAGTCAGAATGCACGCCAATCATCGTGAAGAAATAAAAGAAGTGGGCGCCGGTGATATCGCCGCTATTGTTGGTCTAAAGAATACTATCACGGGTAATACTTTGTGCGATGAATCAAGACCAGTACGCCTAGAAACAATTCATTTCCCTGAGCCGGTCATTAAAATTGCTGTTGAACCAAAGACTAAAGCAGACCAAGAAAAGATGGGCGTTGCCTTGCAGAAACTAGCCGAAGAAGACCCGACTTTCCGCGTGGAAACCGACGAAGAATCCAACCAAACTTTAATTTCCGGAATGGGAGAGTTGCACTTAGATATCATCGTTGACCGTATGAAAAGAGAGTTTAAGGTCGAAGCCAATATCGGCAAGCCGCAGGTGTCTTATAGAGAAACTATCAAAACCAACGCCGACGCTGAAGGTAAATATATCAAACAATCAGGTGGGCGCGGTCAATACGGACATTGTTGGATTAAAGTTGAACCAAAAGAGGCTGGTGCCGGTAATGAATTCGTTGACGAAATTAAAGGCGGTGTTATTCCCCGTGAATATATTCCGGCTATTGAAAAGGGCGTTAAGGAAGCTAATGAAAACGGTGTTTTGGCTGGCTACCCAATGGTTGATATTAAAGCCACTGTTTATGATGGTAGCTATCATGAAGTTGACTCTTCGGAAGCCGCCTTTAAGATGGCTGCCATTTTTGGTTATAAAGATGCTTGTCGTAAAGCCAACCCGATTTTGCTAGAGCCAATTATGAAGGTTGAAGTAACTACCCCAGAAGAATATATGGGCAATATCGTTGGTGACTTAAGCTCAAAAAGAGGTCAAATTGGCCAGATGTCAGAAAGAGTTAATATTAAAGTAATTGATGCTAAAGTGCCTTTGGCCGAGATGTTTGGTTATGCCACCTCTTTAAGATCTTTAAGTCAGGGTAGAGCCAACTATACTATGGAGTTCTTGGAATATGCCGAGGTTCCTAAAAATATTGCTGAAAATTTAATTGGGGAAAAGTCGGGGAAAAAGTAAGCCATAAAATAGCTATTTTTAGAGTAAAAGCTATTGACTGCGGTTAATTAATAATATAAAATAGTTTTATATAAATAAACTATAATTATGCAGGAGCAATTGCAAAAAGCAATAAAATTAGCCAAAAAAACTGGAGATAGGTTAATCGTTTTTGATCCTAACAACGCTGATTTGGCCTATGTAGTTATGACACTGGAGGATTATGAAAGATTGATGGTAAAAAAGAGTGAAGTTAAGGGCTTGACAGAGGACGAATTGCTTGATAAAATAAATCGCGATATTGCTATATGGAAAAGCGAGCAAGATTTTAGTGATGAGATTGATACTGGATATGTAAAAACAGCCATCAAAGAGCAGTTTGCCAATATTATTGATAACAGAGGAAAAACGGTAAACAAACCACAGGGAGGATACTTTAGTGGCGTGACTAATCTAGACCTAGATAAAGAGGCGCCTTTTTCAGTTATAGCAGATATAGCAGAAGAAAGAGTGAATAATTTAAGACCAGAAGGCTCAAGGAATAAGTGGACAATTCCATCAAACCGTAAACGCAATGCCGAGGAAATCGTTGACGAAGACGAAAATACCCAATATTTAGAAGAAATTACATTTTAAAAATTAAAAAGTTATAATAATTAAACTAAATTACTACGGCTGGTTCCTAAAAGGAGATAACCCGATTTAAGGGGCCGTAAAGTATAAAAACATGGCAGAAAAATTTGAACGCACAAAGCCGCATGTTAACGTAGGCACCATCGGTCACGTCGATCACGGTAAAACTACTTTAACTGCCGCGATTTTAAAAGTGTTAAATGCTAAAGGTTTTAAGGCATCTAACAAAAATGTTGATCAAATTGACGCAGCTCCTGAAGAAAAAGAGCGCGGTATTACTATTGCTACCGCTCACGTTGAATATGAATCAGAAAAAAGGCACTACGCGCACGTTGATTGTCCGGGTCATGCTGATTACGTAAAGAACATGATTACCGGCGCTGCGCAGATGGACGGTTCAATTTTGGTAGTAGCTGCTACTGACGGCCCGATGCCTCAAACCAGAGAGCATATTTTGTTAGCTCATCAGGTTGGCGTGCCTCATATCGTTGTTTTCTTAAACAAATGTGATATGGTGGAAGATAAAGAATTGATCGATTTAGTTGAGGAAGAAATCAGAGATCTATTAAAGAAGTGGGAATATGACGGCGATAATGCTAAAATTATTCGTGGTTCAGCTTTGAAGGCCTTAGAAAACCCAACCGGTGAGGATGCTCAGCCAATTTTAGATTTAATAACTGCCTTAGACGAAGCTATCCCGGAACCAGTTCGAGACACCGATCATCCCTTCTTAATGCCGGTAGAAGACGTCTTCTCAATTGAAGGTCGTGGCACCGTAGTTACTGGCAGAATCGAAAGAGGCGTTATTAAGGTTAATGAAGAAGTTGAATTGATCGGCTTAAGAGATACTCAAAAGACAGTTGTGACTGGTATTGAAATGTTCAACAAGTCTTTAGACGAAGGCAGGGCTGGTGATAATGCCGGTTTACTGCTTCGCGGTATTAAGAAAGACGAAGTTGAAAGAGGCCAGGTTTTAGCCAAACCAGGAACCGTGACTCCTCACACTGAATTCGAAAGTGAAGTTTACATTTTAAATAAAGAAGAGGGTGGCAGACACAAGCCTTTCTTTAAAGGTTATAAGCCACAATTTTATATTCGCACTACTGATGTTACTGGTGAAGTTGAATTACCGGAAGGCACTGAAATGGTTATGCCTGGCGATACTGTTAGCTTAAAAGTAAAATTAATTGCCCCTATCGCTTTGGAAGAAAAACAAAGATTCGCTATTCGCGAAGGCGGCAGAACGGTCGGCGCTGGTGTTATTACCAAGATCATAAAATAAAGTATGTATTTTGTCCCGCTCTTGTCTAAAAAGGGCGGGACTTTAATGCTTATTTTAAGCAGTTAATTAAAAGTAAATTTTAATCAGTCAATTAAATGAAAGCAGATAAATTGCACAAAGATGATTCTGCCAAATCCGCTCATAAAGCAGTAAAGGCGGTCAAGAAAGGCGAAAATCAGGAGAACGAAGAATTTAAGCAAAAGATTCGCATTAAGATCAAAGCGTTTGATCACAAGATTATTGACCAATCAACCAAGACAATCATTGAAACAGCTCAACGCAGTGGTTCGCAAGTATTTGGACCTGTGCCGTTGCCGACGGAAATTAAGAAATATACAGTTAATCGCTCCACCTTTGTTCATAAAGGCGCTCGCGATCAATATGAGATGCGAATTCATAAGAGAATGATAGACATTGTCGACCCCTCCCAAAAAACGATTGAAGATTTGACTAATTTGAGCTTGCCGGCTGGAGTAGATGTAGAAATAAAGATGTAATTTACAATTAATAAATATTCGTAAAAAGTTGCTTGGTTAATTTAGTAACTCCCTTGAGGGAAAGTGTTAAAAATAACTAGACAACTTACTAGTGAGGCTAAATTCAAAAACAACAACCGCAAAATTTTCTTAATAGAAATCACGGCTGGTTGTGTTTACGCAAAGACCAGTTTTTTCTTTTTTACGAATATAGAGTGAAGTTTTAAAATTATGAAATTTATTATAGGTAAAAAATTAGGCATGACCCAAGTTTGGCAAGGCGACAAAGTTCTGGCAGTAACAAAAGTACAAGCCGGCCCCTGCTTTGTAGCCCAGGTAAAAGATGCGGCTCGAGACGGTTACGAAGCCGTGCAGATCGGCTATGGCGAAAAAAAAGCTAAAAAGACGGCTAAACCGCAAAAAGGACATTTACAAGGCCTGAATAATTTTAGATATTTAAAAGAATTTAGAACCGTCGGCGCTGATTTAAAGCGTGGTGATAAAATTGATGTCAATACTTTTGCTGTTGGTGATATAGTAGACGTTGTCGGCACTTCTAAGGGCAAGGGTTTTCAAGGTGTTGTTAAACGGCATGGCTTTCATGGCCACCCTACCACTCATGGCACTAAGGATGCTGTTCGTATGCCGGGTTCTATCGGTGCTACCGGACCAGCTCACGTTTTTAAAGGCACTCGCATGGGCGGTCATATGGGTGACGAGAGAGTGACGGTTAAAAATTTAGAAGTAGTTCAGGTTGATGCGGTCAATAATTTGTTGTTTATAAAAGGCGCAGTACCAGGAGCAGTAAATGGTTTATTATTGATTGCTGGGAATGGCGACTTAGTTATTGCCCAAGAAAAAAGCGAACCGGAAGTTACTGAAGAGAAAAATAAGGAAATCAACCTAGAAGAAAATATTGAAAAAGTTGTAATTGAAGCCGAAGAAAAAAGAGAATCCTCCGTCGCCTCTACTAGCGTTGAAAATATGGCAGACAAAAACACTACGGAAGACAAGGAAAAGATGCAGGCAGTTGAGGAGGAGAAGCCCAGGGATAAAGAAAAAAATAATTAAAATTTTAAGATATGGGAATTAAGTTGAATGTATACAACCAAGCAGCATCAAAAGCAGGAACCGTAGAGTTATCTGAAAAAGTTTTTGGTTTGAAAGTAAACGAATCATTAGTTCATCAGGCAATGGTAACACAAATGGGTAACGAAAGACAGGTTTTGGCTCATACTAAAGATAGAAGCGAAGTCAGAGGCGGCGGCAGGAAACCATGGAGACAAAAAGGCACTGGCCGCGCTCGAGTTGGTTCTAGTCGATCACCTTTATGGATTGGCGGCGGTGTTACTTTTGGTCCGACTAAAGACCGTAATTTTAAAAAGAAAATTAACCGTAAAATGAAGCAGCAAGCCATTTGCATGGTGTTGTCTGATAGAGTCAGTAATGATAGCTTGGTGATTTTAGACAAGCTTGATGTCAAAGAATATAAGACAAAAACTATTAATGAAATTTTTAAAAATATTGAGAGCAAAGTTCTAAGTAAACAAAATGACAAAAAGGCCAAGCGCAGTATTTTAATAATAAATGATGACAAGGGTGAAGAATTTAAATATTCAGTGCGCAATTTAGCTGGTATCAAAAATATTAATTTGGAAAATATTAACATCATTGACTTGTTAAATCATCAAAATTTGATTGTTACAGAAAACGTGGTCAAGAAATTAGAGGCGTTATATGGAGGCAAGACTAAATAAAAAACTATGGGTTTATTCGATAAATTAAAAAAAGAAACCGCAGCTGCTAGTTCTAAAAACGCAGTAAACCGGGAAAGCAAAAAAAGTTCTGTTAAGCAAGCTAAGACTAGTGTTGTAAAAAAGCAAGCAGACGGTTCTTCTGCCGAAACGGTCAGCATGAAAGATTTATATGACGGCGTAGAGACGACTGCCGTTAAAACTGTGAGTGGCAAAGAGAAGCAGGAAAGAAAATTTGGCAATGCTTTCCGTGTTTTAGTGAAACCAGTCATTACCGAAAAAGCGGCGCACTTAGGAAATAAAAATCAATATGTTTTTGCCGTAGCTTCTGGTTCTAATAAAATTGAAATAGCCAAGGCAATCAACGAAGTTTATGGCATCAAACCGATAGCTGTGAATATTGTCAAGATGCGCGGCAAAAAAGTCAGAAGCGGTCGTGTGCGCGGCATGAGAAAAGATTGGAAAAAAGCGGTCGTCACTTTACCAGCCGGCAAAACCATCAAGATTTACGAAGGAGTATAACGGTTTTAGATTTGCGCTTTAAGATTCATTACCTTTAAAATTATTTGTCTTTAATCCGAAATTATAAATTTAAAACTATAAATTAATATATGGGAGTTAAAAAAGTAAAACCGATTACACCGGGTTTGCGTCAAGCCAGTTTTGATGATTTTTTAGATATTACAAAAAACAAACCAGAAAAAAATTTGGTTGTTATTAAAAAAAGAACCGGCGGCAGAAACAGCCAGGGTAAAATTACCGTTAGACATAGAGGTGGCGGTGCCAAAAGATACGTTCGTTTAGTTGATTTTAATCGAGATAAATTTGACATTCCAGCTAAGGTAGCCGCGATTGAGTACGATCCTAATCGTGGAGCTCGTATTGCTTTGTTAGTTTATGCTGATGGCGAGAAGCGTTATATCGTCGCTCCGATTGGTTTAAAAATCGGCGAGATAATTTTAAGCTCGCGAAAACAAATTGAAATTAAACGCGGCAACTCTATGCCAATTCAATATATTCCAGCTGGTATTGAAGTTTATAACGTTGAATTAGATCCGGGCAAAGGCGGCAGGATAGCCAGAGGAGCCGGCAACGCCGTCTATGTCATGGGCGTTGAAGGCAAGTTTGCCCAGGTAAAGATGCCATCAGGCGAAATTAGATTAGTAAAAAAAGAATGTTTGTGCACTGTTGGCCAAGCTAGCAATCCAGATAAACGTTTAATAAAATTAGGTAACGCCGGTCGCACTAGATATTTAGGTTTTCGTCCGACTGTCCGTGGCACAGCCATGAATCCAGTTGATCATCCTCATGGTGGTGGTGAAGGCAATCAGCCAATCGGTTTAAAACATCCTAAAACTCCTTGGGGCAAACCAGCCTTGGGCGTCAAGACCAGAAATGCCGATAAACCTTCCAGCCGATTAATAATTCAGAGGCGAAAAAACAAAAACAGAAAATAAATTATTAGATAGTTGAAATATTATGTCAAGAAGTTTAAAAAAAGGACCATACATTAACGAAAGATTGCTCAAAAAAATTATGAGCTTAAAACCAAGCGATAAAACCAACATAAAAACTTGGGATCGTTCTTGCACAATAACTCCGGAAATGGTAGGCTTTACTATCGGCGTTCACAATGGCAAGCAACATGTGCCCGTCTATATTGTCGAAAATATGGTAGGTCATAAGCTAGGTGAGTTTGCTCCAACCAGAAAATTTATCAGCCATGGTGGCAGAGCGGCCAAGGAGCAGGCCAAAGTGGCTAAAAAAGTGTAATTAAATCAAATTTGTCAGATATAAAATAAATAGTTTTATATGGAAGTTAAAGCAAAAGCAAAACATATCAGAATATCACCGCGCAAAGTACGTTTGGTAGCTAGCTTGATTCGTGGCATGGAAGTTGTTAGGGCTTCGGATCAATTAAAATTTATCAATAAACAAGCCGCTGCTCCGATTGCTAAACTATTGAATTCAGTGGTCGCTAACGCCACCAATAATTTTGAACTAGAAAAAAGTAATTTGTATATTAAAGAAATTAGAGTTGACGAAGGTGCGACTTTAAAGCGCTGGATGCCGAAGGCTCGTGGCCGCGCCACGCCTATCAGAAAAAGAACCAGTCACATCTCCGTTGTATTAGACGAATTGGTGGCCAGCGGTAAAGTTAAAGCCAAGAAGCAAAAACTAGAAGCACCCATTAAATTGGACAGTAAGCTCAAAGAAGATGAAGGCGTTAAAATAAAGGAAGAAAAGGGAAAAACTTTAACTAATGAAGAAAAGGAAGAAAAGGGAAAAACAATTCACGATCCTAGAATGGAAGGGAAAAGTCACCATGCTAAAATAGAAGGCAAAAGTAGCGCCGGTATTGTTAGAAAAATGTTCCAGAGAAAATCGGGATAGATGGTAGGTTCTAGGTATTAGTTTTTAGATTTTAGAAAGAGATCAAAAATTAAAACCTGATAACCTTTTATTATAGTAATGTAGGCAGTAAATAAATTAAGATAATAAAATAAACAAAATAGAATTAAGCAATTGACATGGGAAAGAAGATAAATCCAAAAATATTCCGCATAACCACAACCAAGAATTGGCCTTCAAAATGGTTCGCTCTTGGCAAGGATTATTATAAAAATGCCGAACAAGATGTTAAGGTCAGAAAATTTTTATTACGCGAATTACGTGAAGCTGGTGTTGATCGAATAGAAATTGAACGTGGTGCCGACAAAATTAATGTTAGCATCCACACCGCTAAGCCGGGTATTATTATCGGTAGAGGCGGCGCTGGCGCCGAAGAGTTGAAGAAAAAAATTCATAGTAAATTTTTAAAGAATTATAAATCAGGCGCTATTAGTTTAAATATTTTTGAAGTTGATCGTCCAAGCCTGAGCGCTCAAATTATTGTTCAAGCAATGATTTTAGATTTGGAAAAAAGAATGCCTTTTCGCCGTGTAATGAAGCAGGCGATAAATCGCGTAGAAAGAGCAGGCGCCTTAGGCGTTAAAGTGATTGTTAGCGGTCGTTTAAATGGAGCTGAAATTGCTCGCGAAGAAATGTTGAGCTCAGGCAAAGTTCCATTGCAGACTCTGCGGGCCGACATTGATTATGCCCGCGGTTTCGCTCGCACCACTTACGGCACTATTGGCGTTAAGGTTTGGATTTATCGTGGTGAAAAATTCTCCAAGGGAGAAGAAAAAAGAGGAGAAATTTTAGGTAAAAAATAAAATTATAAAAATAATAGAAAATTGAGATATGTTAATGCCAAAAAAAACCAAACACCGAAAATCACATAAGGGCCGACGTGGCGGCAAGGCTAGTCGCATGGTTAAGCTTGGTTTCGGCAACTTTGGTTTAAAGAGCGTGGAAGCGCGCTGGGTAACTTCAAGACAGATTGAAGCCGCTAGACGCGTTATGACTAGGTATATAAAGCGTGGCGGTAAAGTTTGGATTAGAATTTTTCCAGACAAGCCGGTAACGCAAAAGGGCGGCGAGATTCCTATGGGCAAAGGCAAGGGCGCAGTTGATCACTACGTCGCTGTAGTTAAGCCGGGCATGATTTTGTTTGAAATGGATGGCGTTAGCGAAATTGTAGCTAAAGAAGCCATGATATTGGCTTCTCATAAGTTGCCGGTTAAATGTAAATTTGTTAGCAAGATAAGCAATGATTAATAGCATAAAATAATATGGATTTTAAAGAGATAAAAAAGAAAAGTCAGACAGAACTGCACAAAATGTTAGCCGAGTCTCGGGATAAATTAAGAGAGTTGAAATTTAAAGACGCTAATAAACAGTTGAAAGATGTGCGCTCTATTCGTAAATTAAGAGCGATAATTGCTCAAACCTTGACTGTTATAAATCAACAACGGAGTGAAGGTAGCAAAAAAAACAACGACAACAGCCAAGCTGTTAATAAATAAAAATTTTGTAATATGTCAGAAAAAAAAGAAAAAGCTAAAGGTCTGATGCGCCGAAAGTTGGATGGCATTGTAGTCAGCAACAAGATGACAAAGACAATTGTTGTCAGAGTTGACAGTGTGTCAGTACATCCCAAGTATAAAAAAAGATACACAGTCAGTAAAAAATACAAAGTTCATGATGAAAAAGGTCAGTTTCAGGAAGGTGATAAAGTTAGTTTTGTTGAATGCCGGCCGATATCAAAAGATAAACGTTGGCGAGTAATTTATAGTAAATAAGATTTTTGAGAGCTTTGGGACGTTGAGGATTTTTAAGGCAAGATGATTAAACATTCCTAAAAATCCCGAATATCGTAAAAATCATAAAGATCACATAGTATGATACAAGTATTGTCAAAAATAAAAGTAGCTGATAATTCAGGCGCCAAGGTTGTGCAATGTATTAGAGTTTTGGGCGGTTATAAGAAGAGATACGCTCGTATTGGCGATATAGTTACGGCTTCAGTTAAAGAAGCTATCCCGCATACAGCCATTAAAAAAGGCGACGTTGTTTTTGCCGTGATTGTGCGCACTAAAAAAGAAATCAGAAGAAAAGACGGCACTTATGTTCGCTTTGATGATAATGCTTGTGTTGTCTTAGATAAAGAAAAAAAAGAACCACGTGGTACTCGTATTTTTGGGCCAGTGGCTCGTGAAATCAGACAGGCTGGTTTTGTAAAAATTACCTCTCTGGCTCCTGAAGTTTTGTAAAATAAACGATTATATGAAAATAAAGAAAAATGATAAAGTTTCAATCATCGCCGGTAAGGACAGGGGCAAGACTGGAAAAGTATTGCAAATTTTTACTAATCGCAATCGTGCCAGTGTTGAAGGCTTGAATTTGCTAATTAAGCATATGCGTCCGAGACGTCAGGGAGAAAAAGGACAGCGCATTGAATTCCCGGCTCCGATTGATATGTCGAATTTGGCATTAGTTTGTCCACATTGCGGACGCGCTACTCGCGTTGGCTATAAATACACCACCATTGAAGGGAGCGATAAAAAAGAAAAACAGAAAAAAAAGAATCGTGTCTGTCAAAAATGCAAAGAATTGATTGACTAGCAGATTTTATTTTTGAACAATTAAAATATGAAGTTACAAGAAAAATATAAAAAAGAAATAGGCCCAAAATTGAAAGAAAAATTCGGTTATAAGAATATTATGGCTACGCCCAAATTAGATAAAATTGTGGTTAATGTTGGTTTCGGTCGGCACGTCAAAGAAAAGGCGCACATTGATAGTGTGATTGCTGGGTTGACCCGTATTACCGGGCAAAAGCCAATCCAAACTAAGGCTAAAAAAGCTATTTCCGCTTTTAAGATTAAAGACGGTATGATTATTGGCGCCTGTGTAACTTTGCGCGGCGCCAGAATGTATGATTTTGTAAACAAACTAATTAACGTTACTTTTCCGCGCGTTCGCGATTTTCGTGGTATTTCTGATAAAGGAGTTGATCGTAAAGGCAATTTGACCATTGGTTTTCGTGAGCACTTGCCTTTTCCGGAAATTAAAGCTGACGAGGTTGAGAATATTTTTGGCTTAGAAATTTGTTTAGCCACTACCGCCAAAACCAGAGAAGAAGGCTTAGAGTTTTTTAGATTATTAGGCATACCATTTAAAACTAACTAGATATTTCTATATGGCAAGAACAGCATTAATTGTAAAATCAAAAAGAACACCAAAGTTTCCGACAAGAAAAATACGTCGTTGCTGGCGTTGTGGACGAAACCACGGGTATATGCGCGACTTCAATCTTTGTCGTATTTGCTTTCGTGAATTGGCTGAGAATGGCGACTTGCCAGGCATAACCAGATCTAGCTGGTAAAGTGCAAACTTAAATTTTAATCATATAAAATATTAAATAGATAACTATGACAGATCCTATTGCAGACATGCTTACAAGAATAAGAAATGCTTCAGCTGTTAAAAAGTATGAGGTGGTTTTGCCGATGAGTAAAATGAAATATGAAATAGCCCAAATTTTAAAAAATGAAAACTGGGTTAACGATGTCTCGGTTATTGATGCAAGCAGCGGCAAGAATAAAGCGGCTAAATTTAATCAATTGAAAATAATTTTGAAATATAAAAAGAGCGGACGTCCGGCCATTGCTAATATCAAGCGCATTAGCAAGCCTGGTTTACGTATTTATGTCGGCAAAGACGAGTTACCGACAGTTTTAAATAATTTAGGAATAGCAATTATTTCCACCTCCAAGGGATTGATGACCAACAAGGAAGCAAAGCAGTCTGGTTTGGGAGGAGAGGTAATTTGCGAAATATACTAAAATGTCACGTTTAGGAAAATTACCAATTAAATTAGCTGATGGCATGGAGGCAAAAATTGCCGATGGTTTTATTATTATTAAAAACGCCAAAGGAGAATTAAAACAGCGATTACATCCCTCGGTTAAGATTGATATTAAAGAGGGAAGTGTAAAAGTTAATGTTAATAATCCAGAAGACAAAAAAGAAAAAGCTCTTTGGGGTTTGTATTTTAGCTTGATTAGGAACATGGTCCAAGGTTTGGCCGAAGGCTTTACCAAAAAGTTAGAAGTTATTGGCGTTGGCTATAGGGTTGGTTTGTCAGGGAAAAAAATAACTTTGAATGTTGGTTATTCACATCCGGTAATTTTTGACATACCGTCCGGCGTTGAAGCTCAAGTAGAAGCTAATGTCATAACTTTGACCAGCGCTGATAAACAATTAGTCGGTGAGACAGCCGCTTTAATTAGAAAAATTAGAAAACCAGAACCATACAAAGGTAAGGGCATAAAATATTCAGACGAAATTATCAGAAGAAAAGAGGGTAAGGCGGCCGCTAAGTAAAATAAGGAAAAAAATAAAAAGAATTTTATAAAATAATACAAGATAAAAAATTTAGATATGAACAAAGAGAAAAGTAAATTGCAAAAAAGAACAAGACGACAACTAAAAATTAGAGCGAAAATTTCAGGCACAGCCAAATGTCCACGTTTAAGCGTGTTCAAATCTAATACCGGAATGTATTTGCAATTAATAGATGATACTATCGGCAAAACTTTAGTTAGCGCACATAGTCGCGAAGTGAAACTCGGCAAAAATAGCAATAAGGAAAATATGGGCAGAAAAGTATCTATTGGCTTTGAGTTGGGAAAAATAATAGCTGAAAGAGCTAAAAATAAGAAGATAGCTAAAATCGTTTTTGATCGCGGCGGGCATCGTTATCATGGTCGGGTTAAATCAGCTGCTGACGGCGCGCGAGCAGGCGGTTTAGAATTTTAAATATATAAAATATTAATATAAATATGACAGAAAAAAAGGAAAAGCAAGACAATTTAAAGACAGAAACGGCTGTTGGCAACCAACCAGCAGTTGGCAACGAATTAACAGATAATTTAGCGTCTAGTAAATCAGTTTATTCAGAAAAGAAAAAAATAGAAAGAACTAAGAAAAGAATAGTCGGCAGAAGCGAAGTAAAAGACGAATATGAACAGAAAATTATTGATATAGCCAGAGTTACTCGTGTTATGGCTGGCGGTAAAAGAATGCGCTTCCGGGCTTGTGTGGCCGTGGGCAACAAAAGCGGCAAGGTTGGAGTTGGAATTGCTAAGGGCGCTGATGTTACTTTAGCAGTGACCAAGGCAGTTAATGATGCTAAGAAAAAAATTGTTGATGTGTCAATTATTAACACCACCATTCCTCACGAAGTATATAACAAAACTGGAGCAGCTAAGGTTTTATTAAAACCAGCCCGAAAGGGAAACGGCGTTATCGCTGGCGGAGCCGTCCGTATGGTTTTGGAATTAGCCGGCATCCAAAATATTACCAGCAAGAATTTGGGCACCAATAATAAAGTCAATATAGCTAAATGCACAGTCGAGGCTTTACGCAGTTTGAAAAAAATTGAAAAGAATAAAAAGAATAATAATGACGCAAAGAACGAAGAAGTAAAAACAGAAAACTATAAAAAATAAACAACAGTTAAATCGATAAAAATATATGGTCCTGAGAGCGCATCAATTAAAACCAGCCAATGGCGCGGTTAAAAAGAAAAAAAGAGTGGGCAGAGGTAATTCTTCTGGTCATGGTACTTATAGTACCCGTGGTTTGAAGGGACAAAAATCTCGTTCGGGCGTAAGCGGCCTAAAAAGATTAGGTATGCGCCAAGTGCTATTACGTACGCCCAAGCAAAGGGGCTTTAAATCAGCTTATATTAAAAGTCAGATAGTTAACTTGTCTTTACTTAATGGATACTTTAAAGATAATGATAGCATTACTCCCGAAACTTTGTTATCTAAAAAGTTAGTTAAGACTACTAAGAATAACATAAAAATTTTAGCCGACGGACAGCTTAAACTTAAAAATTTACGTTTTAAAGGCGTAAAATTCAGCGCTAGCGCTTGGGATAAAATAAAAGACAGCGGAGCAGTTTTAGAAAAATAATTTTTTATAATTGGTAGTCTAATATTTATAAAATATGATGGGGAAAATTATCCAAATTTGGAAAGCCAGAGACTTAAGGAATAAGATTCTTTTTGTCTTGAGCATGCTAGTTATTTTCCGTTTTGCTGCGCACATTCCCGTTCCCGGTGTTAACGCCGAAGCTTTAAAAGAGCTATTTGCATCTAATCAAGTATTAGGATTACTTAATATATTTTCCGGCGGCAGTATGGAAAATTTTTCGATTGTCATGATGGGTGTCGGACCATATATTACCGCTTCTATTATTTTTCAACTTTTGGCCATGATCGTCCCCAAGCTAGAGGAGATGCAGAAAGAAGAGCAAGGCAGGCAGAAGATAAATATGTGGACTCGCTGGCTAACAGTGCCGTTGGGGGCATTGCAAGCATTCGGCATGATTACTTTGTTAAAAAGATCTTCGGCTGGAATTGTTAGCGATGATACTTTGTTCAATCTAGTATGCATGATTATAACCATAACCGCTGGTACTATTTTTTTGATGTGGATCGGCGAACTTATTACAGAAAAGAAAGTCGGCAATGGTATATCTTTAATAATTTTTGCCGGCATCGTAGCCAGTTTGCCCCAGTCAATTTATGAAGTTTTGATTTCCTACGATCCTTCCAAATTATTTATGATAATCGGTTTTTTGATAATCGCCGTTATTACAGTTATAGGTGTAGTAATAATAACCGAAGCACAACGAAATATTCCGGTACAATACGCTAAACAAATAAGAGGCAATCGTATGTTTGGCGGCACCAGCACGCACTTGCCTTTACGCGTAAATATGGCAGGTGTTATCCCGATTATTTTTGCCATCTCCGTTATTTTATTTCCTTCAATGATCGCTCAATTTTTTATCCATGCTCGCACAGCCTTTATAGCTAACGCGGCCGAATGGACAATTGAAGTTTTCAACAACCAATTAGTTTACGGTATTTTTTATTTTTTGCTGGTTTTTGCTTTTACTTATTTTTATACCGAAGTTATTTTTCATCCCAACCAAATCGCTGAAAATCTGCAAAAACAAGGCGGCTTTATTCCGGGCATTAGACCGGGTCGGCATACTAGCGAATATTTAGCCAACACCACACATAAAATTATATTAGTCGGCGCTTTATTTCTAGGTATAATCGCAATTTTACCTTTAATTTTACGTTATTTCACCGGCATTCAGTCTTTAGCCATTGGCGGCACCAGCTTGTTAATCGTTGTGTCGGTTGTAATTGAAACTATGAAACAAATTGAAGCGCAGTTGACCATGAGAGAATATGAAGGCATGTAGTAAAAAAATTTTTATACAGAAAATAAAAAACCGGTTTAAAACCGGTTTTTTGGTTTTTGGTTTTAATTATGTTATAATAAGTAAGGATTACTTAAAATATCAACAGCTATTTTTGTTGATTTTTTAGCTATTTTATGGAGTCGATTATTAGAACTAAAAATTTAAATTTTGTTTATAATAAAGGCAAGGACAACGAGTTTCATGCTCTGGTTAATATTAATATGGAAATATACCCAGAAGAGTTTATTATGTTTTTTGGTCCTTCTGGTTGCGGTAAGTCAACCTTGCTTAACGTTGTAGCTGGCCTAGAAACGCCTGACGAAGGTAGTGAGGTAACGGTTTTAGGAAGAGATATGATGAAATTAACCAGCAAACAATTTGCCGAATATCACCGCAATGATTTAGGTATGGTATTTCAGGCCTATAATTTAATTACTAGTTTATCGGTTTTGGACAACGTGGCTTTACCACAGATGTTTTTAAACGTGGGCAAGCGAAGAAGAGAAAAATGGGCCATGCAGCTATTAGAGCGGTTTGGCATTGATAAACAGTCAAAAAAAATTCCGACCGAGCTGTCTGGCGGTCAACAGCAGCGTATCGGCATAGCTAGGGCTATTGTCAATAATCCTAAAATAGTTTTAGCTGATGAGCCGGTCGGTAACCTTGATTCAGTGTCAGCTAAAAATGTATTAGAAATATTAGGTCAGCTGAATGAGATTGAAAAAAAGACTATTATAATGGTTACGCATAATCCGGAAAATTTAGTTTATGCTGACCGTATCTTTTATTTGAAGGACGGAACTATTATCCGTGAAGTGGTTAATAAAGATAAACATAAAGAGATAATGAAGCAGGAACAGAAAACGGCTGCCGCTGAAATTACCGATTTAATGCGCGCTTATCACGGTTTGACTCCGGAGCAAATCAATATTCTTATCATGCCCTATAAATCCAGAATTTTTGCCCATCATTTTATTACCTCGCGCAGTATGGAGGAGACCAAGGTTTTTGAAGATATTATTCAACGCCGCTTAATGGGAACTGCCTCCGGTCAAGAAATGTTTGAAACATTACATCGTCCGTCTGTCGATGGCGGCGTTGGTTTTAATATTCATACAGCTGAAAAAATAATGGCTAGAATAAACAGGGCTTTGGAGATGTCTTATTTTGTTTACCAGACTCATCATCAAAAAAAGAATGTTGACGGCAGCCATGAAAAAGTTACCGACGATGAAAAGGTTGAAAAGCTCACTACCTATTTGCTGCACACCTGTTATGATGAGCATGCTAAGAATTTAAAGCCGGAGCAAATAGTTCGTTTGAAAAAGGCTGTTAAAGATAGGATAACAAATGCTATACAGAAAAATGGTTTTTATACAGCTCTTGACCAGCCATTTAAAGAAGAGGGGGTTGGCTTAAATAGTGTCACAGCTAAAGACGTTACCGAAGAAATAGAGCTGATTTTGATTTTGGGTTTCGGTATCGTTAAAATAAATCCACAAGATATCGAGGGACTTGATAGCGAAGACGATGATCAGGTGAAGCAAGCGGGAGATAAGACCGCTGACAAAGAGAATGCTCTAAATAGTTTGCAAGCAGACAGTAATATTGATCAAACAGAGAAGAAAGACGGTGAAGTAAAAGAGGGCATCATTTTAACAGTTGATAATTATCAGAGCGGTAATACAAAACATAACTTTTTGGACGGGATGAAAGAAGGGGGAGATAAGGGCAAAAAAGACACCATACAAGAAGAAAATAAAAATATAGTTGATGAGCAAGTAATTGACTCTAAAAATGATAAGACCGAAGTAATCTTTGAGGAAGACACTTCTTTGCAGGATGCGATTATTGCGGCCCAAGAAAGAGAAAAACAACTAAAAGAAGCCGACAAAACGAATAAGGATAATAATCAATATTTTTAAATAATTTTTTATGTTAGTTACTGACATTTTCCGTTTAGCGACCAGAATGTTTCGCACCAACACATCTCGTACTCTGCTTACAATTTTAGGCATCAGCGTCGGTATTGGCGCTATTTTATTTTTACTTTCACTCGGTTATGGCTTGCAAAATTTGATTTTAAATCAGATTACTACTTCTGACGCCCTATTGAGTTTAGATGTTACCGCCGGAGAAATTGAAAACTTAAAATTAAACGATGATTCTTTAAAGCAAATTAAAGAAACAATCGGCGTCGAAAAGGTTAGCCAGCTTATTTCCGCGCAAGGCCAAATGAAAGTTGGCGATATTTCAACCGAGCTGTTGGTGAATTTTGCCAATCAGGATTTTTTTAAATTGGATGGCACGACTATTAAAAAAGGTGATTTTTATACCGACGAAGAAGGCGATAATAGTAAAATCATTATCTCTTCTTCGGCTTTGCAACTTTTTAATTTAAGTGAAGAAGATGCTTTTGAGAAAACAATTAAGTTTACTATATTAGTTCCGATTTTAGAAAATAGCAATGAAACCAAATCAGTCGAGCTTGACAATGAATTTAAAATTGTTGGCATTATTCAAGAAGAAGGTTCTAACTACGCCTATATGCCGTTGTCTTGGGGCAATCAGCTAGGCATTAAAGATTATAATAAAATTAAAGTTAAAGTCAGATCGGAGGGCGACTTAACTATTGCTCGTAGCGCTATAATGGAAAAGGGTTATTCGGTCAGCGCTTTATCTGATATCATTGAGCAAGCCAAGCAGGTATTTAATATAGTTCAGATAGTTTTAGCTTCTTTTGGAGTTGTCGCCCTAATCGTCAGCGCCATTGGCATGTTTAACACTATGACTATTGCCCTTTTGGAAAGAACGCAGGAAATCGGTATTATGAAAGCTTTAGGGGCAACCAGCGGCGATGTTTGGCAGATGTTTCTAGCAGAAGCAGTAATTATCGGTTTTTTAGGCGGCTTGGGCGGTATTATTATCGGTTGGGCAGGCGGACAAGGATTTAATTATGGCATCAATTTGCTCGCCGGCGCTTTTGGCGGTGATAAAATCGATATTTTTTATACGCCGTTTTGGTTTGTAACTTTAATTATTAGTTTTTCTACTATCGTTGGTTTGCTTACCGGTTTTTATCCAGCACGGCGAGCTGCTAAGATCAGTCCGTTAGTGGCGTTGAGATATAAATAATGTAAAGTTGAAAAATCAAAATGAGTAATAAAAATATAAATTAATTTTTAAATTATGAAATTGAATTATAGAGCATATTCGGAAGGATTGAAAAAAATATCAGGAGAAGAAATGAAAAAAAAGGTTGGCGTTGTAAGAATGAAAGATGCTTCTGGTAAATTTGAAAGATTAGAAGGAGCGGCTTTAAGATATAAAGTGGTCGACTTGGTTAGGGGAGGAAAATCTAGAATGCAAATAGTCGAGGAGCTAAAAAAAAGCGGAGTTAATATGGATCAGTTTGAAAAAAGAAATAAAATTATGGCCCTAATTGACTCTCTATATAGCAAGGAAAAATAATAAATGATTTTCTATTTTACATTGTCATTTTGCATTTTGATTTTTTAATTTTAAATTTTAGATATAATGTCTCTTTTATTTCCATCTCCAAGTAGTAATTCTAAACCGTCGCTCTCTAAGAATTTCAAAGTTAGCAGTCAAACACAGCTAAAGAAAATTAGCCAAACTTATTGGCGCAACCAATTGCCAAAAAAGGGTATAAAAATGAAAGGCGAGGACGGAAAATTGTCTTACTTTAAACACCCAGCAGTACAGGCAAAGATTTTTCAGTTGTTAAAGAAAAGAGGCCATGTTACCGAAACAACTTTGGGGGAAGACTTGATGAAAGAGAGGGTAAAATCTCTTGATCGTGCTAAAGTAATCAATGCTTTGCGCGGTAAATTTGCTAAAAAGGAGGACGGCGCTTTAACTTCTGAGGAAATTTTAGCTAACGTTAAACGATCGCGGGCAGTTAGCCGTTTAATGAGCACTAAAGGGATGTCAAAAGCCCAGGAGATTGCCAGGGGCAGGCACACAGAGAACATAAAAGAAAAATTTAAAGAAGAAACCTACGCTCGTTTGAATGTTCATGGTGAGAGCCATGCTGTTAGCGCTCTTGGCGGTCAGATGGTTAACCCTGACGATGCGCGTTATAAGGAACAGCAAGGCGGGAATAATGGGCCTGCGACTAGCGCTGTTAACCGCGGTCCAATTAAATCTGTCACTGTTGGCAGTAAAGATATATCGAGTGGCAAGGAGAAAGAATCGTCTCTGGCCCCCGGACTTGGTTTGAAAAAAACAGAGAAAAATAAGGGAGGAGCTGATCCTAATAATCAAAAAAAAGAAAGTGGAGTTTTTGGCAACATTGTTTCTTTGGCCGAAAAAAAGAATAGAATTTTAGGAGAGGAAAACGTCCAGCCAAATGATGACGAGGTTTTAAGACCCCATATTTTAGGCAGAGGACCAGTTTTTGATTCAGAATGGCAGGGCGGTGTTGTTCTCAGAAAAGGTAGAAAAACAATGCATTTTCCTGAGGATAAAAAAGACAATAGCGAGGAAGATTTTCAATATAAAAAAGCTGCATAATTAAAAAAATGAAAAAAACTATTATATTATTTTTTGGACCGCCCGGTTCGGGCAAGGGAACGCAAAGTGATGCGCTTGGGCAGAAACTGAATCTGCCCGTTATTTCTCCAGGCGAATTATTACGCCACGAAGAAGAAAAAAGAACAAAATTAGGCTTGTTGGTGTCAAAAAATTTGGCTAACGGCAAGTTGGTTTCCGACAGTATTATTGACAAGATTCTTAGCGCTAGATTAGTACGACCAGATGCTAGGCGCGGTTTTATTCTTGACGGTTATCCTCGCAACAAGTCTCAGTTGGAATGGTTAAAGAAAAAAATAAAAAGAATCTCAAAAATTGAAGATAAAATAATAGCTATTCATATTAATGTTAGCGACAGAGAAGTTAAGTCACGTATCGGCGGTCGTCGCGTTTGCGATTGTGGCGCCGCTTATCACCTAAAACATAATCCGCCAATTCACATTGGTCTTTGTGATTTGTGCGGTAAAAAATTAAAACAAAGAGAAGATGACAAGCCGAAGATTGTTAAAGAGAGACTGTCTCATTTTCGTAAATCAATTAAATCAATTGTTGGTTATTTTAAGAAAAATTATACATTCATTAATGTGGACGGTGAACAAAGTATAAAAGCTATTGAATTAGAAATTACTAAAAAAATAAATGAATTGAAATGAATGATTAGAATAAAAACAGAGGCAGAAATAAATATTTTAAGGCAGGGAGGCAAAATTTTAGCCGGAGTTCTTAATGAAGTGGCTAAAGTTGTTAAGCCTGGAGTAACGACAGCTGACCTAGAAAACTTAGCTTTAAAGCTTATCAGCGAGGCTGGAGGCCGTCCAGCTTTTAAGGGTTTAAAAATGTATAATCGTAAACATTTCCCTACCGCCCTATGCACTTCTATTAATGACGAAATAGTTCATGCTCCGGCTTTGCCGGCGCGCGAATTTAAAGCAGGCGACATTGTCGGCATTGATATCGGCATGGAGTATCCCCTAAATAGCAAAAAAAGTAAAGACGTTTATAATCGATTCTCAAAAAAAGGCGGCTATTATACCGATATGGCTATTACGGTGCCAGTCGGCGCTATAAATAAAGACATAAAGAAGCTAGTAGATGTAACAAGGCAGTCTTTATATGAGGGAATAAAAGAAGCAAAGGCTGGAGTTCGTTTAAATAATATTGGACGCGCTATACAAAAATATGTCGAGAGTCAAGGTTTTTCAGTAGTACGGGAGCTGGTCGGGCATGGCGTCGGACATGAGATTCATGAAGATCCTCAGGTTTTAAATTATGCCATGAAAAACAGCAGAGAAGATAATATTGAATTAAAGCCAGGAATGGTTTTGGCAATCGAGCCGATGGTTAATCTTGGTAAATGGCATGCTCGCGAAGCACCTGATGGTTTTACCATCGTTACCCATGACGGCAGTTTAAGCGCTCATTTTGAGCATACAGTCGCCATTACGAATGATGGTCCAGTAGTACTTACAGCATTGTAATAAACTAAGATTGCGTATGGGCGCGAACTTCATGTTTTCCAAATTTACTAATTTTCAATTTTTAAAAAATTTTTGGATAACGAAACTTTAAGCCAAATTATTTTGAAAATTAGAAAAATTTTTATTAATTTATGTCTGACAAAATAGTAAAATATCTTGGAATTGATTGGGGCGAAAAAAGGATAGGGCTTTCTTTGGGGGATAGTGAAAATAAAATCGCTATACCATTTAAGGTTGTTATTGAAATTGATGAAATATTATCAGCAGTAAAAGAAGAAGACATTGATGAAATAATTATTGGCGAGCCATTGGCAATGAACGGTGACTTGACAAATAAAGATAAATATTTATTTTTTTTAGAAGAGTTAAGAGCTGAAGTTGATTTGCCCGTTAAAGCATTTGATGAAAGATTGTCCAGTAAGGCAGCTGACGCTTTGTCGGGAGATAAAAAAACCAAAGCGTCGCGTGATGCAGTGGCGGCCATGTTAATACTTCAAAGTTTTTTTGATAGAAATCTTTAATTATGGAAGAAACTTTTTATACCGGGGCGATAATTTTAAAGCGTTCGCCCTGGCGAGAAAACGACAGTAAGGTGATTGTTTATAGTTTGGAAAAAGGTAAATTAGAATTAGTAGCACGTGGTACAAAAAAGATTTTATCAAAATTAGCCAGTCATCTTGAACCAATAACTTTATCAGATCTGATGGTAATAAAAGGACGGCAAGTGAATTATGTCGGTACGGCTATAAGCGAAGAAAGTTTTCAATCGATCAAAGGTAGTCTAGAAAAAATATTTTTAGTCGGTGAGACCATAAATTTGTTTAACTCTTTAGTAAAAGAGCAGGAACCGGATCCGCAACTTTTTTACCTGTTGCGGGATTTTTTATTTTTAGTAAATGACAACGAAGAAGCGGAGTTGTTTGATGTTGCTTTTAAAATTAAACTAATTGAGATTTTGGGATACTCTCCTAATTTTAATAGCTGTATTATCTGCGGACAGAATAATGCTAAGCAAAGTTTTATTTTTGATTTTGTTAAAGGCGGAATAGTGTGCGAACAGTGCAAGGCGCATATTAGTAAAAATATTCAAACTTTAAATCTTGCTTTAGTCGATAATTACAAAAAAATTTCCAGCTTAGAGATAAAAAATATTGCCAGTCCACATTTACCAGAAACAGACAGAGAAAAGTTGAAAAAGTTTTTAAGTAATTATATTTTGGCTAATATTAAATAATAATTGACTTTTAATTAGAAATGGATTAAGATAAAATGAATAAAAAAGGTGGGAAAACAACTTAGAATGTTTTTTGATCTTTGACACCAAAAAAACAATCCCTTTGATGAGGAGGAGATAGAAATGACAATACTTGATAGGTATGACTTTAATATAGGACTAATAATAAGCGGCTTGGTTTGTTCGTGCTGTGCCAAGAGAGATAAAGATCGCAGTTCGTCAATGGAAAAAATGATTGAGATCATTTTCCCGAGAATCATTCGATCAGGCGGCGTTGAAATAGCCAGGGGAGATCTGCGCGTATCTACTAGTGATCTTCGCCACTCTAACTGTATTTTTTTTGAGGACTGCTGTTATTTTGCAGCCGAGGAAGTCCACACAGACGTTTTTATATGCCTTGGTTGTCCTTTTCAGAGAATAAAAGTAGTCGATAAGGACGTCGACAAGGCGAGAAGGCTATATTGGAATAGAAGGGCGGATCGTAGCATGAAGGCGTTTACTTCCGAGGTAATGCAGATAATCGAAAACGGCAAAATAATTAGCGTGGATCAAAAAGATTCTCGCATCAAGACCATTAGAGAGTGCATCAAAGTCAATCTAGAGAAGTTTTTGATCGCAGACGGCGACCTGAGAAAAATTGAAGGTTCTGGATTAATAATTGATATGGTTCGCGCCAAGAATCAAAAAGGGGAAAAAGCAGCAATCTTCAGAATTCAAAACAAGAGGTTGCTGTCTATTCCTATCGACGATGGTACAAGCACAGATGCTCAAGAACGAGATACGAGCATCTTGGCAACTGCCATCAGATCAATCCTGAGAACTAAGCAGGAAGATTGTTGCTCCAGTAAAAAAAGCGAAAGATTTGCTTTTGTCTTGGGAGGATTACTTATCCCCGGACTAGAGACCCCTCAAGACATCGCCGGGAAAGTGTGCGCCGATTTAATGAGTCTGTGCCCTGATTTAGACATTGACATTTTGAGCGATAAAGAACTAGCGGAAGAGCTGGTACGAAGAGAACAAGCTCAATCCGACATAGTCATTGACGAAGCTAGTGAAGATGGAGATGAAGCAGAGCCAGAAACAGCGCCAGAAACAGATGAACAAATTGTATCCCAAGATCAAGGACGCGATCTACCGCCAAAACAGGATGAATGCCCCCGAGAGCTTCCTTCTCCAAAGTTAGATGAAGTCGTTCAAGAGATCATACAACCAGGAGATGAAAAAGCATCCTCGTTTGTTATCCCGTCAAGATTCAAGATCGTTCCTATTGAAGATGAAAGTTTGCTTACTGACGCCTGGATTTCTTCAAAGGCTAAGTATGACGACCTTTCCTTGGCGTCCGGCAACAAGAGAAGTAACTTTGTTATATTCATTGGAAACAGCAATGATGACATTGAGTTGTCTCTCACAGAGAGGCATATGGATTGCCTGGCTACAGAATTCTCGTGGCTTACCGGAGTCGAGCTACGAGTTGACATTGTAGTAGACAATGTTTTTGGCGAAAGAGAAATGTGGAAGATCTATAGAAACGTAACCTTAGAACAGCTCTCCAAAATCATGGCCGACTCTTATCAGAAGACCGAACGGCAGGTGTCGTGGTGCTCTTTGCATCCAAAGACGAAGAAGTCGAAAGTGGCAAAGGAGCGGAGGAGTCGAAAGAAGTCTACTCCAACTTTTTCGCCTGCAGATCCAGCCATTTGGGAGAAGCTCGATTCTACTATCAGCTATTTCATCCAAAGATTTTCAGGAAAGAAGAAAGGCCGGCAAGACTTTGTTCTCATCATCAACGGTGCCAGGTACGACCTTCAAAGCATTGATCGGCGGACAGCCAGATGTATTGACATGGCAAGCCAAGAGATTCTGGGAGAAAAAATTCAGCTGCTTAGTGTCAACCATAACGGCAAGCTAGTACCTATCGCAACCAAGGAAGGCGGCATAGTCGGCCGTGAAGTCAACTGCTACCTGTATCCAAAAACGAAGAAGCCAAAAGCAGTAAAGGAGCCAGTCAGCAGAAAAAGGTCTGTCCCTACTTTCTTATCTGCAGATCCAGCTATCCAGGAAAGGCTTAACCCTGTTATCAACTATTTTACTCGGAGATTTTCTGGAAAAGAGAAAAACAAGCAGGATTTCACTCTCGTCATCAACGGTACCGGGTATGAACTTCAGAATGTCGATATGCGAACAGCTAGATGTATTAAGATGGCCGTTGAGTTAAAGCTAGAATCTGACGTTAGGCTGTTTAGCATCAATAAAATCGGCAAACTGGCGGCGATTAAAGTTAGCGGTTATAGCGTCCGGCGTGAAGTAGAGAAATACTTGCATCCGGAGGAGAAGAAACTGAAGATCGTGAAGGGGCGAGTAGACAGAAAAAAGTTCGTTTCAACCTTTTTGCCCGCAGACCCCACTGTTCAGGAGCAGCTCAGTCCCATCATCTTTTACTTCACCCAGAATACCTTTGGTAAAGAAAGCGGTAAACGTGACTTTGTCCTTGTCATCAACTGCGCCAGGTATGATCTGAAGGACACCAACAGAAAAGTAGCCAGATGCATTAAGTTAGCCGTCGAGGCAAAACTAGCAACTGACATCAAGTTGTTTAGTGTCAATAAGACAAGCAAACTAGTGTCGATCGAAGCTAAGGGCAACGGTGTCCAACGGGAGGTGGAGCGCTACCTGCATCCGAAGCCGAGGAAGTCGAAGGAAAAAAAACAAGGTCGACTTAAGACCGAGTTTATCATTGTTTCTGGAGGGGTCAGGTCAAGCTATTTCAGTTTGAGTGAAATGACCAAGGTGCTGCGCGCAGTATGCAAGGCGAGGGAAATCAGCCAGGTCATAGTGGCTATTAAACCTATGGCAAAACCTGTAATTTGAATAAAATTGTTATAAGTTGCATTGAGACGGACAATATTTGCCCGTCTTTTTTTATTGACTGAATATTTATTTTGTATTATTATTAAAAATAACAGCCAACAAAGCCGTTTGATCTCAGTAGACACTGAGAGAGGCACAGGAAGAAATCTCTAATATTAGGGAAATTAGAACCTGTCGGGTTAGCCCGTTACAGCTTTTTAAAAGAAGAGTCTCGTTCTAACGGGGAACAAGGGTGGCACCGCGGATGTATAACAACGTTCGTCCCTATGCATTACTATATTTAGTAGTGTTTAGAGATGAACGTTTTTTATTATTTAATCTAAAAATATGTATTTAACTTCTTTTGAAGCAACAAGCCAAATTGGCAAAGAAATAACTCTAAAAGGATGGGTTAACGCACGACGTGATATGGGTAAGGTTGTCTTTTTTGATTTGCGTGATCGAGCTGGTATCATCCAAGTTGTGGGCGTACCTTCAGAGTTGGATGAAGGTTCGCAAGTTAACATGAAAGAAGCTCGACCGGAATGGGTTTTAGAAATTAAAGGAGTTGTGCAAGAGCGCGGTGCTAAACAAAGAAATCCCAACATGCCAACAGGTGATATTGAAGTATTGGCAAAAGAGATTAAAGTTCTAGCTAAAGCCGAACCGTTGCCATTAGATTTAGAAGATGAAAAAATGGGGCTCGATGTTTATCTTGATCATTTACCAATTACTTTACGTACCGCTAAAGCCCGGGCTTTATTTAAGACACAGGCGGAAATTGCTGAGGCCTTCCGTGCTTTTATGCGCTCCAAAGGTTTTACAGAAATTCAGGCACCAAAAATTGTCGGCGAATCAACCGAAGGCGGTGCTAATGTTTTTACGATTGATTATTTTGGCACCAAAGCTTTTTTAGGTCAGAGTCCACAGTTTTACAAACAAATTATGGTTGGAGTTTTTGAGCGTGTTTTTTCTGTCGGCAATGTTTATCGTGCCGAAGAACATTCAACCAGCCGTCATATCAATGAATATACCAGTCTGGATATGGAAATGGGTATGATTAGAAACCATACGGATATTATGGAAATAGAAACAGAATTATTAAAATATATTGTCGAGCATTTAAAGAAGACTGTGCCTGACGAATTAAAAGTTTTAAATTTTGTCGAGCCATTGCTTCCAGAAAAAATTCCGGCTCTGAAACTTAGAGAGGTTCAAGAAATCATTAAAAAAGAAACTGGCGCTGATCACACCAATGAGCCAGATTTAGAACCAAGCGAAGAGCGTTGGATTTGCGAATATGTAAAAGAGAAATTCGATTCCGATTTTATTTTCGTAACCCATTATCCGACTTCAAAAAGACCAATGTATACTTATCCAGACGAAACCGATCCAGAATTTACTAAAAGTTTTGACTTATTATTCCGCGGCATTGAAATTACAACTGGCGGCCAACGTATTAATGATTACGAACAGTTAGTCGGCAATATTAAAAAGTGGGGAATGAATCCGGACGATTTTAAGTTCTATCTAGAAGCATTTAAATATGGTATGCCGCCAGAAGGAGGGCTGGGTATGGGCCTAGAAAGATTGACTGCCAAACTATTTAATATAGACAATGTTAAAGAGGCAACACTTTTCCCGCGCGACTTAAATCGTATTGATTTACAAATTTCCTTGCCTGACGATAAAAAATAATAATATGAAAAAAATAACAGTAAAACAAATCTTTAAAGAAAAAGAAAAATATATCGATCAAGAAGTTGTTATTAATGGTTGGGTGCGGACATTGCGCTCATCCAAGAATTTTGGTTTTATAGAACTGAACGACGGTACATTTTTCAAAAGCATACAGGTTGTCTTTGCAGATAAACTAAAGAACTTTGATGATATAGCTAAAACAACTATCGGTTCGTCTTTAGTAGTTGAAGGTAAACTCATAAAATCTCCGGCTGAGGGTCAAGAATTTGAAATTCAAGCTAGTAAAATTGAAGTGGTTGGTTTAGCTGATGCAGATTATCCCTTGCAAAAGAAAAAACATTCTTTTGAATTTTTGCGTACCATTGCTCATTTACGCAGTCGTAGTAATACTTTTTCTGCTGTCTTTCGCGTGTCGTCGAAATTAGAATATGCTATCCACAAGTTTTTTCAGGAGCGTGACTTTGTCTACATCCATTCACCGATTATAACAGCCAGCGATTGTGAAGGTGCTGGTGAGATGTTTCAGATTACGACTTTAGATCTAAATAAATTACCCAAAAATGATAAAGGCGAAGTAGATTTAAAAGAAGATTTTTTCGGTAAACGAGCTGGTCTAACAGTTAGCGGTCAATTAAATGCAGAGACGATGGCTATGGCTTTTCAAAAAGTTTATACATTTGGGCCGACTTTCCGCGCTGAAAATTCAAATACCACCAGGCATGTGGCTGAATTTTGGATGTTGGAGCCAGAAATGGCTTTTGCCGATTTGGAAGATGATATGCATCTGGCCGAAGAAATGATAAAATATTTAGTAGATTATATCCTGACCGAATGTCCGGAAGAGATGGAGTTTTTTAATAAATTTATCGAGCCGACATTATTGGAGCGTTTACATAATTTGCGCACAGCTGAATTTAAAAAGATGACTTACACTGAAGCGATTAATATTTTAGAAAAAGCTGATGTAAAATTTGAAGTGCCGGTTAAGTGGGGAATTGATTTACAGACTGAACACGAACGTTATTTGACTGATAAAGTAGTGAAAGGACCGGTGTTTGTGACGGATTATCCAAAAGAATTTAAAGCTTTTTATATGCGCCTGAACGATGACAAAAAAACAGTAGCTGCAGTTGATTTACTTGTCCCGGGCGTTGGTGAAATTATTGGTGGTAGTCAAAGAGAAGAAAGACTAGATGTTCTAAAAGCTAGAATGAAGGAATGCGGAATTAAAGAGGAGGATTTAGAGTGGTATTTAGACACACGTCGTTTTGGTGGAGCGCCACACGCTGGTTTCGGTCTCGGTTTTGAACGAGCATTAATGTATTTAACCGGTATGGCGAATATCCGCGACGTTATTCCTTTTCCGCGGACACCGAAGAATGTTGATTTCTAACTTGTTTTTAAGGAAATTAAGATAAAATTAATTAATAATTAAATAAAAAATATGGAAAAAAATAGTTCGGCAAAGTTTTCGTTTTACTACCTATTGTCGTTGGTGGCATTGCTGTTTACCTCAATTTCTGTCGGCATTGTCATTTTTCAAACGATCAATAAATACGTCACTGATGTACTAAATCAATACAGCGGCACTTTTTCTCAAGACGCTTTAAAGTTCGCGATCTCGGCTTTAATTATTGCTGCCCCAATCTTTTTCGTTACTACTCGATTAATTTATAAAAGTTTAGTTAACGGCAACCTAGACAAAGATTCAGCTGTACGTCGCTGGCTAACCTATTTTGTTTTACTAGTGTCAGCCGTAGTAATGATTGTTTGGTTGATTACTACTATTAATAGTTACCTGAACGGAGAATTAACCCTTAAAGCTATTTTAAAAACTATTACTGTTCTCGCTATTGCTGCTAGTATTTTTAGTTATTATTTGTATGATATAAAAAGAGAGGTTGTGACAGACAAAAAAGATAAGATTGTGTTATCTTATTTCTATGCTACTTTAGTCGTCGTGATTGGCGTCTTTATTTGGTCTCTGTTTATTGTTGAATCGCCAACTGCCACGAGAAATAGGATAATGGATAATAATGTTCTCAATAATTTTGACACCATCAACAATGCCATAAATGATTATTATTATAAATATAAAAAATTACCCGACGATTTAGAAATGTTAAAAGATACTCAGGCATATTTGACCAATAGCAACCTCCAAGATCCGGCAACAAAAGTTCGATTTGATTATAAAATAAAGAGTGGTAATGAATACGAGCTTTGCGCGACTTTTAAAGCTTCAAATAAAAATCAGACAGATATGTCTTATGTTTATTTGAAAGACCGTTGGCCGCATGACGCCGGTTATCAATGTTTAAGCCAGAAAGTTACAGATATAAAAGGTGCAGTGGAAAATAAAGCAGTTAACCCTATTCAATAAAAATAGATTCTTGACTAAAGTTAGCATTAAGTGTTAAGCTAGTTTTTATAGTTTTTGCTCTTTGTTTTTTTAGTGGGTAATAACGGCCATCTTTATTTGGCCGAAAATATTATAGCAGAAGGAGGGTTCACGGAATGGCGGACGGTTTGTCATTGGCTGGAGCGGGGAGGAATGTTCTCAAAGGACGGTATCCTAATGATGTACAGCGGGGGATAATAGCTAAGCTTGTAAGCGCATGTCCCGACATTAAGTGTCCGGGGACTGTTCCGTTTGATAGCTTGTTGGCCATTAAGGCCCTGGATAGACTGCGCGATGGTCAGAGGAGAAACGTGCTGATCTCTGAATTGCGCGATCTGGTTTCAAAAGGCAAGGCCAGACAGAAAGGTGCTGCAGTCGGACTGACGACAGTTGAAGCAGCAGCGCTTTTCAAGACGTCTCTGGGGTCTACCAGCGGCAATGGCGGCGGTCAGTAAAACGCTGCATCGGACAAGACGAATCTTGACTCTAAGTAGACACAATGCCGGTTCAGAGAAGAACCGGCTTTTAATTTTGCGTATAAGTTTAAATTAAGTTATAATATGTGTATAATAATAACAATAATTATTTAATTTTTAACAATAAAATTTATGGCTAAAAAGACAAAATTACCGCCAAAATTAGTTAAATATTTAGAGGAAGCAGGGATTAAGCATGAAATACTAGAGCATAGAACTGTTTATACGGCGCTTGATGTGGCTGCTACTATGAGGCGCAAGCTAAACGAGATTGCTAAGTCGCTTTTAGTAAAAGCTGACCAGGATTATTATTTAGTGCTTCTGCCCGCCGATCATAATTTAGATTTTGAAAAATTAAAGAAGACTATCGGCAAAGCGCGTGGCAAAAAAGTGAAGGCTTTAAAAATTCCTGGAGAAAAAATTGTAGAAAATGCTTTGAAGGCAAAAGTATTAGCTATTACTGCTTTTGGCAAATTGCACAAGTTGGCAGTAGTAATGGAAAGGAAAATGGAGAAGGGCAAGAAAGCGATTTTTTCTGCTGGTAGCGCTAATCATTCGATTGAAATGGCAGTCAAAGATTTCATAAGGTTAGAAACCCCGATTTTAGGTAGCTTCGGTGTCAAAAGAAAAATAATAAAATCTAGTAAAAATAATATGGCCAAGAAGAAAGCCAAAAAAGCCAAAAAAGGTTGCAAAAAATAAACTATGCTTAATTTTAAGCTGGAAAAGTTCGAAGGACCTTTGAGCTTACTTTTAAAATTGATTGAAAAAGAGGAGCTGGATATCACCCAAATTAGTTTGGCAAAAATTGCCGATCAATATATTGATTATATCCGCACCTCACCCAATATTACGCCGGACAACATGGCTGATTTTTTATTAGTGGCTTCACGACTATTGCTGATTAAATCACGCGCTTTATTACCATATTTATATCCGGAAGAAGAAAAGGAGATCGAGGAACTAGAGGAACAGTTGCGTATGTATAAAGAATATGTAGAGGCCATGAAAAAAATAAACGTGATGATCGGCAAAAAGAAATTTATGTTTGCGCGCGAGTTTAACCGCAAAGTGATCTTGGCTGAAGCTAATTTATTTTCACCGCCAAAAAATATAAAAGCCGAAGATTTAGCAATGATATTTGTTGATTTATTGACGCGCTTGCAACCGCCAGAAAAATTGGAGGAAGGAACGATTGACGATTTAATAAAAATTGAAGATAAAATTTTATCTATCCAGAGAATGCTGGCCGACCGCATAATGTTAAGCTTTAATCAAATATTAGTTGAAGCTAAATCTAAGACTGAAATTATTGTCAGTTTTTTGGCGATGCTAGAATTAATGCGGCAAAAGGAAGTAAATTTGGTCCAGGAAGAATTATTTAGTGAGATTTTAATTAGTAAATACGAAGAGACTTTGCGCGACGAAGGTGCAAATGTTTAGTTTTAAATTATAAATCAAAATTATTCAATATGTCGATCAAAGATAAAATAGAATCGTTGTTATTTATCGCCGCCAAACCAATGTCAATCAAGCAGTTAGCCGACTTAATTAATCAACCGGAAAGCGAGATAAAAAAGGCGGGTGACGAGCTAGAAGAAGAATATAAAAGTAATAAACGAGGAGTTCAAATAATAAAAAATGGCAGTAAATACCAGATGGTTAGCTCGCCAGATAACGCTAGGCTTGTTCAAGAATTTATAAAAGACGAAACTACCGGCGAGCTATCTCGACCCAGTTTAGAAACATTAACGATCATTGCTTATCGCGGTCCGATTACTAAAAGCGATCTAGACCATATTCGCGGTGTCAACTGTTCTTTGATTCTGCGCAATTTATTGATCCGCGGTTTGATTGAAGCTAAGTCTGATAAAAAGGGGGAAACTTATTATAACGTGACCTTTGATTTTATTCGCTTTTTAGGAATCAACGATATTAACGAGTTGCCGGATTATGAAAAATTGAATAACGTTGAATCGATTAGCATAGCGCTGTCATCTGGGAACGAAATCGAAAAAAACAAGAGAAATTTATTTGGCGACGCAATAGATGGCGAAGGCAATAATTAATTATAATGATAATGAAATCTTCTATTTTAACCATTTTTATAATTTTAACTGTTGCAATTGCTTTTTGCTCCCTTTTTATTTTTACGTCCGGAGAAAATAACAACTCGGCGGTTTTAGCGAGCAATGGCAACGGGGTGGTTTTAGGAATTGCTGATAATAACATTACGGTTTCAGCTGGCTCAAGCTTCAATTATATCGGCAGTCTCCCGCAAAACAGCGACAAAAAAAACGTCCCTCCCCAATTAAAAGACGGCTCCTTTCCGCCTGATTTGAGTAATTTGACTTATTTGGTGATGGATAAAGCTAGTGGAGCAATACTTTTGCAAAATAATGAAAATAAAAAAACAGCCATAGCTAGCATTACAAAGTTAATTACTGCCTTGGTTTTTTTAGAACAGAATTTAGACTGGGAAGCTTCTTATAAAATAAAAAGCGGCGATATCGTCGGCGGCGGTAAAAGTAATATTGCGCCGGGCGATGAAATAAAATTGAAAGATTTATTTTTTTTAAGCTTGGTTGGTTCAGATAATTCTGCCGCTGTTGCTTTGGCGCGAGCTACCGGTTTAAGCGATGAACAATTCGTGGAAAAATTAAATAGTAGGGCAAAAAATTTGGGCTTGTCTAATACTAATTTTTCTGACCCGACCGGCTTAAGCGATTCCAACACTTCTACGGCTTTTGATGTGGCTAAATTATCTCAAGTGGCTTTGGACAGAAAAGAAGTGCGTGAAGCAACTTTGACTAAAAATTATTATTTAATAACGACTGCTGGAATAAAAAAGAGCGTTCGTAATACTGACATTTTGTTAGATATTTTTCCGCAAAATGGCATAAAAATTGTCGGTGGTAAAACGGGCTACACCACTAACGCTGGTTATTGCTTCGTCGGACAGTTTACGGACGGCAACGGACATGAAATTGTTTCGGTAGTTTTGGGTGAATCAGATATTAAAGCTCGTTTTGAAACAACAAAATTTTTAGTCCACTGGACTTATGATAATTTTGTGTGGTAAAATATTGTTGGCTAACATAAAATAAAAATTTAATTTTAAAAATGTGAAAAACGGAAAAGAAAAGGTAATATTAGCTAATTGGAAAATGCGCCTTAACTTAAAAGAGACACAAGAACTAGCGCAAGAAATGGTTAAAAAATTCAAAGATTTTAATGGTGGTACCGTCGGTCTCTGTCCTAATTTTATTTCATTGCCTAGCGTTAAGAAAATTTTAGATGGTAGCCAGATCAAACTAGGAGCCCAAGATGTTTTTTGGGAGGAGGTGGGCGCTTATACTGGAGAAATTTCCGCCAAAATTTTGTCCGAGGTTGGTTGCGATTACGTTTTAATCGGCCATTCTGAAAGGCGCGAGTTGTTAATGGAAAATTACGAGATGATTCATAAAAAGTTGAAGGTAGTTTTAAGCTCAACGAAGTTAACGCCGGTTGTTTGCATCGGTGAAAATTGGGATGAACGAAAAACCGATCGCCGCAATTTTGTTTTATACGAACAAATGCACCAAGCCTTGAGTGGCATTGACTTAAAAGAGAGCAGAGATATTATTATCGCTTATGAACCGATTTGGGCAATTGGTTCGGGAACAGCCATTGAGCCTGAGGAAGCGCAATATGCGCATAAGATTATCAAAATGACCTTGAGCGATATGTTTGGTGAAAAAACAGTAGAAAGGAATTTTAAAATTATTTATGGTGGCAGTGTTAATAAAGACAATGCAAAAGATTTCGTTGGATTAGAAAATCTAGATGGCTTGTTGGTCGGTGGAGCTAGTTTAAAAGCAGACGAATTTTATGCAGTAGCTAAAACGATTACTAACTTTTAGTTTTTACTATGTTGGCTCACATTAAAGACATTGCTAAAGAAGCAGGGAAAGGCGGCTACGCTGTTGGCGCTTTTAACGTCCATAATTTAGAAACAGTTTTAGGCGTAGCGCACGCCGCTTTAAAAGCTAAATCGCCAGCAATTATTCAGGTGTCTGAAGGCGCCATAAAGTATATGGGCCTGAAGCCGGTGACGCATATTGTTTCCACTGTCGCAAAAAACGTAGCTGCGTCAGTGCCGATTGCCCTACATCTAGATCACGGAAAAACTTTTGATTCTGTTTTTGAATGTATTAGTGCCGGCTTTACGTCCGTTCATATTGACGCCTCTCATTTGCCGTTGGATGAAAATATTAAATTAACGCAGCAAGTCGTTGAATTAGCGCGTTCAAAAAATGTTTGGGTGCAAGGTGAGGTTGGCGCTATGGTTGGCGGACACGGCGAGGTCGGCAAAAAAAAGATCGAAATACCGAAAGCTAAGCTAGTCGAAGTTGTCAATTTTGCCAAACAGACAAAGGTTGATGCTATTGCCGCCGCTATCGGCACCGCTCATGGCGTTTTTGCTAATGAAGATATTGACCTAGAGCTTCTTTATGAAATAAAAAAAGCTCTTAAAATTCCTTTTGTTTTGCACGGTGGTTCGGGGATTCCTGATGTTAAAATAAAAAAAGCCATCAAGCAGGGCGTTAATATTATCAATATTGGTACTGACATAAAGGTTGCCTTTTCGCATACTTTAATAAATACTTGCATAAAAAATAAAAAAGAAACGGATCCTCGCATTTTATTGACGCCCAGTATTCAGGCGGTAGAAGAAGTTGTAATTAAAAAAATGGAATTATTCGGTAGCGCTGGGCAGGTCGATCTCAAAGACATAAAGACTTAATTTATTATTTTTTTTAAAAGTGATGTTTAATATCATTCCTCTAATTTTAATTATTATCAGTTTAATTTTGATTATTAATATTGTGGTAAAGAAATTTTCAGCTTTAGCTAGTCTTGACGTTGCCAGCATTCCAGCGGAAAAAGAAGCCGTCTTCAAAGAAAGGATTATGGGCAATAGATTGAAGAGAGAATTTTTTAAATATTATTCTAAGTTGTTAAAATTTTTACGTCCGTTTTTTTCGACTATCGGCAGATTGCTAAAAACTCTTTACGGAAAATTGATTGATTTTAAAGAAAACTACAATCGAGAAAGTAGCTTGGTGCTAAACACAGAAGATCATATCAGTAAGCTTTTAGCAGAGGCTGAGGATTTAGTTAAAAAAGATGAATACGACGAAGCGGAAAAAAGATATATTGAAATCATAAGCTTAGACAGTAAAAATCTTAAAGCTTTTCGTTCCTTAGGACGATTGTATGCTGAAGAGAAGAAATATCAGGAAGCGGAACAAACGTTGATGCACGTTCTAAGATTGATTGACAAGGAAGTTAATCAATCTGGTGGTGAGGTCTCAGACAGTGATAGGGAAGAAATTAACTCACAGCTGGCAGAAACCCACTTTGATTTAGTTGAGGTGAATAAGGGTAAAAATAATCTTAGTGAAGCGATCAGCTGTATTAACGAGGCTTTGGCAATTATACCCAATAACCCACGTTATCTTGACACAAAACTCGAAATCAGTATAATGAATAAAGACAAAAGTTCAGCGCTAGAAGCTTATGATAAGATGGCAGAGGTCAATCCAGACAATCAAAAATTGGGCGAATTTAAGAAAAAAATAGAAGAACTATAATCTCCGGCACATAGCACGTAACACATAACAAAATTTGTTGTTCAGAATTGTTGTGTGTTGCGTGTTATGTGTTTTATAAAAATGCCGTTGTAGCTCAGCTGGTAGAGCACTTCCATGGTAAGGAAGTGGTCCGCGGTTCAAGCCCGCGCAACGGCTCAGTGATAACAGTTAATTAGTAACATTTAACAATTAACGATTGTGAATGGAAACGTTTCGTTTTTTAAAATTTAAAGTTTATCAAGACGCTAAAAGTTATTTTAAGTTAATACTAATTATTTCTGAAAGAATCAATAGCTATTCTTTCAAAGATCAAATCAGAAGAGCTGTTTTATCAATTGTTCTAAATATCGCTGAAGGCTCAGCGAAAAAATCTGATGCTGAATTTGCTAGATTTTTAGAAATATCTTTGGGTTCAATAAACGAAGTAGTCGCTTGTTTAGATATAATGAAGGAATTAAATAAGATAAATAAAAAAGAATATGAAGACTTGCTTAATAGTTCAGAAGAATTAGCAAAGCAATTAGGTGGTTTTATAAAAAAGTTAAGAAATAAAAGCTAAAAGTTTATTGTTAATAGTTAAGTGTTAATATATGGGTCGGTACCAAAGCGGTCAACTGGGGCAGACTGTAAATCTGCTGGCTTACGCCTTCGAAGGTTCGATCCCTTCCCGGCCCACTAAAAAATTTAAGGCTAAATTTAGCCTTATTTTTTTATTTTTGTCAATGTAATTTTCTCTGCATAAATATTTTCATTTTAGAATATTATAAAAAATATGTTATAATATTATAGTAAAAGAAAAATTGACAATCTCACAAGGGTTGCCATTTTAATAATTTTTAACTTGAATGAAATATACAGGATTAACCAAAAAACAAGCGAAAGAATTGCTTGATAGCTATGGATATAATGAATTAAAGGAGTCGGGGAAAAAAACTGTTTTTAATATACTGTGGCGTCAAATACAAAGCAATTTTATAGTCTACCTACTGTTAGCGGCTATGATCATATCATTTATTGTTGGCAAAGATATTACCGCCTATACGATTTTAGCAGTTATAACCATTGTTATTTTTTCCGGTTTTTTCCAGGAATATAAAGCAGAGGAGGCGGTTGAAAATTTAAAAAAAATGGTAATGCCGGTATCACTGGTTATTAGAGAGGGCAGGGAGCTAGAAATAGAAACAAAAGAAATCGTGCCTGGAGACATAGTTGTTTTACGAACCGGCGAAAAGATTCCAGCTGATTGCGTTATTTTGGAATGCAGAGAACTGGAAGTTAATGAATCGGTGCTGACCGGAGAATCAAAGGAAGTCGCTAAGATCGCCGCTGTCAATTCCGAAAATTACGATGACTCAAATTCTTTGTTTGCCGGTTCTTTTATTGTGAACGGTAAAGGGATCGCTAAAGTCGTTCATACGGGCATGAACACCCGTTTTGGCAAAATTGCCGGCCTGATTTCTTCTACAGACAAGGAGTTGCCTTTGCAAAAAAAGGTTAACCGCATCGCTAAGTTCATGGCTTTAGTCGGCGTGATTATGGCTTCGGCTACCGGCTTAACAATGTTATTTAGCCAAGAGATAACTCCCGAATTGTTAGTAGAGGTTTTAATATTAACAATAGCTATATCAGTTTCCGCTTTTCCTGAGGGCTTTCCCGTTGTATTGATAACCACTTTATCGGTAGGCGCTTTTAAAATGGCGAAAAAGAACGCTATAGTGAACAGAATGTCAATTATTGAGACGTTGGGGGAGACAACAGTTATATGTTCAGACAAAACAGGCACTATTACAAAAGGAGAAATGACTGTAAAAAAAATATATGCAGCTGGAAAAAGATACGAATTATCAGGCGTGGGTTATGACGAAAAAGGCGACTTCCACGTTAAGGGCAAAAAAATTGAAGCTAAATCCGAAGACGTTTTAAGTCTACTATTGAAGGTCGCAGTATTATGCAACGATGCTGTTATTATGCGGGCTGATGATGGCCTAGGGTATACAGCCAGCGGATCTCCGACAGAAGCCGCTTTATTAGTAATGGCGGCTAAAGGTGGATTTTTTAGGGAAGATTTTTTCGGAGAAAGACAGGAGGAAATAACTTTTAACTCCGAAAGAAAAATGATGTCAGTATTATTTGCCGGCGACAACGAAACGCTAGTTTGCGCCAAAGGCGCTCCCGAGACTATTATTAAAAAGTGCAGAAGCGTGCAAAAAGGTGTTGGTGTTAGGCAGTTGAGCACCAAAGATCGATTAACTATTTTAGCCGAGCATAGAAAGATGACAGAAGAGGCCTGCCGCACGATTGCCTTTGCTTATCGAAAAGCAGAGAACTCCGATAAAAAAAGTTTAGATGAGGAATTGGTGTTTTTAGGCTTAGCGGCTATGGAAGATCCGCCTCGAGAAGAGGTTGCCGAATCGTTGCGTATTTGCGAGAACGCAGGCATAACAGTCAAGATGATTACCGGAGACAATAAAGAAACAGCCATGTCTATAGCCGGGCAGATAGGTCTTGACAAGGGTCGGGTAGTAGAAGGGGAAGAGCTGGATGAATTGACTGACGATGAGCTAACAGCGATTGTGGGCGAAATCAGTATTTTTGCCCGCGTTCGGCCAGTTCATAAAATTAGAATAGTAAAGGCTCTTAAAGAAAGAGGCGAGATCGTGACTATGACTGGCGACGGAGTCAATGATTCCCCTGCCCTTAAAGAAGCCCATATAGGGGTGGCTATGGGTAGAACTGGCACGGATGTTTCTCGCAGTGTGGCTGACTTGATTCTTAAAGATGATAATTTTGCCACTATCGTAGCGGCTATTCGTGAAGGACGCGCTATTTTTAATAATATACGGAAATTTACCTCCTACCAGCTTTCTTGCAATTACGCTGAATTATTTATTTTATTTATTGGAGCTCTGCTATATCCTTATTTCGGCTGGCCGGTACCCATACTTTTAGCTCTGCATATACTTTTTATGAATTTAATAACGGATAATTTGCCGGCAATTACCCTGGGATTTAATAATTCATCTCAGGATATTATGGAAGAAAAACCTAGGCGAAACGCTAAAATATTAGTAAAGAGCACAGTTATTCCGCTTATTATTTCCGGTATTATTATGGCTGCGTTTTCGCTGGTTGCTTTTTGGGTGTCATATAATATCATGGGCATGACAGTGAGCGAATCAAGAACGATAACTTTAGTGATTTTAATACTTTTGGAAATTGCCGGCGCTTTTAGTTTCCGTAGCTTCCGCAAGCCGGTTTTCGGTCGGTCACTGCTAGTTAATAAATATTTAGTTTATGCTTCAGGCGCTTCTCTGCTCGCTACTTTAGTCATAGTTTACTCTCCTTTGAATAAAATTTTTGAAACATCCCCACTATTGATTGGCGAATGGCTGGCCGCTTTAGCCGTAGCCTTAGCTGCTGTATTGATAATGGATTTATTAAAAACGATAAATAATAAGAAAAAATATTTAGTTTTTGATTAATCAATTGGATGTTCGGGGCCAGTAGCTTTTTTTATTTTTTAAAATTTTTATTAAGAAAATAGGATTTTGCCAGTCGCCATAGCTGCGGTGATTTGTTATTAATATTATTCTAATTTTTTTGTAATAAAATTAATATGAATAAAAAAATAGTCGTATTGTTAGTTTTGGTTGCGATAATAATTTTTTTTAGCGTTTTGGTTTTTCAAACCAGCATATTAAAGACAAAAAAAATTGGGTTGAAATTTAATTTGCCCAGAATTATGCAGCTACAAAGTGAAGCCTTCGGCAACAACCAAAAAATACCTGACAAGTATACTTGTAATGGCGCCAACGTTAATCCGCCTTTGCTGATTTTTGACGCTCCGCAGGGAGCCAAGACATTAGCCCTGGTAGTTGATGATCCCGACTCTTTACCTAGTAATTGGTCTCATTGGTTAGTTTGGAATATAGATCCGACTACTAAATCAATCATTGAAGACTCAGTGCCCCTTGGCGCAACTGAGGGCATGACTGACTTCGGCCGGGCAGGCTATGGCGGACCCTGCCCACCCAGCGGCACCCATCGTTATTTTTTTAAACTTTATGCTTTAGACAATATTTTAAATTTATCATCCGACGCTGATAAGAAGGATTTAGAAACCGCAATAGACGGCCATATCTTAGACCAAGCAATTTTAATTGGCTTGTATAGATAAAGATATGCTTGATGTCACAATTTTAGCCGTAGGAAAAATTAAGGAAAAATATTTTGCCGAAGCAATCAGTGAATACGCCAAAAGATTAAAACCTTACGCGAGTTTGAAATTCGTCGAGCTCGGCTCAATCGCTTTTAAGGAGTTTAGTCGGGAAAAAGCCAAAAACGATGAAGGTAAAAAAATAACAAGCTATTTAGATAGAAATGGCGATAAATACGCCATTATTCTAGACGAGCGCGGGATTAACTTTTCTTCTCAAAAATTCTCTAAATATTTACAGGAGTTAAACAAGCCGATCGTGTTTGTTGTTGGCGGCGCTGTAGGATTGTCAAAAGAGGTGCTGGAGCGGGCTGATTATATAATGACGTTGTCATCTTTTACTTTGCCGCATGAGTTAGCTAGATTGGTTTTAGTCGAGCAAATATACAGGGCGGTAGCTATTGCCAGTAACAAGACTTATCATTATTGATTCAATTTTTTTTCAAAAAAGCCCCGAAATTCAGGGCTTTTTTATCTTCTGATGACTTTTTATTTTATCTTATAATTGACGTTTACTTCGACAACAAGCTCTCTGGAGCCGGTTGGTATTGAGGGCTCAGTCATAGCTCCGCCGCCGCCCATTCCGCCTTTGCCGTAGTATTGATCTATCGTGCTCTCTGGATAGATATAATTTTCCCACCAGCCGACAATCTTACCCAATTTTACACCCAAGGCATTGCCGATGTTTTTAGCTTTTGTCCTAGCGTCTAATATAGCCTTTATCCTGGCTTCCTGTTTTAAGTCATTTAAATTTGAAGCCTCGAAAGACACCCCATTAATTTTATTGGTTCCGGCTTTACCGGCCGCCGCAATTATTTCCGCCACCTTGTTGGCATTTTTGTTGATTTCGTTAATTTTAACGCTAATGCTTTGGTTGGCGTTATAGCCGTTTATTTTTGAAATTCCGTCAACAATATCGTATTGCGGATTCAGAGTGTAATTTTGAGTTTGGATATTTTCTTTGGGTATGCCTGATTTTTCTATAGCCGCGATAACCTGTTTCATCTTTTCGTTTAATTGGTTTAAAGCGTCTTCCGGTTTAGCTACTTTACTAATTTCCACTTCCAGATTGACGCGGGCGACGTCTGGATCGTATGCGATCCTGCCTTGTCCGGCCACGCTGATTTGCCATTGAGGTTCATTGACTAAACGTTCTCGCAAAATCGAGACGATAATAATTGATCCTAAAACTAAGATAGCAATCAAGGCTATAATAATTTTAGGACTGCGCCAGGTAGCGCAACTTGAATTATTTTGGTCCATAAATTTAATTAAAGTTTATATAAAATATTTTACTAAAAACAAATTAGAATATTATTAATTATATTTATTATATTACAATTTGACCAGCTTGTAAAAAGACTATACTATATAATTGCTAATATTTTTTTATGCCTGAGTTACCAGAAGTCGAAACAATCAAAAACGATTTAAAGAGCAATGTTATTCGCAAAAAGATAGTGAGCGTAGACTTAGGGAAGCCAAGAATTGTTAAAAACAGAGGCAGTGAATTTAAAAAGCAATTGGTTGGTAATGAATTTATAGATATCAGCCGAATCGGTAAATTGTTAATAATATCTTTAAAAAGGGGTGGTTTATTGTTGTTAGTTCATCTAAAAATGACTGGTCAGCTAATTTATTGCCATCAGGGTAAATATGTCGCTGGCGGCCACAGCCTGCCCAAGCTAGGCAGCTCTTTGCCCAATAAATATTCCCATGTTATTTTTAAATTTACCGATAATTCAAAATTGTTTTTTAATGACCTACGGCAATTCGGTTACCTCCAATTAATTAAACGGGGAGATTTAAAAAAGGTAACAAACAATTACGGCATAGAACCTTTACAGTTTAATTTTAAGCCAGAGAGGCTGGCTGAGATTTTTAAAAAAAGAACGGCACCGGTGAAATCCTTACTTTTAAATCAGAAATTAATCGCCGGGATAGGCAATATTTACGCCGATGAAGTTTTGTTTGCCGCTGGGGTTCTTCCGGATAGGCAGGCTAAGAGCCTGAGCAATAAGGAGGTAAAAAAAATTTTTGTTGCTAGCCAAAAAATTATTGCTCTAGCGATTAAACATCGCGGCACGACCTTTAACGATTATGTTGATGCCGATGGTAATGTTGGCAGCTTTGTTAAATTTTTAAAAGTTTATGGCCGCCAAGGAAAGACATGTTTTCGTTGTGGCGCAACGGTTAAAAAAACAAAAGTCGCTGGTCGGGGTACACATTTTTGTCCCGAATGTCAAAAGTAATTAATGATTTTTTAATTTATTTTTTATATAATAGAATTACATAACACATAACAATCCCCACAAGGGAATAAAAAATTATGAAAGAAACTATCAAGAATTTAACCAAGGCTTTTATTGGCGAGTCGCAAGCCAGAAATCGTTACACCTATTATGCTAAAATCGCCCAAAAAGAAGGCTATGAACAAATCGGCGCTATTTTTTTAATGACCGCCGAGCAAGAAAAGACTCATGCCAAAAGATTATTTGAGCACATTGCTGAAATAAAAAAACAAAGTGGCGAGGATTTAAACGAGATTGTTGTTGAAGTAGCTGCGCCCACTACCTACGGAACAACGATCGAAAATTTAAAAGCTGCTATCGCGGGCGAAAATCATGAATATACTCAAATGTATCCAGAGTTTGCCGATCAAGCTGAAGCTGACGGTTTTTCAGAAATCGCTATTAGACTTAGAGCGATAGCTAAAGCCGAAGAACATCATGAAGAAAGGTATAAAAAATTGTTAGAGCAATTAGAAAAGGGGACAATTTTTAATAAAGACAAAGAAGTTTGGTGGGTTTGCCGGGAATGCGGTTATGTCCATTTTGGTGTTAATCCGCCTGAGAAGTGTCCGTCTTGCGATCATCCCACTGCATTTTATGAAGTGAAGTGCGAGGAATATTAACTCTATGTCATGCCGAGCTCTTAAGTGAAGCATCTTGAGCAAGTTGCGAGATCCTTCGGCTTTTAGCCTCAGGATGACTGACATAATTATATGATCGAAGTTAAACAAATTTATAAATGCCAGATTTGCGGCAATATCGTTGAGGTAGTTCACATCGGCGCTGGCGAATTAGTCTGTTGCGGCCAACCAATGACTTTACAAAAAGCCAATACTGTTGATGTGGCTCAAGAAAAATCCGTCGACGCTAAAGCTATGGCGGACAAGCATGTGCCGGTTATCGAAAAAACCGATGATGGCTATAAGGTAAAAATTGGTTCCATCCCGCATCCGATGGAAGAGAGTCATTACATTGAATGGATTGAGTTAATTGTTGACGGTAAATCATGTCGCCATTTTTTAAAGCCAGGTGAAGCTCCGGAAGCCAAATTTTGCATCAAGGCAGGCGAGGTGAGCGCCAGAGAATACTGTAATTTGCATGGTTTGTGGCAGACATAAAACCTAACCCCACCTTCATTTTTGTCATTATCGCCTGCCTGCCGACAAGCAGGCGAAGGCGTGGATTCAGAATTAAACCGCGTATCTTTGGTAAAAATTAAGAAGGTATATTATTAGCTGGATATTTTTTTAGATCTCGGGTCGTGGTTCGGGATGATTGTCATTGACTTTTTTTTAGATTTGTATTATATTAATTAAGTAATAATTAGTAAAACAAAAAGCAGACATTTTAGTCTGTTTTCTATTATTTTTTATGTCGCAGGACAACATGATAAAAATGGAGTGTACGGAATGTAAAAGAGTAAATTATTTCTCTAAGAAAAATAAGAAGACTCTAAAGAATAGACTGGAAATGAAAAAATATTGCCGCCATTGCAAAAAGCATACTCCTCACAAAGAGACTAAATAATATTTAGTCTATGTTTAAATATTTTAAATTCAGCGTAGTTTTGTTAATGGGCGCGTTTTTGCTCTCAGGTTGCTCCATGTCTGAAAAATTACGGTGGCTCGACGATCAAGCCGGCAGACTGTTTGACGACGCCCAGTCTGGCGAGCAAAAAATTTTTATTGCCACTAGCAGTCAAGAATGGATTGATTTAGTTAAAAATAAAGCTGTCAGCTTGACCATTGACCAAAAAGATTATATAGATAAATTTTTAGCTGAAAATAATCTTAATCGTTTCGGCGATGCTACTAGCACAGTTTATGCCAGCGGCACGCCTTTGTTTGATAAAGTAACAGGAGAGAGCGTTGACAGATTTGAGTATATTTTAAAAAATCATCCGGAAATTTTAGAAAAAATAAAAAATGGTTTTTAAATTGGTTCTGCCTATAAGGCCCTATTTAAAAGACTAAAATTGGGAGCTTAGTTAAATGGTATAACATCGGTCTCCAAAACCGAGGTCGTGGGTTCGATTCCTACAGCTCCTGCAAAATAACGGCGTGGTTTCACCCGCCAGCCAAGTATAGCGATGCAGGTGGTAATTCCTACCACCCGCGCGGATTGAATCACAGCTAAAGTTAGCTGTGATTTTTAGTGAAGAGGGTCAAAAGTTCGAATTTATGCGATAAATTTGCTATAATAGACTTATAGGTGTTTATTTAATATTTAATAATAAATAAAATGTATGAACTTATTTAAATCTTACATTTATAACTGGTGGCAGATGGCCATATTAAAGACAGCATTAATAGCGGCTGGCGTAGCCATAGGATCATATTGGCATGAATTTTTCCGGCCTTATTTGATGGGGGTAATAATTATCTGGCTGGTCGCTGCAGCTTATTCTTTGTATATATCTTTTAAAAGGCAAGAGATCCCTAAGAGCTAAATATTAAACCCTATAACAGAAATTTTACTCAACTAATTAATAAATATAAATATGGAAAAAATATTTGACCCTGAAAAAACAGAGATTTTTAAAAAAGCAAAAAGAAATTTTTCTTTTTTAACAATCGTAATAATATTGATATCATTTTTTTTCGGTGCCGTCGGCACTATTGGCGCTGGTGAAAGAGGAATTTTATTACAGTTTGGCGCGGTAAAAGAAAAAGTTTTTGATGAAGGCCTATATTTTAAAATTCCGGTCGTTCAGCAGGTAGTAAAAATGGATGTAAAAATACAAAAGGATGAGGTGCCGGCTAGCGCTTCGTCTAAGGATTTGCAGATTGTTACCTCTAAAATTGCCATTAATTATCATTTAGCGCCTGAAAAAGTTAACAATATATGGCAGGAGGTAGGTAGGGAATACAATTCCCGCATTATTGCCCCATCTATCCAGGAGGCGGTCAAATCAGTCACGGCCAGATTTACAGCCGAGGAACTGATTATCAAGAGAGAAGATGTAAAGGATCAAATAAAGAGCAACCTGGCCGAAAGACTGATAAAAAATAATATTATTGTTGATGAAATAAATATTACTTCTTTTGACTTTTCAGATGCATTTAATCAGGCGATTGAGGCGAAAGTGACGGCTGAACAGTTGAAATTAAAAGCCGTTAGAGATTTGGAAAGAATAAAGATTGAAGCTGAACAAAAAGTAGTCGAGGCAGAAGGCAAGGCTAAAGCTATTAGAACTGAAGCCCAAGCCTTAACTTCCAATCCTCAAGTAGTTGAATTGCGCTGGATTGAGAAATGGGACGGGAAAGTACCGACATATTGGGGTTCAGCTAGCCCATTTATCGGTTTAAATAATAAATAAAAAATTTTTCCAGTAAATCGGTCTCTAATTCCACTCTTCGTGAAGAGCATGGGGCGCTACCCACAACTCCTGCAAAAAACGTTCTGCCTACAATTGACAGAACGTTTTTTTCGGATGAGCTTTTGTTATTCATGATTTGCCATTCGCTTGGCTGGCGATTTTTTTTATTTCGTCAAAACCTTCTCTTAATGTATGAAGATTTTCTCCTATATAGCAGAATATGGAATTTAAGCGTTCAAGCGGGTCAAACGTTGTTTCGCGGATGCGATCAATTTCTGCCTGTAAAACCGCTAGTTCCGGATGCTCTGCAATAAGATTTTGTATTTCTGCCTTTAACCTCTCTATTTCGGGACTCTCTTCGGTTATTGTTTTGATAGCCATGGATCATGCCTCCTTGTTTTTTTATTATATTTTCACAATACTTTTAAAATGTCAATGTTAAACATGCGATATTTTAAAGAATTTTTAATTTTTTTAATTTATTGTAAATATTGGAAGCTTTATGATAAGATAAAATAATAGTAATAAATAAAAAAGTAAAAATTATGACAAAACATTTTACTGATGAAAACTTCGCCAAGGAGGTTGTAGAAGTTTCTAAGACCAAGCCAGTGCTAGTTGATTTTTTTGCCGAATGGTGCGGGCCATGCAAATTACAAGGATCGATTATTGATCAGCTGGCTGATGAGATGGGGGAGGCGGCAGCTATTGGCAAAATGAATGTTGAAGAATCGTCTAAAACAGCCGAGGAGTATGGGGTTATGACCATTCCCACCTTAATCGTTTTTAAAGACGGAAAATCAGTCGCTAATTTTACCGGTCTGCAAAACAAAGATAGTTTGATGACTCAAATAAAAAAATACCTATAATTTATTGGTGTTTTTTTATACTTTGCTGTATAATATACATAGTTTATTCACAAATTAACGCAAATTAATAAATAATTATTAAGCAGTAAAAATTTATGGCAAAAATGACCAAGTCCCAATTGCTAACCGTTTTGTCTGAAGCCCAGGGCTTAAGCAAAAAACAAGTTGTTGGCTTATTGGATGGTTTAGCTTCTTTGGCTTATAAAGAAGTAAAAAAGGGTGGAGAATTCGTTTTGCCCGGCTTTGGTAAGCTGGTAAAAGTAAATAGAAAGGCCAGGATGGGCAGAAATCCCGCTACTGGTGCTCAAATCAAGATCCCGGCAAAAGTTGTGGTTAAATTTCGCCTAGCAAAAGCTGTAAAAGACGCAGTACTAAAATAGTAGAATATTTTAATAAAACACCGTCCTGATCATTCGGGACGGTGTTTTATTGTTTATTTAAAGAAATTTTTTTGAAAGATTTATTCTTTCCATTTATCTATGTATTGACCGATACCGTGTTGATTTAATTTATTTTTTAATTTAGTTTTTTCAAGCAAAAAGTGGATAACTGATGAAAAATCTATTAGATAACGGTTTTTAACGATTTTATAGCGTAAAATACCCCCCTGGATAGCTCGGCGAATAGTTTTAGTTTTTACACCGCCAAATTTAGCAGCTTCAGAAACAGACAGCCAAATAGGATTGGTTATGTTCGAGGTTGTTAAGAAAAGATTGTTTTTATCTTTTTTTTGCTCTGTCATCGTATTTTTAGTCTAATATTTTTTAGACTTAAATTACAATTTATTTTATATTAGAGAAAATTGCTTATTATAGTCTAATTTAATGTAGACTTTAATGCTATATTATTAGAATAAATTAATGTTTTAGCTCGGCAATGAATAACAAAAAATATTTTAGTCTATCTTATTATAGACAAAAGATTATAATGTTTATATATTTTTTCACATTTATAAAAAAAAATCAAGAGCATTATCACGCAACACAAAACACATAACAAATAACATTTTTTACATTATTTTTTTTATGTGTTTTTGCACCCTATGTTAAGTTGTATTATTTGCTTTTTTTGAGTAATTATGATATTCTCGGTATTAACGGCTTAGAGAAAAAGACGCAAATAAAATTATTCGTTTTCCCAATATTTTAGCTAAAATTAATCAATTTTCTTCTACAATGAATTAATATAAAGAGATCGGGCAAAAATAGGTTTAATCCTGTGTTTTTTTGTTCTCTTTTTAGTTTATTTTTAGCGACAAAAAAGTGTAACATTTTGCCATTTTAAACGTATAATTAAATGAAGATAAGTGCATTTAGCGATAAAATTTTATATTTACGCCTGCAAGACAAGGACAAAGAAGCTTTTATTAAGGCTTATGATTTGTATTTAGACAGCATTTATCGCTTCATTTTCTTCAAAGTAGGCAACAGGGAAGAGGCCGAAGACTTAACTTCATCGGTGTTTTTAAAAGCCTGGGATTATATCCAAACTAATAAAATAAAAGAATTTAAGACTTTAAAATCGCTTTTATATAAAATAGCTAGAAACGCAGTCATTGATCACTACCGCAAGCAAAGTAAAAGGCAGGAAATCAGCCTGGACCAAGTCGAAGAAGCGGTTGATATAATTGATGAAAAATTTGATTTGATCGGCGAGCTAGAATTAGCTGCCGAGTGGCGTGAGCTAGAAAAAAAGCTGTGTGAATTAAAAGACGAATATCGGGAAATAATTTTACTTAAATATGTTGACGAGCTGTCAATTGCCGAGATAGCTAAAGTTCTTAACAAAAGCCAGGGCAATGTCAGAGTTTTGATTTTTCGGGCCGTCAGCGCTTTAAAAAAAATCGCGGAAGTCGAAGAAAAAAAATGAAGGAGCAAAACATAATAAAACAATTAAATAGCTTAAAGGAAATTAAAGCCGATGCCGGTTGGAAAGCCAGAAATCGGGAGATTTTGATTAATCAAATCGGCGGCTATAAAATAGAGGTTGAAGCTTCTAAGAATGATTGGATTTTTTATTTTAAGTTGCCAGCAATGATGGCCAGAGAGATCTCTCAGCCGACTTTGGTGGCTTTTTTGATATTTATTTTTTTGGCTGGCGGTACTGTAGCTAGCGTTCGCGTAGCCGAGAATACGAAGCCGGGAGATTCTTTGTATGTTGCTAAAATCGCCAGCGAGAAGGCGCAATTCGCTTTTACTTTTGATCAAAAAGAAAAAGCTAAGCTAGGAATTGTTTTTGCCAATAACCGAGTTAAGGAAATCGGCCAGGTTCTAGCCGAACCCAACGGCAGTCAAAATGGTAGTCAAAATGAAAGGGTGGGCGTTCTATTGAATGATTTAAAACAGCAAATTAGCGACGTAAAAACAAGAATAGCTAAAATTAACCCCGACAAAGCGGTGGTAACAGAAAAAGAAAAAATGGAAGATGGCAGCGAGATTTTTAGCGCCGCTTTTGATAAAGAAAGCCAGGGGGTGCAAATTAGTCCTAGCGGCGCAACCGATAATTCAGTTGCACCTGTTAGCGTGGCGACAAAAACAGAAAGCAGGATTTCCACATCCACTGAAACTCCGGCTACTGTTTCAACAACTACAGACGGCAACCTCCAAGCCAAAAATATCAGCAACACCGCCACTATTTTAAAAGAAGCTGAGCAATTATTAAAAGAAGAAAAGTATGTTGATACTTTAATAAAATTGAACGAAGCGGATAAGGCAGTGTCGCAAGTTGATCAGGGAGAAGTGAAGGGAGCGAGCGAAGTAGCAACTTCAACAACCAAATAAAGATTAAATAAAACACATTGTCATCCTGAGTCCGCTGGGCGAAGAATCTCGTATCTGATACGTTTTTCCCCAGGATTCTTCGCTGCCTGAAGACAGGCGCTCAGAATGACAAATAAAAAATAGTGCGTGTTTATTAACTCACGTCTACGACGCGTGTTAGCAAATCCGCATTAAATCCGACCTCACCCAACCCTCTCCTTCGTAAGGAGAGGGGAGAAGACGGGTTTAAACGGATGAACAAAACGACTAAAGGTCGGCCGTGCAAACGGGTTTTGTTCCTAAAAATTAAAAATAAAGAAGCTTTTTAAACAATAATTGCTAGGTCGTGCCCCGCCGAGGCGGGGTTCTAAAAAGAAATAAATCAGCAAAGCTTTTTCCCCGCACCTTTGTTAATCAACAAGGTACGGGAGGCGAAATTCCCCCCATGGATTTCCCCTTTAACCTTTTATCACGAGATCCCGGCTCGGAGGCCGGGATGACAAAGATAATTAATAAAGGTGCGGGGAGTAGCGGGATTCCGGCTGATTTGTTTTTTTCCGCTTATAGCGGGATAAACAAGCAAATGTTTAAAAGGCTCGAAAGGATCATAAATTATTATGGCAAAATTACGCAAAGCTCTTGTAGTTGGCGTAGGCGCAATCACCATCCTTTCTATGAGCATGTTAATGGTTCCAGTGCAAGTTGGAGCCGCTGCCGTAGCCGGTGATTTGATTAAGATGAGCGGACTTTCATCCGTTTATTACCTAGGCGCTGATGGCAAGAGATATGTTTTCCCTAATGAAGCTACATATTTTTCCTGGTATAGTGACTTTTCTAAAGTAGTAACCATTTCACAAAGCGAATTGGAAGCTTTACCTTTAGGTAAAAACGTCACAGTTAGACCGGGAACCAAATTAGTTAAAATTACCACCAACCCAAAAGTATACGCAGTAACTCCAGGTGGCGTATTAATCGCGATTCCTGATGAAGCTACCGCCAAGACTTTATGGGGTGATAATTGGGCAAAAAGAGTCATCGACGTACCAGATGCCTTTTTCACCAATTATACTATCGGTTCCGCTTCTGTAAATTCTGCGGCTTATCCAGCTGGTTCTATTATTAAATATGCCAGCGCTCCCGATGTTTATTACATCGCAGCTGACGGCAAAGCCCAGAAAATTACTTCTGAAGCAGCCTTCTTGGCAAACGGCTTTAAATGGAGTGATATCGTAACCGCTCCTGCTTCTGTCGCTATGCCAGCTGCTGGTGCCGATCTTACTGGTAAAGACGCTACTATTGCTGACACCTCTTCTGGTGCTGGCGGTACTATCTATACTGGCGGTACAGGTTTGACCGTTTCTTTGTCTGGTGATACTCCAGCTTCAAGAAACGTTCCTTCCTACTCAACCTTAGTTCCATTCGTTACTGTTAACTTAACTGCTTCTAATGATGGCGCAGTTACTGTTGACCAAATGACATTTACCAGAAAAGGTACTGGCGCTGCTTCTGATTTTGATGGCGGTTATTTATATAGTGGCGACACTATTTTATCCACCAAGAGATCAGTTAATACCAGTGATCATACCATTACCTTTAATGCTTTAAATTTGAGCATTCCAGCTGGCGCAACTAAAGCTGTAACCTTAAAAATGAATGCCAAGACTTCTGCTGCTGTAACCGGCAATCATTATTTTGAGTTAGCTTCAGCTAGCGCAATCGCTGCTACTGGTGTTACTGTTAGCGGTTCTTTCCCAGTTGCCGGCAATTTAATGTCATATTCATCTGTTCAAGCCGGAACAGTCGTTCTAGCTAACTCTTATTCTGCTACCAACTATAAAGTTGGCGAGACTCAAAGAACAGTTGCTGAATTCACTATTGAAAACGATTCATACGAAGAAACCGATATTTATCGTATTCGTTTGCGCAACTATGGTGATGCTGGCGACGGAGCTATGAAGAACTATAGCTTAGATTTAGACGGTACTGTGGTAAAGAGCGATGTACAAATGTCAGGTAAATACGTTGACTTTGTACTTGACACTCCTTTTAGAATAAAGAAGTCAACCACTATTACTGCTACTGTTCGCGCTGATGTCATCACTGACCTTAACAAATACATCAGCCTGTCTCTAAAGGATAAGACTGATTGTGATGCTCGCGGTACGGCTTATGGTGATTTCTACAGTCTAACTGTTACTAACACCAATTTTGACGGTGTTACTTCTGGTACTGACTATGCGCCTGTTCAAATTAAAGGTTCAGAAATTAACTTGTCTTCTGATGGTCCAGCAGCTGCTGACTATAAGGACAATACCAAAGATGTAGTTCTAGCTAACGTTAAAATTAGCTCAGCTAACGAAGACGTTAACTTCGAGTACATGAATTTCACCTTGGCTACCGCTGCAATTACTAACGGTTATACTTTGCAAAACATTGAATTAGTAGACAGCACTAACGGTCTTTCTTATTCAGTTGCTGATCCTGCTTCTTCAACTTCAGTTACACTTGCTTTTGAAAACGTGTATTTGAAGAAGGGCGTAGAGTACAACTTCCAGTTACGCGGCGATATTCAAGACAATACTCCTACTGGCGCTACTTTTGCAGTCAGCATGGATACAACTAGCACCAACCAAACAGCTTACTTCCAAGATGCTGATCAAACTTTGGTGGTTGCGGCTGATTATTCTTCCAGTGGTTTCACTGGCAAGACTATGACTGTCGCTGCGCCTACGATTTATTTCGCTAAGGTAAGCACCACTAACGCTAATACTGTCCAATCAGCCACTAACGTGTTGCTGTATAAAGGTAAAATTACCGCTACTAACGTTGATAACTTGAAGGTATCAAGAGTAAAGATTAATACCGCTGGCGTTGCTGCCGGTCAATTATTGTCTACTGATTTCCAGAGACTATATTTGAACCAGGTCAACTCCGATGGTTCTGAGACCAGACTAGCTACTGAGACTTCATTGGCAGCTGCTACCATTTCTTTCTCAGGCTTTACCTTAAATATTCCTAAGGGTCTATCAAACGGTGTATACGTGACAGTTCGCGCTGACGTAAAGTCTACCCCAACTGCCACTACCACCGCTATTGCTTGGGACGGCACTTACACTAACTACACAGTTAGAGACAGTGACAACAATGCCATTGCTAACTTTAACTCCAATATCGCTACTGACGCTGGTCATTCAACTACTGTTACTACCGAAGGCGCTTACACCTTAGACTTCGATACAACCGAAGCTGGTATTAACAACAACATGAATGTCTTAGCCGGTCAGATCGTTAAAGTCGGCCGCATTAAAGCTACTGCGCAGAAAGAAGCCGCTATTATTAATGACTTAGTCATTCAAAACAGCGGTACTGCCACCAACCAGACTGCAGCCAGAGTCTATCTATATTCAGATAGCGCCATGACGCAGTTGATTGGCAGCGCTGACTTCGCTAATATATCAGCTGGCAGCGACCACAGGGCTTTATTGCAGGGTATCAATTACAATATCCCAACAACTGGCAATACCTATATTTATGTAGGCGTTCTAGTTAAACCGATTGATTATTCCAACTCGCCAAGCTCTGACGCGACTGGCGTAGCTGGTACTACCATTGACTTGAATATTCCTGCTGATGATGCCGGTTTAGGATATTCAACTAAAGCTACTGGCGCAGCTACTGGCGCTACTTTGGCCTACACTAATGCCGCGCCAAGCGCTAATAGCTCTGTAACCGCTAAGGTTATGGGCGCCACGATGTCTAATATCACTTCCGATTTTGCTAACGGTTTGTTAGCTAACGGTACTGCTAAAGACATCTTTAGCTTTAAAGTAACCGCTCCAGCGTCAACTAACGTTGATTATGACGGCACAGCTTTGGGCGTTAAAGTGACTGATGTCACCTTCACCATAGCTTCCACTACCGGCATTACTCTATCTAACTTCAAGATCGAGAGAGTCGGCGGAGCTAACGGCGAAAGAAACGCCTTAAATGCGGACGGCGGCGCTGCTTCAGTCGGTGCTGGCACATTTGTTATCGGTGTTGATAATTCTTATGCTTCTGGCACTTTGTCAGACGCAATCGTCAAACCGGGTCAAACAGCAACTTATGTAGTTAAGGCTACTATTGCTGGTGTCAGTTCCAACTCTTCACTGCAGGTTACTATTGAAAGCACTTCCGATGGTGGAGTTACCACTCCAAACGTCAAATACACTCATAACTATGGTGTGGCTGGCTTACAGGGTGCTGACATCACTGAAGTTTATCCGTTAATCTCGGGTATTACTTCTGTCAGAGGTGGTTCTCTAACTAACTAATTTTAGTTAGGTTCTAGATAGTTAATCCGTTAAGGATAAAAATCCCTCCCGAGCAATCGGGAGGGATTTTGTTATACCCACCCCCCACGCCCCTCCGGAGGAGGGGGATAAAATAATTCCCCTCTGTCAGAGGGGTGGCCGCAGGCCGGGGTGTGTTCGGCGTTTAATAAAACCCACCCCGACACTTCGTGTCACCCCCTCCCTAGGAGGGGATTTTTTGCAGAACCAACCCCTGCCTACCGACAGGCAGGCTTCAAACAAGGAGAGGGGATTTAATTGCTCCTCCTTGCGAAGGAGGAGGACAGGAGGAGGTCGAAGCGTCTCAAGGGAGAGAAGGCTAAATTGACAGTCTGGTTTTGTCTGATATAATAGGAAAGTATAATAAAATAAGCTAAAGATAGAAAAATTATGTCAGAAAAAATTTACGTTAATATTTTAAAGTGGGGAGTATTCGCGTCAATGCTCTCTATGTTTTTAGTTTTTAAAAATCTGCTTTTCCCGTATATATCTTCCAAGCAGATTTCTTTTAATTTAATCATAGAGATTCTTTTAATCTTCTGGGTGGCGTTGATTGTTAAATATCCGCAGTACCGACCTAAAAAATCTTATATTTCTTTCGGTCTTTTGGCTTATTTTTTTATTTTAGTTATTTCCTGTTTTACAGGAGCTGATTTTAATTTAAGTTTTTGGGGCGACGTTGAAAGAATGCTTGGCGTTTTTCATCTGCTACACTTTTTAGCCCTTTACTTTATTATCGTTACTGTTTTTCGTACGCGAGAAGATTGGAGATTGCTTTTAAATTATATCGTGATTTTAGCTTCTTTTGTTAGCTTATATGCTATAGCTAACAATAAGTCCGACTCTACTTTTGGCAACCCAACTTACACTGCTTCCTTTTTTATGTTTAGCTTTTATTTTTCTTTGCTTCTATTTTTTGGGGAGAAAAATAAATACCTGCGCTGGGTCTACGGCATTCCTTTATTCTTGTCGCTTTGGAGTTTTAAGGAGTCTGATATTTCTGGGGCTTTTGTCGGACTTGGTTCAAGCTTTATCGCGATGCTGTTTTTGTATACGTTATTATCCAGCCATAAAAAGTTAAAAATAGTTTTGGCTGTTTTATTTATAACCGCGACTATCGGTTCTGTTGTGGTTTTATTAAATCAAGATAGCGCCTTCGTTCGCGGTAGCGCTCTTTTGAGGCCTTTTTCAGAAATTAATTTTAACAATCCGACTTTGAATACCCGTTTAATTTCTTGGCGAGCCGCTTTGCAAGATTTTCCGAATCACCCGTTGCTAGGGAGCGGCTATGGTAACTATTCACTGACTTTTGATAAATATTTTGATCCGAAATTTTATAATTACACTCGCTCCGAAACTTATTTTGACAAAGCCCACAACAATATAGTAGAGATAATCGCTACTACCGGAATTTTGGGACTAATAACTTATTTATCTATTTTTGCCGCCATCGCTTATTATTTAATTTTTGGTTATCGCCAGAAAAAAATCGGCGTTCATGAATTCGTTTTAGTCGGTTGTTTGCTAACAGCTTATTTTATCCAGCTATTAGCCGCCTTTGACGCCTTGGTTACTTATCTCGTGTCAATGACGACTTTTGCCTATGTTTATTATTTGTATAATCGTGGCAGCGAAGAAGACGAGAAAAAAATAAAAAAGAATATGGACGAGACGATGGTTTTTGGCAGTACGGAAATTTACGCCCTGGTGATTGTTGGCGTAACTATGCTGCTAATCGCCTATCAATATAATGTCAAAGTTTATAATATGTTGGCTGGCACTATTGATGGGCAGAAAGCTTATGCTGAGGGCAAAGTAATGGAAACTATTGATATATATAAAAAGACTTTGGCTTCAGGTACGGTTTTGGATCGGGACAGCCGCTCTAGCTTAATAAATTTATTTGCGGCTAATCCAGCAGTTATTAACAGTCTTCCGGTTGATAAGAGAGAGGGAGTTATAAATTTTTTAGTTTCCTTAGTCGAGGCCAACGTTAAATACAACGAGCATGACAGCATGATGCAAATGATGCTGGCGCAAGTTTATAATTTAGCCGCTATGTATTACATCCCCAGCGGCGATCAGTCCGGAGATGTCCAAAAATTTTATGAATATTCAGACAAAGCTTTAAAAGCGATAGACGCCTCAATTGAGGCTAGTCCGAGAAGAGTGCCGATTTATTTTCAAAAAGCCCAAATACTATTAACCAGGGGCGAAAAAGAGAAAACTATTGAAACCCTGCAATATGCGGCCTCTTTAAATCCTGATTATCCCGATGGTTTCTTTTATCTGGGTCGCGCCTACCTTTTGCTTGGTCAAGAGCAAGAAGCTTATGACAATATCGGTAAATGCATTGATTCGCCGACCGGAGGGCAGGTTATAAATTATCCCGATTTGACTAGGCAATATTTAGCGTATTATGAAAATATTAAGGATTGGCCAAGAGTTATAAGGCTTTACGAATTTTTGACCGAGCAGGAAAAAGACAACGCGGATAATTGGGCGCAGCTAGCTAATTTTTATAAAGAACAGGGCGATATCAATAAAGCTAGAATAGCTGCCGAAAAAGCAATGGAAATAGATATTTCTTTGACTAGTAGCGCGCAAGATTTTATTAACAGTTTAGACAGATAAAATTAAAAAATAAAAAAGAGCTAGGTGTTGCATCTAGCTCTTTTTGTATAAAAAATTATTCAAACCATTGTTTAAACCAAAGACGCAGCATCAATAAAGACCAGAGTTTATTGTCATGATTTTTTCTATGGCTGGCATGTTCTCGGATAAGCAATAATATGAAATTTTTGTTAAAGCCGTAATCTAAAAATTTAGGACTAGCGATGTTGTCTTCAATATACTTTTTTAAATCTCCCCGGAACCAACAATCCAGTGGAACGTCGAAATATTTTTTCGTTTGGCTGACTGCTTTCGCCGGCAGATACTGGGCGGCAATTTTTTTTAATAAGTATTTTTTATTATCGCCTCTCATTTTTAAGCCAGAAGGCATTTGTGCAGTTAATTCCATAAACTCTTTGTCTAAAAAAGGAGAGCGCAGTTCCAGGCCGTGCGCCATAGAAGCGATGTCGGTTTTAACTAGCAGGTCGTCGGGGAGGTGCGATTTAATACCAACGTAAAGTAACCGATCAAGCCAATCAAGATTATTAGCTTCGTTAAATAGGTCTAGAGAATGCGAGCGCCATCTTGAAGCTTCATTGTTGCGTAATTTTTTTTCATATAACAATTGTTTGTCAGTTGGTGAAAAATATTGGATGATATTAAGATAAAAGTCGTGTGGATTTCGGGAGTATGCTTCTAATAAACGCGCAATTTTCTGGTAAGATTTGTTTTTTGTCCGTTGATATTCAAGCGACGATATAGACGATAGTATCTTTTTAGCCGGTATAATTTTTAGCAAGCGGCGCATTCTAAAAGCGCGATAGCGTTCATAACCAGCAAAATTTTCATCTCCGCCATCGCCGTTGATAGCAACGCTGGCGTAGCCTTTAGTCAACTGTGACAGGTAAAAGGTTGGCAGAGCCGAAGAGTCAGCATACGGCTCTTCATATTGGTAAGCCAGCTGCGGCAGAATTTCAACAGTATGCGGTTCAATAACCAATTCTTGATGATTGGTGTGATATTTTTTAGCTACTAATTTAGCTAATGGCCGTTCGTCATATTCCGCCTCTTTAAATCCGATAGTAAAAGTTTTCGGCCGGATGCCGATATCTTTAGCGATCAGGGCCGCGATTAAGCCCGAATCAACGCCGCTGGACAAATGAACGCCCAGAGGAACGTCGCTAGTTAGCCGTAATTTAATTGATTCTACTAATTTATCCTTAATTTTTTTTTGCCATTCTTCTTCCGACAGATTTAACTTTTTAGAAAAGTCCAGTTGCCAGTATTTTTTAATTGTTGTTTCGCCGTTAGATTTGATGACCATAAAACTGGCCGGCGGCAGTTTAAAGATATTTTTAAAGCCGGTTTTAGGAGCTGGCACATATTTATAAGTCAGATATTCATCGATTGCTGACCAGTCCGGTTCTTTTTTAACCTCTTTGTTGGTAAGTATGGCTTTTAGTTCTGAGGCAAAAATAAAGCAATTATTATCGCGATAATATTTTAGGGGTTTTTTGCCCAAAGGGTCGCGAGCCAGAAACAATAGTTTTTGCTCATCATCCCAAATAGCAAAGGCAAACATCCCTCTTAAAAAATTTAAGCACTCGGTGCCGTATTTTTTGT
>JAKJDO010000017.1 GCA_022705905.1 Patescibacteria group bacterium
CAGATTTAAATTTTATCCCGTCTTTTTCTAAGTTTTTTCGCAATTCCTGGAAATTGTAAACCTCGCCGTTAAAAGTTAAAAATATTTTATTGGTATTGTCAGACATCGGTTCGTGTCCAGCGGCTGACAAATCAATAATGGCCAGTCTTTTATGCCCAAGGCCGATATTGCCATTAATAAAAGTACCGCTGTCATCTGGTCCGCGATGCGCCAGTTCGCCAGTCATCTTTTTGATTTCTTCTTCAAATACTGCTTGGCTGGAGTTAAAATATAATTTTCCGGCAATGCCGCACATAAAAGTGAAATTTTAGAATTTACAAATTTTCAATTTTCAAAACAGTTTTCAATGAGTAAATTTAATAATTGCAGAAATAAATTTGTTTGTAAACGTTTGAAAATTAATAAATTTAAAAATTAATTCATTGTTTCTTAAATTGAAAATTAGAAAACTTGGAAATTAAGCCCTGTAAATTTCTAAGTATTTTTTTGCAGTAATACTGATGTCAAATTCATTACTTTTTTGGTTGTTGCGTTTAACAATATTTTCTCTGGCTTCAGTGTCTTTAACAAGAATTTTAAATTTATCGACAAAATCATTGATATCGTTGAGCTCGAATAATTCCTGTTCGTTTGGTAGAAGCTCGTTATTACCGCCAACAGCGCTAGCGAGTATCGGTACCGATGATGATAAAGCTTCAATTAAAGTTATTGACAAGCCCTCGTAGCGAGAGGGGAGAATAAACAAGTCAAAACCGTTGATATAGCGATAGGCGCTGGCTATTTCGTTAAACAGCAATATTTTGTCATTTAATTTTTGGTTGTCAATCAAGCGCTGATAGGAATTTTTTTCTTCGCCGCCGCCAATAATAATTAAAACGGCATTGGGCTTTATTGCAATAATTTTTTTGAAATTGTTTATTAAGAATTCGTAATTTTTTGCATAATCCAGCCGGCCGATTGAACCAATAATAAATTTGTCATCTAAATTAGAGCCAACGTTATCGTTAAAAAACTTCCTACTTTCATTTTTAGGCAGAAACTGCAGCTCATCTTTCGGCAAGCCATTATAAATAACCGTTCCGTCTTTTACCAGTTTGATAAATTTTGCGAATTCATAATTGTGCTGGCTGACAAAAATTTTAGCATCTATAAATAACAGCAGAAATTTAAATAGCCAAAAATAAATAAGTTTTAAGATTGGATTAGTTTGGTAATTCCTGTCTAAAATTGACATGCCGCGAAGAGTAAAAACGGTTTTTATTTTGCGCTTCGATAACTTGGCGCCAATGGCGCCGAATAAAGAGTTAGAGCTATTAAAATGCACAACTTGAAAATCATTTTTATTTAGGAAGGTCCGTAGCTCATAAACAAACAGTAGATTAGCGAGAGGCCTATGCGTCCTTTTTAGGTATTTAAATTGATAAAAAGGTATGGATGACTGGGTCAGTTCTTTTTTTAAAAAATCACCCTTGCCGAAGCCAATGCTAATATCCTCGCCAGAATTTTTTAATTTTTTGGCCAAATTTAAAACCGACATCTGCGCGCCGCCGACATCTCCCTTGGTTACAATTATAAGAATTTTGGACATGTTCTTATTGTATAGCAAGTCGTCTCTAAAATCAATTATTGTTATTTGACTTTTTTGGCTTTTTATTTAATAATAGCTAATAGATTATAAATAATTTAAAAAACTAAGTTGGCTTAGTTTATTTTAATTTTTATGGAAAGTAAAACAAACTTAAAAGACCTCAAGATTGGTTTTATTGGTCAGGGTTGGATTGGCAAGCACTACGCTGATGACTTTGAAGCCCGTGGCTTTAATGTGGTTCGTTATAGTCAAGATGAAGAGCACAAGCGCAATGGTGACGTTATTGCTGGGTGCGATATAGTTTTTATTGCCGTGCCGACGCCATCAACTCCGCAAGGTTTTGACGACAGTATTTTACGCGAGGTTATCAAAAAGGTTGGTAGAGGTAAAATCGCCGTTATAAAATCAACTATTTTGCCAGGCACAACCGAATCGATTCAGCAAGACAATCCTGATATTTTTGTGACTCATTCGCCGGAATTTCTATCAGAAGTTTCGGCGGCTTATGACGCCTCTCATCCCAACAGAAATATTATCGGCATTCCGGTTACGAACGATGAATATCGGGAAAAGGGAAATTTAATTTTAAAAACTTTACCGGACGCCCCCTATAATTTAGTTTGTTTTTCTCGTGATGCCGAGATGGTGAAGTATGGCGGCAATAATTGGTTTTATTTTAAAGTGGTTTTTATTAATATGCTTTATGACTTGACTAAAGAATTGGGTTGCAATTGGGAAGTTGTAAAAACTAGCATGATGGCTGATCCGCGCGTTGGTTCAACACACCTAGATCCGATACACAAAAGAGGACGTGGCGCTGGCGGTCACTGTTTTATTAAAGATTTTGCTGCTTTTACGCAGGTTTATAATGAAAAAATAGGCGACGAATTTGGAGTAAAGTTGCTTGAGGCAATGAAAAATAAAAATTTAGATTTATTATTATCATCAGATAAGGACTTAGATTTGCTACAGGGAGTTTATGGCGACGACGTTGTAAATTTGAAGGGTAAAAATAAAAAAATAAATTAAAATTTATGGCAAAATGCATAGTAACCGGTGGCGCTGGTTTTGTCGGCTCCAATTTAGTTGACGCTTTAATAGGGCATGGAGACGAAGTAATCGTAATTGATAATTTAGCGACCGGGAAAAAAGAATATGTAAATCCTAAAGCTAGATTTTACGAATTAGATTTACGTAAGCTGGAAGACATTGCACCTTTGTTTTTAGATGTTGATTATGTTTTTCATCAAGCCGCTTTGGCGCGGGTAGAGCCGTCAATTAAGGATCCAATTACTTATAATGATAATAATGTAAATACCACTTTGAATGTTTTAGTAGCAGCTCGTGACGCTAAAGTAAAAAAAGTAGTCTACGCCTCCTCGTCTTCAATCTATGGTGATCAAGAAAAGATGCCGTTAACTGAAGATACGCCGGGAGCGCCAATTAGTCCTTATGGTTTGCAGAAATATATCGGTGAACAATATTGCCGCGTGTTCAGTTATGTTTATAAATTGCCGACTGTTTGTTTGCGTTATTTTAACGTTTACGGCAAAAGAATGGCCACTGAAGGCGCCTATGCCTCTGTGATTAGTATTTTTGGTCAGCAAAGGCAAAGGGGTGAGGCCATGACAATTACTGGCGATGGTACTCATTTACGTACTTATACTTATGTTGGCGATATTGTTCGTGCTAATATGCTAGCCGCGGAAAGCAACATTGATGATGGTCGAGCGATCAACACTGGTCAAAGCACAGAATATTCAGTTAATGAAATAGCTAAAATTTTTGGTGGGCCGACAAAAAATATAGCCGAGAGAATCGAGCCGACTCGTAATTTTTGCAGCAATAAATTAGCTGCAGAAGTTCTTGGCTGGGAGCCGACAATGGATTTACCAGCTTGGCTGCCTGAGTATAAAAAAGAAATGGGCATAAATTGAAATTATGATGGTTAAAACTGGTAGCAGATTTATATTTTGGTTTTTTGTTCTTTTTATTTGTATTTCAGCAAGTTTGCCAAGCTTAGTTAGAATTTATAATATAAGAGCAATTTTTTTTTCTAAAGCAGTGCAAGAAGACGCTCTTGAGGCTATGGCTTTTTTAAAAAAAGAAAAAGGTTTTGGAGCAACCGACACGAAGTTAGAGAGGATTGTCCAGGATGACAAAAAAAATAATTTTTACTTTGAATATCGCTATCATTCACCGCGAGCAATTTTTGAAAGTAGCGAATTTAAAGTTAGCGTGGAAGGCGATGATATAAAGATTGAAAAATTATGAAAAAAATATTGTTCATTGTAATTATTTTTTTAGCAGTATTTTTAAGACTTTACAACTTGGGTGTCGGCGACCTAGATACCGACGAAGCCAAGACCGCTTTGGGCATTGACTATCCGCAGTCATTTGTCTTGCCGGGGCTGGCTGTCTTTTCTCAGATTTTATTTGGAGTTAATGAATTTTCCGCTCGTCTGCCGCTAGCTTTGTCGGGCATATTTTTCGTTACGATTTGCTATCTCTTTTTTAAAAAATTTTTTGGCGAGGAAAAAGGAATGCTAGCAATGCTACTGGCCGCTTTTTTGCCCAGTAATATAGTTTTTAGTCGTAGTGCCTTTCTTGATGTCGCATTGATTTTCAACTGGCTGGTAATTATATATTTTTGGTTTAAATATGAAGAATCAGCTTCTCAAAAAAATTTATTTTTTTTGTTTTTAGCTTTATTTGTTTGTCCTTGGCTTAAAATTCAAACAGTTTATTTTCTTTTTGTTCTTTTCACTTATCTTTTATTAACTAAGAAATGGTTATTTTGGAAAGATGAGAGGTTCTGGCTTTTGCCGATTACTTTTCTGCCCCTTTGTTTTTATTTTGCTAGCGATCCCAACAAACTTTATGATTTAATGACTTATAACAATAAATTGATAGGCAAAAGTAATGATTTTTTTCTGGTTGCGAAAATGTTTTGGCACTCTTATGGTGTTCTGGCGGCATTCGCTTTGCTGGGCCTCATCTTCTCTCTGCGAGATTTTTTAAAGAGAAATAGGGATAAAGAAAATATAAATATTTTTTTTCTTTTGTTTTCTATTATTTTATTGGTTGTATTGTATTTTTTACCAAAACAGCCGTATTATTACGTCTGGCCGGATATTGTCGTTATCTATTGCCTGATTTATTTTTTAAGTAAAATTAGCAATGAATTATTGAAAAAAAGTCTAATAGCATGTTTCGTAATTATTTCTTTGTGGACGATATATAATCAAACTTGTATTAATAAAGAAAGGTGCTGCGCTGGTTCTGGGTGTTTCTGGCAGACTGAATTTTTTAATGTCGAAAAACAGATCAGTAAAAATAGCTACGATGCTTTTTATTTAGATACTTCGCTTGGTTTTTTGGCAAAATGGCACATTAGTCCGGAGACAAAAAAATTAGATAATTTTATTTGGAAAAGAGAAAATAATAATTTGGAAGATAAATTTTTATTATACTTGCATCCCAGTACTTATGAAAGTAACCCAACTTTTTTCAGCGATTACCGAATAATTAAATATCCTAGTTTAGTCGTAGTTTATAAATAAAAATGAAAAAGTTATCAATAATTATACCGGTTTATAACGAGAAAAAAACAATCGAAAAGATTTTATCTAGAATTGTAGATTTAAATTTGGGCGACATTGCCAAAGAGGTAGTAATTGTAGACGACGGTTCAGTTGACGGTACGAGAGAAATTTTAAGAAAATATGAAAAAGTTTTTAAAGTTTTTTATTTAGAAAAAAATTCCGGTAAGGGCTCTGCTATAAAATTTGGCTTGCCTTTTGTGACTGGTGATTTTACCGTAATCCAAGACGCTGATTTAGAATACGATCCGGAAGATTTTAAGAAATTAATAAATAGATTGGGTGAAGGCGACAAAGCGATTTACGGATCAAGAAACCTGCAAGTTAATCCCCGTTCTAAGCTATCTTATTATTATGGCGGCAAATTAGTTACAGCTTTTGTTAATATTTTGTTCAATAGCCATCTGACCGATGTTAATACCTGTTATAAGATGATTGATTCCAATTTACTGAAAAGTCTCAATATTCAGCAAAAAAAATTTTCTTTCTGCGAAGAAGTTACTGTAAAATTACTAAAAAGGAAAATAAAAATTATTGAAGTTCCGGTTGGTTATAGCCCTAGAAGGTTTACCGATGGTAAAAAAATAAGATTTTATGACGGCCTAACTGCAATTTTGACGATATTAAAATACAAATTTTTTGTAAAGTAATTATTGTTTATAAGATAATATGAACAACAAAAAAACAATTTTAATAACCGGCGGAGCAGGGTTTATCGGTTCCCATCTTTGCGATTATTTTGTTAATCAAGGTCATCGTGTCATTTGCGTTGATTCTTTTTTTTCTGGCAAGAAAGAAAACGTTCAGCATTTACTTGATAATAAAAATTTCGTTTTGATAAAACACAATATTATCTATCCGTTAAAATATAAATTTGCAACCGTTGATGAAATTTATCATTTAGCTTGTCCGGCCAGCCCTGTGCAATATCAGTTTGATCCGATTTTAACCATGCGCACTAGCGTTGACGGCACCATCAATATTTTGAATTTAGCTAGAAAGTATAACGCTAAAGTACTTTATACTTCAACTTCTGAGATTTATGGCGATCCGCTGGAGCATCCGCAGAACGAAAGGTATTTTGGTAACGTTGATCCTTTGGGCAAGCGCGCTTGTTATGACGAGGGCAAGAGGTCGGCTGAATGTTTGTGCAAAGATTACAATATTCAATTTGGGCTAGATGTACGCATTGCTAGATTATTTAATGTTTATGGGCCCAGAATGATGTTTAATGACGGACGCGTTATTTCTAACTTTATTTTGCAGGCATTAGTTGGTGAAGATATTACTGTCCATGGTAATGGTCAGCAATCACGCAGCTTCATGTATATCGATGATTTGCTCATCTCCCTAGAGAAGATGATGGCTGTTCCTCGAGAAAAAATCGGTATTGGCCCGATAAATTTAGGCAATCCGGATGAGCGCACAGTTTTGAGCTTGGCCGAAGATATAAAAAAATTAGCCATCAGTAACAGCGAGATTGTTTTCTTTGATTACGAAAAAGTTCCGGAAAGATTAGGCGACCCGCAAAGACGTTGTCCGAATATAGAAAAGGCAAAGAATGTTTTTGGCTGGGAGCCTAAAATTGATTTCAATTTTGGTTTAGAAAAGACCATTGATGATTTTAAAACTAGGTTGAATAATAAAACAAAAATTTTAATTTTTATTCCCGGCTATTTACCATTTTCTGGGCCCGCAGAGCAGGCTATAAGAGAAATTACTGATCGAATGATAGCTTATGATTTTGACGTAATAACCTGCAGATTTAAGTCCGATGTGGCTATCCAAGAAAAAATTGGTAGAACTAATATTTATCGCATCGGTTGGGGCAGAAAATTTGATAAATATTTTATGCTGATACTAGCGATTGTGCAAGCATTAAAATTACATCGCCAGAATAATTACGTGGTGGCTTGGGGAGTGATGGCTAGCTATGGGTCACTAGCAGCTTTATTTTTTTCTTTATTTTCCCGAGTTGCTGTTTTGGTTAGTTTATACGAAGATAAAATAGATTATGCTTCGTTTAGGAGACGACTCTACATACCTTTGTATAAATTTATTTTTAGAAAAGCACATCGTTTGCAGCTGGTGGCCGATTTGACCGAACAACAACTAGCTTGGTTAGAGGATGATAAAAATTTGTCCTCAGTCGACTTAGATAAAGGCTGGGAATATGTTACCAAAAAGACCAGAGAAGAATTTCAAAATTTAGAAATATTAAGTTCTAGACTTTAAAAAATATGACTAAAAGAATCCTTATTTTTTCTACCGATGATTTTACGCCACCAGCTGGCGGAGCTGAACTAGCTATTCGCTATATAACGGAGAGCTTGCCAGAGTTTGAATTTGATTTGGTATGCGCCAATATTTATAAAAAAGAAAAATTTGAAAAAGTAAATAACGTCAATATTTATAGAATAGGCGTTGGTATCCCCAAGCTCGATAAATTTATCTTGATGTTTTTAGGTCATTTTAGAGGAATGCAACTACATAAGACAAAAAAATATAATGCTGTTTGGGGTATGATGGCAAGTTACGGCGGATTTGCGGCTATGTTTTTCAAAAAGAAAAATCCTGACGTCCCATTTTTGCTAACACTACAGGAGGGCGACGATTTAAGTGTCTACAAAAAAAAGTTGGGCTTTTTGTACAGCACATTTTTAGAGATATTTACATCGGCTGACTATATTCAATGTATTAGTAATTATTTAGCTAAATGGGCGAAAGATAATGGCGCAACTTGTCCGATTGAAATCGTACCCAACGGCGCCAATATTGAGCATTTTTCCCAAAATTATTCAGAACAAGAATTATTGGATTTAAAAAATAAATTAAATAAAAAGGAAGGCGACAAATTTGTCATTACAACGTCCAGATTGGTTTTTAAGAATGCGGTTGGTGATGTTATAAAATCTTTGCCGTCTCTTTCACCTGAAGTAAAATTTTTAGTTTTAGGTGTCGGCCCCGATGAAAGTAAATTAAGAGATTTAGTGGCAGAATTGAAACTAGAAAACAGAGTATTGTTTTTGGGAAATATCGAACATAAGGATATGCCTAAGTATTTAAAAATTTCCGATATTTTTATCCGACCATCGATATCTGAAGGTTTGGGCAATTCTTTTATTGAGGCCATGGCAGCTGGGCTACCAACTATCGGCACGCCAGTCGGCGGCATTCCCGATTTTTTGATTGAAGGTGAGACGGGGTTTTTGTGCCAACCTAACGATCCGCAAAGTATCGCCGATACGATCAATCGCATATTAAATTTAGACAAAAATAAACTTAACCAGATTAAAGATAACGCTTTACGATTAGTAAGCGCAAGATTTAATTGGGATGTAGTTGGCGACAGTATGCGCCAAATATTCTTAGCAATTACAAAATAATATGCAAGAAGGCGAAATTAAATTAGAAAAGGGAGTTTTTATAATTTCGCTTGATACGGAATTGGCTTGGGGTACAAGAAATTTAGAAAAATATGGAGGGCATTACCAAAAAACAAGAGAAGCTATTGATCGATTGCTAAATCTCTTTGCCAAGTATGATATTAAAGCCACTTGGGCTGTTGTTGGCCATTTATTTTTAGATGAATGCAAAAAAGTAGATGGAGTAGTACATCCAAAAATTGTTCGTCCCCAGTATAAAGATTTGAAAGGTGATTGGTTTAACATCGATCCTGCGTCTAATATCAATATTGCACCGGAATGGTATGGTAAGGATATTGTAGAAAAAATTATTAATTGTAAAGCTAAACAAGAAATTGGTTGTCACACCTTTTCTCATATTGATGTTAGTAAAGAAGGATGTTCTGAAGAATGTTTTGGCTCTGAATTAGACGAATGCAAAAAGATGGCTAGTGCCTTCGGTTTGCAATTAGCATCTTTTGTCTATCCGAGAAACAGGGTGGCTCTAATCGACGTTTTAAAAGATAAAGGTTTCTTGTGCTATCGAGACAGGGACGACAATTGTTTTAAAAATTCCGAAGAGCGATTAAGAAGGTTGGCTCATGCCGTTGATAATTATTTATGTCTGCCAGTAAAAGCAACCACACCAAAAAAAACAAATGGAATTTGGTCGTTACCAGGTAGCTACTTTTATATACACAAAGATGGGTGGGCAAAATTTATACCCATTAGTTTTAGAGTCAGAAAAGCAAAGACAGGAATAGACTCGGCAATAAGCAATAAACAAATATTTCATCTTTGGTTTCATCCTTTCAATTTAGCCTCTGATCCAGATGGTTTAATTTATGGTTTGGAAAAGATATTTATTTATTTTAAAAAGATGAAAGCAGAAGGACTAATAGAGAATATGACGATGGGTGAGATGGCTAATTACTTAAATTCAAAATCATGATAGCAATCGTATTAGATGGGCAATTACAAAGTGCGCTGGCGGTAGTCAGGTCTTTGGGTGAAACAGAGATCAAAGTTTTTTGCGGCTCTCATAGTCGCCTTGGCATGAGTCTTTTTTCAACCTACTGTTCTAAAAGATTCTATTATACTTCCCCGCGAATTAGCGAAAAACAATTTGTTGATGATGTCGCAGCCATTACCAAGTCAGTTTCAGACGACGTAATAATTTATTGTTTTAGCGACGAAACGTATTTGCCAATCAGCCGGTGTCGTGAGTATTTTTCATCGTCGGTTAAATTTATTCTTCCAGCTGCGTCTGATGTGGAAACAGCTTTTGACAAAGAAAAGACCTTACGGCTGGCCCAGCAAAACGATGTGCCTATTCCCAAAACATATTTTATTTCTAGTGCCGACGAAGTCAAAAAACTTACCGCCGATATAGAGTATCCGGCAGTAATCAAGCCAAAGCATAGTTGTTCTTGGCATAATGATCGGGGGTATTTCGGTAGTGTCAGCTTGGTCGATTCGCCGGTGGATTTAATAGCTGAATATGAAAAAATATATCAAAAAACAAAAGAACTGCCGTTAATCCAGGAATATATTGCCGGCGAAGAATGCGGCGCTTTTTTTCTTTTTGATCATGGTAAAGTTATAACTGAATTCGCTCATCAAAGGATACGGTCAATATCGCCTTATGGCGGCGCCAGTACGGTTAGAAAAAGCATTGTCATGCCAGAAGACATGAAGGATTATTCGTGGCGTTTGCTGAAAAATTTGAATTGGCATGGTCCGGCTATGGTAGAATTTAAAAGAGATGGAGCCACGGACATATTAAAATTGATGGAAATAAATGGTCGATGGTGGGGGTCGCTACCCCTGGCCGTTTACTCTGGTGTCGATTTTCCTTATTTATTTTATAAAATGGCTAACGGCAAAATAATTGAATCGCCCCAGTACAAGGCAGATATTATTTCCAGGCACCTACTAGCCGATATCAAAAACTTGTTAACCATTTTTTCCGGAAAAAATGAAATTAAAAGCCTACCTTATCCTGAGAAAAAAAAGGCGTTAAAAGAATTTTGTAAAATTTTTGGGAAAAATTTATATTACGATGTGGAGTCGTTAGCCGACCCCATCCCTTTTTATATGGAAATTTTGGATATAATAAGTAAATTTAAAAAGTAATATGGATATTTACGGCTATTCCCACATACATACCAGATATACTGATGGTGATTTAAGTTTGCTAGAAGTTAAAAAATTGATGCTGGACTATGGCGCCAGCTTTATGCTCATTACCGAACATCGAGAACATCTTAATGCTACAACTTTTAAACAATTAGCTGTCGAGTGCCACCAGTTAAGCGATGACGATATTTTAATCATAACCGGACTAGAGGTAGCTGCCGGCAATAACCACATTTTAATTCTAGGCGCCGAACAGTTTTATGAGGAAAATGACATTGTCGATTTGCTAACAAGATATAAAGCTGATGGTTGTCCGATAATTTGGGCGCATCCACACCGCAATAAATACAAGATAGAAGACAATCTTTTAAGTTTATTGGACGGCATAGAAATTTGGAATTCAGCTTATGATACTAAATATTGTCCCAGATATAGTTCTTTGCAATACGCTAGATATAATTTTAAAAAAGATTGGCTGCTATTGCCCGCTTTAGATTTTCATCGCCAATCACATTTGCCAGGACCAAAAATATTTTTGTCAGTAGAAAAACTGCGGACGGAAGAAGTAATTAGGCAAATAAAGTTGGGCCAATACAAGATTGGCAAAAAAGAGGGAGTTAATAGTAAAGATTGTTTAACCAAAAGATATTATTTTTATTTTTACCTTAGCTTGTTAATTATGATGATGTTTAAATTTTTTAAAACTACCGACTCTTTTCTTTCAGCGCTGCACATAAAAGTGCCAGTAAAAATAAAAAATTATTTACGTAGATATATTTAAATGATAAACAAAATAATAACAGCAAAGAAACAGCTAGAAAATTCCGAAAAACCAATGATAAAATTGGTTTGGAGTTATAAGCGATTAATAAAATATGTAATTTCCGGTGGCGTTGCCGCAACTACCGACTTGTCTTTATTATTCTTTTTTCACGATATTTTTGATATAGACGTTGTTGTTTCGGCAACCTTGGCTTTCATTATTGCTTTTTTTGTTAGTTTTTATCTGCAAAAATTTTGGACTTTTCGCGACAACTCAAGAGACAAAATAAAACAGCAAATGGCTATATACTTTATCGTAGGCTCAGTTAATACGGCGATTAACGCTTGGGCAATGAATCTGCTAGTAAATAGTTGGCACATTTGGTATTTACTCGCCCAAGTGATAGTTGCCGGATCGATCGCCTTATACAGTTTTATCATTTATAAATTTCTTATTTTTGAGAAGGTGCAATAAAGGTATGACTAAATTATTAATCACTACTGGCATTTATCCTCCGGACATTGGCGGACCGGCAACATATGTCAGGACTTTGCAGGCTGAGTTACTGAGATTTGGTTTTGAAATTAGAATAGTAACTTATAGTAATAACAATGAAGCAGAAAATGGCGTGTATAAAATTTCAAGAAAGTCGAATATTTTATTAAGGTACTGGCAGTATTTTTTTACGGTTTATAGATTAATTTCTTGGGCTGATATTGTTTACGCGCAGGGGCCGATGGGTGATGGTTTGCCGACTTGGTTGGCGAGCAAAATAAAAAATAAAAATTATATTTTAAAAATAGTTGGTGATTATGCCTGGGAGCAGGGCAAGCAAAGATTTGGGGTCGAAGAGTTGCTAGATGATTTTCAGAAGAAAAGATATGGACCTAAAGTTGAAATAATAAGATTCTTACAAAAGGTGGTGGCGCGTAGCGCTTTGCTGATTATAACTCCGAGCGAATATTTAAAAAAAATTGTCGGCCAATGGGGTGTTGAAGTCAATAAAATAAAAGTTGTATATAACGCAGTAGCTATTGTCAAAGTATTAGAAGATCGGGAAAAGTTGCGCAAGCGACTAGGTGTAAAAGGCGACATTATTTGCTCGGCGGGCAGATTGCAAAATTGGAAGGGCTTTGATACATTGATAAAAATAATGCCAAATTTATTAGCCGTTAACCCTAATTTTAAGTTGCTTATTTTTGGCAGTGGACCGGAAGAATCTAACTTGCGGCAAATCATTGATTGTCTTAATTTACATGAGAGAGTGAAATTGATGGGCAGCAAGCCGCGCGCCGAATTAATGCAATATATGTCGGCTTGCGACTACTTTGTACTAAATACTGGCTATGAGGGCCTGCCTCACTTAATTATCGAAGCCATGCAATTAGGATTGCCCGTTATTGCTACGACTGTCGGCGGCAATCTTGAAGTAGTGAATGATAATAAAAATGGTATCTTAGTTGAATATAACAACAAAGAACAACTGACTAGAGCTATAAAAGAGTTATGGCAGAATGCTGGAAAAAGAGAAGTCATAATTAGAAACGCCAAAGATGCCGTCAGTAATTTTAGTCAAGTAAAAATGGTTGATGGCTTGATTAAAATTTTAAATGAGACAAGAACAGTATGAAAATATTAAATTTAAGTATTGACCAACACATTTTTGATAAAGATTCCGCTACCGCTAAGCGTATTATTAATTATGGAGGGCTAGTAGAGAAATATACAGTAATTATTCCTAGTCAAAAAAGCCAAGAAGTAACCTTGTCGAATAAAGTCAACGTTTATGGTATCGGTGGCAAATTTAAGACATTACAATTATTTAGTATTTATAGATTTGTCGATGGGCTACTTAGAAAAGAGAGATATGATTTAGTTACTGTCCAAGATCAGTATTACTTAGCAGCTTTGGGTCTGCGGCTGGCCAAAAAATATGAAATCGGTTTGGAAATTCAGGTTCATGGTATTGAAAGGTGTAAAGGACTGCGCAAAATTATTGCTCAATACGTTTTGTCCAAAGCAGAGGCTGTCAGGACGGTTAGCGGCAGATTAAAACAACGCTTGGTTGATTTATTTAACGTCGCTGAGAATAAAATTACCGTGGTGCCGATTTATGTTCCGTTAAAAGAAAAACAAGAGATAAAAAATTATCAATTAAAAAAGCCGTCGATATTATTGACCGTTTGTCGCTTAGTGCCAATAAAAAATATTGAATTGCAAATCAGAGCTTTAAATAATTTTAAAAAAGACAATGTTGACGTCGAACTATGGATCGTTGGCAGCGGATCGGAAGAAAAAAAGCTAAAAGAATTGAGTCGAGCATTAGCAGTCGACGATAATGTGAAATTCTGGGGATGGCAAAGTGATTTAGACCATTTTTATAAACAAGCAGATTTATTTTTATTGACATCTGATTTTGAAGGTTGGGGAATGGTTGTGGTTGAAGCCGCGCAGTACGGACTACCGATAGTAATGACGGATGTTGGTTTGGCCGGAGAAGTTATTATTAATAATGAAAGCGGACTGGTCGTGCCAATAAAAAATGTTAAAGCGCTAGCCGAAGCAATTAAAAAGATTTTAGCCGACGAAAATTTGAGAGAGAGGTTGGGTAAGGCAGCGCAGCAACAAGTTAGCAAGCTATTGAGCCGGGAGAAAACTCTAGCTTTCTATAAGAGCAGTTGGGAGAAAGCGATTGCTAATACTAAATTACAAAAATGAAATTAGCAGTAAATAAAAATAATTTGAATTCTACTGTCACCTATATTTTACAGAGAGCAGGTTACAAATATATCATTGACAGAAATACTGGACAGGAAAGTTTTGCGAGAGTTTTAGGTAACACGGGCTATCCGCGTTTTCATTTGTATTTAGAAGAGAAAGGTGATAGTATTGTTTTGAATTTGCATCTTGATCAGAAAAAGCCTTTATATAAAGGTCAAAAAGCACATAGTGGCGAATACGACAGTGAGGTAGTTGATGAAGAAGTAAAAAGACTTAAAAGTTTATTAGTTTAAATATGCTACAGCCATCAGAAGAAATAAAATCTAGACTGGATATAGTCGATATTATTCGCGACTACATACCGCTCAAAGCAGCTGGCGTCAATTTTCGAGCTAGGTGTCCTTTTCATAATGAAAAAACGCCTTCTTTTATGATTAGTCCGGAAAAGCAGATTTGGCATTGTTTTGGTTGCGGAAAAGGTGGTGATATGTTTGCTTTTGTTATGGAGATGGAGGGGGTTGATTTTGCTGGGGCTTTGCGCATTTTAGCTCCTAAAGCTGGAGTTGCTTTGACTAAACAGGATCCAAAATTAACTTCAGAAAAAAATAGAATTTTAGACATACTTGATTTATCGCGCCGCTATTATCACAAAGTATTACTAGAGAGCAAGTCAGCTTCAAGCGGCTTAGTTTATTTGAAGAAACGAGGATTGAGCGATGAAACAATTGAAGAATGGCAAATTGGCTACAGTCCGGAAGACTGGAATATGACTTATAAATTTTTGCACAGCAGGGGCTATACTGATAAGGAAATATTTTTAGCTGGCATGTCTATAAAAAGTCAGAATAGATTTGGTTATTATGATCGTTTTCGTGGTCGTATTATGTTTCCCATCCGAGATACTAACGGGAGTACGGTCGCTTTTACGGCCAGGGTCAGTCCCAAGAAAGAAGCGACTGAAAAAATAGGAAAATATATCAACAGCCCCCAGACTTTAGTTTATGATAAAAGCAAGGTCCTTTTTGGTTTAGACAAGGCAAAACAAGCCATCAAAAAACATGATGGCGTGATATTGGTTGAAGGGCAGATGGACGTTATCACTGCACATCAAAGTGGTTGGAAAAACGTCGTGGCTTCATCGGGAACAGCTCTAACCACCGAGCAAGTTAATTTAATAAAACGTCTGACCAGTAATATTTATTTGGCCTTTGATATGGACCAAGCTGGGGAAATAGCGGCTGATCGCGGCATTCGCGAAGCTATGGCCGGAGAAATGAATATTAAGATAGTTGAGCTACCGGAGGGCAAGGATCCTGATGAATGTATAAAAAAAAATTTAACTGCCTGGCAAAAAGCGATAGCCGAAGCCAAGCCGATGATGCAATATTATTTTGATAAAGTGCTAGCGAAATTTGACGCTAAGAAAGTTGAAGATAAACAAAAAATTGCAAAAGCATTGCTGGGGCAAATTGTAAAACTGGGCAGTAAAGTCGAACAAGATTATTGGTTAAAACAACTAGCAGGTAAATTGGATGTTTCGGAAAATATTTTACGGGAAACGATTGCAGCTCATATCAGAAAAACCACCAAAGACTATGGCGTATCAGGGTCAGAAATAAAAACGCCAAGCAAAAGAACTTCACGAGAAGAAAAAATATCAGATTTGCTGTTAGCGCTTTTATTAAAATTTGCTCCCCTACTTGAATATGCCCAAAATCACATTGATGAGCAAATGCTGGTTGGCGATGGTAATAAAGAGCTTTACAAAAATTTAGTATTCTATTATAATAACGTTATCAATAACGAGACAGATTCTTTATCTGAAAAACAAGCAGGACTGATTGATTATCAAAATTTGAGGGAATGGCTCTCTATGTCGGCGGGTCAGGAAGGTTTTACTGTTGTCCGGGATATAGATTTGCTGTTGTTTTTGGATAAAATTGCAATTTTGGGAGACGAGGAATTTTATAATATCGATTTTACAGCAGCCAAAGAGCAGCTAATCAAAATTATTTTAACCCTAAAAAAGAATTTTTTAAGTCAACGTATGAAAGAAGTAACTAAAATGATTGAGACAGCGGAAAAAGAAAAAAATAATACTAACGCTCAAGCTTTAATGCAGGAGCTTAAATTTTTATCTGACGAATTAAAAGAATTAAACAGCGATCCTTCGTAATAAATTTCAACATAATGGCAAAAAAGAAAATTATAAAAAAGAATAAAACTACTAAGAAGCAGGTTGTCAAAAAGGCTGTTAAACTAGCGCGAATAAAAAAAGACAGTGGCAAAATTTTTGTAAAAAATAAGAACAAAAAAGTTAAGCCGAAAAAGCCAGAAAAGCTAAAAAATAAAAAGACAGCTGCTAAAGTTAAAAAAGCCAAAATCGCAGTAAAACGAAGCGTTGAACCAAGAGAAATAATTAAGCCGACCACAGAGCAAACTGGAAGATTAGTTGAAAAGGGCAGATCGAGGGGTTTTGTGACGGAGACCGAGTTGCTATATATTTTTCCAGAAGTGGAGGAGTATACCTTTGATTATGAAATTTTCCTTGAGGAGCTACAAAAAAATGGTATTCAAATCGTAGAAGATACTGGCAGTATTCTTGACGTTAGCTCGCAGCCAAAGCCAACTACGACTAAAGCGGCTCGTGAAGCGGAAAAAGAAAAAAGAGATTTGACTGACCTGTCTAAGTTAAGCTCCGATTCAATTCAGATGTATTTGAAGGAGATCGGCAAAGTCCCGCTTTTAACCACCGAGGAAGAGATTGAGTTAGCAAAAAGAAAAGAAAAGGGCGATAAGGAGGCGGAGAAAAAAATCATTGAGGCTAATTTACGTTTAGTTGTGTCAATCGCTAAGAAGTTTACCGGCGCTAAAGGGTTAAGCTTGCTTGATTTAATTCAGGAAGGTAACATCGGCTTATTCCGCGCAGTTGAAAAATTTGAATATCGTAAAGGTTATAAATTTTCAACTTATGCTACCTGGTGGATTCGTCAGGCGATTACTCGAGCGCTCGCTGATCAGTCTCGCACGATTCGTATTCCGGTGCATATGGTTGAAACTATTAATAAATTTCAGCAGGTACAAAGACAATTAATTCAAGATCTGGGGCGCGAACCATTGCCAGAAGAAATATCGGCAGAGATGGGCGAGGACGTAGATAAAGTAAGACATATTATAAAAATTTCACAGGACACCATATCACTCGAAACGACTGTCGGCGAAGACGAAGAAGACTCAACCTTGGAAGATTTTATTGAAGATGTAAAAAATGTTACGCCCGATCGTTCGGCCGCCTTGCAGCTTCTTAAAGATTATGTCAAAGAAGTTATAGTCCAGCTTTCGCCACGCGAACAGAAAATTTTAGAAATGCGTTTTGGGTTGGAGGATGGTATAGCCCATACCTTAGAAGAAGTAGGTCGAGAGTTCGATGTTACTCGTGAACGTATCCGTCAAATTGAAGCTAAGGCTCTAGAAAAAATCCAAAAACACGAAGGTATAAAAAAGTTGCGTGATTATTAATTAGTTTAATATTAGGCAAATTTTAACCTTGACTAAACCAGCTAAATAATTTAAGATATAAATACTGCCAAAGGGCAGTATTTAGTTTGAAAATTGAATATTATTCCCGGGTAGCGCAGCGGTAGCGCAGTTGGCTGTGAATCCCTTCTTTTGATATTATGTAAATATATGTCAAAAGATAAAAGAAAATATAGCGATCGTGCCGAATACCTGAAGAACGCTGTGGCTAGAAGACGAAAAAATATTCGTCAGCAAGCCATTGATTATAAAGGTAAAAAGTGTGCGATTTGCGGCTATAATAAATGTCTACAAGCACTCGAATTTCATCATATTGAAAACAGTAATAAGGACTTTGGCATTTCAGCTAAAGGTTATACTAAAAGCTGGGATTCAGTAAAAAGAGAGCTTGATAAGTGCGTTTTGTTATGCGCGAATTGCCATCGAGAAGTGCACGAAGGCTTAGCAGCTTTTCCGAGTAATCGGAATTGAAAAACAAGGTGAATTCGGGGAAACCCTAACTTGAGAAAGTGGGCAATCCCGAGCCAATCCTCCGCTAAAGCTTCGGATTGCAAGCAAGCTAGATATTAACAATATCTAGAAGACTTGTTTGCCGAAGTCTCTGGTGTAGGCAGGTGTAGAGACTATCTCGAAAGAGAGTACTTTGTATTTACGAAGGAAGCGCCTTGCACCCAACTAATAATTTGGGTGGTGATATAGTCCGCCCCATTAAGTAATTAGTGGATAGGTGTAACCAATTGGTCGCCGGTTCGAATCCGGCCCCGGGAGCATTACTTAACGAAACGAACTTATCTTCAGTTTTCCGCCCGAAGGCGGAAAGACTTTGAGGCAGGCATACAGACCCGCCCCGCAGATGCGGGGCGGGGTTTTCTTGCCTCGTTAGAAACGAAGTTTCTTTGGGGGCGGTTTGGAGCGAATTAAAAAAGTTTTCCTCTAAAACAAAAAAAAGTTTAATGCTTTCGGGCGAATAGGTTATTTTTTTATTTTGAGGGCGGTATCAATTTTTTCTTTTTCTTTTTTAAAATCTTTGGTATAATGAGAGCGAACCCAATCCATACGCTTCGCTTTTTTGTTACAACTTAATCGTTGTAATACCGAAGGGGCAACTCCTGTCAATTTCGCGAAAGCGGGATTGGGTTCGCAGGGTTGCCCCTTTGGTTTTTAAAAATATGAACTATAAAAATTGCGCGATTTATACCAGAGTTTCAACGGATAATCAGGCGGAAAAAGAATTTTCGTCTTGCGAGGCCCAAGAGGAAAAAATAAAGTCGTTTATTACCAGCCAAGACGATTGGCAGATTTTTAAAGTTTATACTGACGCCGGCTATTCGGGGGCAACCCTGGAACGGCCAGCATTGCAGCAGTTGCTCTCGGATTTAAAAAAAGAAAAAATTGATATTGTTTTTGTGTATAAAATTGATCGACTCACCCGCTCACCCAAAGATTTCTACCAATTGATTGAATTTTTTGAGCAAGCAAAAATTGATTTTATTTCTATTACTGAAAGATTTGATACATCAACGCCTGCGGGCAGATTACTCCGCAACATCATGCTTACTTTTTCCCAATTCGAAAGAGAATTGACCAGCGAGCGAACAAAAGACAAAATGCTAGAGCGAGCTAAAAAAGGCATGTGTAATGGCGGAAATACGCCTTACGGATACGCGCGGGAAAACAAAAAACTTATCCCCTGCCCCAAAGAAGCCGAAGAAATAAAATCAATTTTTGAAAACTATCTTGAAACCGGCTCATTGTCGGAAGTATATAAAATGACAATAGAAAAAGGTATTAAAAATAAACGGGACAAAAATTTCTCTAAAACCACTATCTTCAGTATATTAAGAAATGTTGTTTATATCGGAAAAATAAAATATAACGATGAAATTTATCAAGGGACTCACGAACCGATAATCTCGGAAGAAATTTTTGCCCTTGCTCAAAAAATACACAAAAACAAAAGGAAAAATTTTAGAGTGTACAAAAATTTTCTTTTCGGCGGCTTAATAAAATGCGAAAAGTGCGGCTCTAAAATGACCGCAAGTTTTACGAACAAAAAGTCGGATGAAAAGCTAAAAAGATATTACTACTACCGCTGCACTTCTACTTTAGGACATGGCTGGCAAGCTTGCCCGGTAAAACAAGTCTCCGCCGAAAGATTGGAAAATTTTTGTATTGAAAATTTAGAGCGAATTTCCGTTGATAACGATTATATGGAAAATCTTGTTTTTCGGTTAAACCACGACTTACAAAACAATCAGTCTAATATGCAAGATGTGGCATTACGAACGGAGCACGAGGCCGGATACGAACTAACACCTGCATGCTCTAAATTTTTGCAATTTTCGTCAGAGAAAATTGCTCACACTCTAAAATTTTTCCTTTCCGCCCTCAAAACCAAAAAGGGTATTGAAAGAAATCTTTTAGCAAAAAGATTTCTTGAAAAAATAACCTATTCGCCCGAAAGCATTAAAATTTCTTTTGTTTTAGATGAAAACCTTTTTAATTCGCTCCAAACCGCCCCCAAAGAAACTTCGTTTCTAACGAGGCAAGAAAACCCCGCCCCGCATCTGCGGGGCGGGTCTGTATGCCTGCCTCAAAGTCTTTCCGCCTTCGGGCGGAAAA
>JAKJDO010000018.1 GCA_022705905.1 Patescibacteria group bacterium
GCGTTGAAATTATTGCCATTTTTTTGCTCTTTACTGTTAGTTGGCCTTTCTTTACCGATGCAAAACATAGTTGGCAACAAAATAAGCGCTGCTAATAAAATCAGGCTGGCAAATTTTAGAAAAAAAACATTAGCTTTTGTGTTTAAATTTTGCCTTATTTTGTCTAATAAAAAAAATGTTATTTTTTCTTTCATAACATTTTTATTATAACATAACTAAATAAGCAAAAGCAAATCTGATCTAGGTACATTCAACATTGAAGTGCAACACCCGTTAATTCATAGAATACCTCATAAGGCGTCTTCCAGCCAAGTCTTTTCCTTGGTCGGCTATTTAGGAGATATTCAACCATCTGTATCTCCTGGGTAGTTATGGTTCTGAAGTCAGTCTTTTTGGGAAAATATCTTCTGATAAGTCCATTTAAATTCTCGTTAGATCCACGTTCCCATGAATGGTAGGCATGGGCAAAATAACATTTAACAGACAAGGACTTCTCTAAATCTGCATATCCCATATTCTCTGCGCCCCTATCTCTGGTTAATGTTTTTCTAAATTGTTCAGGGAGAACTTTTAGCCTGTCGGCAACGACCCGATTAGTTTCTGTAGCGGTTCCATTTTTAACTTTAGTAATAAATACTAGGCCGGTAGTGCGTTCATTGATGGTTTTTAATCGATCTAGAGAAGCTCGGGAGACAATACAATCATCTTCCCAATGGCCAGGGATAATTCTGGCTTCTACCTCAATGGGGCGGTTATCAATAGACGGCAACGGTCCTTTTTCTATACGATAGGGCTTGCGCGCGCCCCGGCACATCCGGCGGGTACGGCGACGAGCTAGATAGGGGCGCAAATCTTCACAGCCTGTTTTTACAACATATCCGTAGCCGCGTATTTGGGAATAGATGTACTGGTAAATGGCTTCATGGGAGATGGATAAACCAACAGCCTTCTGGACTGTAGCTGATATCTGCTCTGGAGACCAGCCTAATTTCAGCTGAGAGACAACGTAAGTGCGCAATTTCTGGCTCTTGAGGCGGTCTTTCCGACCCCGGCTTTTTCTTTGTTTTAGTGCCCTGTCATGGGCGATGCGTGGCGTATATCTGCGTATTTCCGGTGGTATGTTTTTATTTATTTCCCGGGACACAGATGAGGGACTACGACCCAATGTTTTGGCCATAGACCTGACAGAAATCTTGTGCCAGAGCATTTCTTGGATCTTTTCCCGTTCTTCGATAGTAAAATGTTGGTATTTCATACACTTTGATTATATCAAAGTGTTGCACTTACTTGTTGAACTTAGGATGCATTGGTAGCGAATTATTCACTTATTAAAAGTGTCATTTTCGATAGATAAATTCAGCATTACATTCTTCTCTATACTCAGAAAAATTAACTGGACATTGACCAGTCGCGCAATGCATCAATCTCTTATAATCTTTTCTTACATCTTTTAAGATTTCCCTCAACGCTCTCTTCTTTACATTTCCATAAGAATAAGGTACCGGCGGACAATAAGTTACATCTCCTGTGGGCATAACGCAAATGAACTCTTTCCCGCCACCCTTACATAACCAACTTTCTTTGGGAAATTCTAATACTATCGGCTTTTCCCAAGCATATCTTTTCCGAATTTCCTCTCTTTCTGAATAAGAAAAATTTTCTTTAGAACAATCAAATAAATGTCCGGAAAGTATGGCGAAAAAAACATAAACAAAATCTGCATCAACCTCTCTGCATAGCTTACCTATACCGTCTAATTCACCAAGATGTGTTTTTGTCATGTAAGTCCAAATTTGTGTTCTGATTCCTCTTTGCTTCGCTAAGAGTAGCCCATTTTTTGCTTTAGCAAACGTTCCTTCACCTCTTAATAAATCATGTTTTTTGTGGTCAGCGCTGTCAATGGAAACAGCAAGCAATGTCAATCCTGCTTTTTTCAATTTATCTATTAGTTCTTCATCTAAAATTATACCGTTCGTTGTGATGCTAGTTGCCATGCCTTTGTCATAACAATATTGAATAAGTTCTATCGCATCATCTCTCATTAAAAATTCTCCGCCGCAAAAATATACTAAATAACCACCCAACTCTTTAAATTGGTTGATTATATTTTTGCAATCATCTGTATATAAATAAGCTTGATCGCTATTCGGAAATTTTTCAAAACAATGAGGACAATCAGCATTACATTGATATGAAGGGGCCAAAAATATCTTACCTAAACGCTCGAAGCCAAAAAATTGTAAAATATTTTCTTGTAAAACCTTTAGTGTAAAAAAAATATGATCCCTGTCAATAAGGTAATATTTTTTTAGACTCCACAGTATGTGATTAATCTCTTCCAATTTTTTTTGAAGCTTGACGATCATTCTGTTCTAAAAAATAATTTTTAAAGCTTAAAAAATAGTTGCTTCTCCATAATACCACCCGATCTCATCGCCATTATTAACCTCATAGCTAGACGCGCCGACATTGACTATCTCTCCATTAACTTTATACATCCAATATTTATTAGCCGAAACGTTATTTTTAACGCCATAGATCTCTTCAACAAAAACGCCTAAGTCACTTTCTTTGTAAACTAAAGAAAAATTATTGTCAGTGCTTGTCTTTTTTAAAACATCAAAAACCGTCGAATTAGCCGTTATTTCTACATCATTATATTCATACTTATTTGTGCTAGTATCAATAATTAATTTCACTTCTATCTTTTTTTCTTGCTGAGCGGCAGTAAAATTATTGTACGCAAAACGCTTTTTAAAAATTTGCTGCTGATATTTTGCCACAACAAAAACCACTCCGATAACGACTAGAACCAAGGTGGTTGTGATAATTATCTTGTTTTTACTAAACATAAAAATATTTCTAACTATTATTTTTCTAGCAATTCAAATCTGTGAATCTCTTTGAGCGTTTTAAAAGTGGCTTGGACTGATGGATTTTTTGTATTTTTCAATATTAGCCTGTCTTTATATTCTAAGATGAGCGGTGTTAAAAATTCATCGCCCCAGGAAGGAGATAGGACGCTGACACCTTCAAAATCAATCTCAATAATTTCGTCTTTTTTTAAATTACTCAAGCTTGGCCTAAAAGCAGCGCTAGCTTCTTTACCCATTTGTCTTGAAGTTAAAATTGTTCCAAATTTTTTTAATGCAATAACCATATATTTAAAATTTTATCACTGCTAAACAGCCCCTAAACGCCCTTTTGCTTTCAGAAATTTTTAAATCTTTTTTAAATTTGCCTATTGACAGTTCTGCATTACCACTTTTGAAAAACAAACTAATTAATTTACTATTAGCAACGACGTCTCTGACAAATTTCAATCCGTTGCCACGGCTTTCAGGGGATCTGCCGGAAATAATTTCTGTAAATGCTGTATGCAAAGCTTCTTTATCATCCTTTAAGGTCGGTTTTATAGTTCTTAAAGTCGCTAAAACGCCCCTACCTCTGTCTGCCAATACTATATTCCTCCTTTTAATATCAAAGGCAAAAAATATTCCTGGAATGTCCGGCCAATTTCCCAAATTATGGTCAAAAGAATTGTTGCCAATTTCACCGGCAATCGCTGTTATTAAAGAAGAGTCGCCAGTTAAGTTATTAACTTGTGCTAGGACTTGTTCCAACCTTGATAATCGCAATAAAAATAATGAACTAAAAGAACAATAAGAAGACGATAACGGCTCATAACCCTCTTGATCCTCGATCCACTTTTTTACAACTCTGGCAGGATTCAAATTTTCGCTATAATTTTCAAGTTCACTTTCAGAATAACAGCGATAATTGTTTTTCTTTAATCTTATTGGTTTTAATTTCCTCGCTATCTCCAAGCGCCGTAAAGTATCCTTGGATATTCCCAGGACTTTTGCTGCTTGGCCACTTGTATATTTTTTTTCCGACATATTTTAATTATAGCAAAAAAATAAACTATATGCAAATAAAAAATAGTATAAATTATATATATGCTAATATTAAATAAAAAATAATAGCTATAACAATAAGCTATATGCAAAATGTTGTAAAGAAATTAAACATGGCGAAGATATCTTTTATAATTCAATATCTTTTTTGGATCTTCTGCCAATTTATATATTCCGAAGATCGCTCCTGTATAGAATAAATCTCCTGCCAAAGTATTAAAGAAAAATGGTAAGGCGAGGAAATAACAATTTAGCAAACCAACACTGGTATGAGGATACCAGCCCGCGAAAGCCCAAACGGCGAAATTAGTAATAATAAAAAATAAAGTTGATCCTAGGAGAGAAAAACCGAATGACCCCAAAAAAATTTTATTTGATTTAATATAATGGCCAAAAATAAAATACAAAAAGAAACAAAAGTACACCACTGCCATTAGCTTTAAATCGTAAAAACCAAGAAAACTATCGCTGATAAACATTATCGCTAAAGGTGCTATTATTTTCCATTCTTTCTTGAAGTAAAATCCGCCAAAAAGTAAAATGGCGCCAATGGAAGTAAAATTAGCTGGATGCGGCAACAAACGGCTGGTAATGCCGAAAATAATTAAAACAACAAGAACAAAAATATTATTTCTATTTTCTTTTTCTAATGTTTTATTAATATTCATATTTATCATATTATACATTAGTTAAAAAACGATGAATTATAACTTATAGTAAAAATAAACTAAAAACTCTTGTTGACAAAATAAAATATACAATATATACTAATAACAGAATCACGATTGAAAAACACCTCTTAAGGTTCCGTCCTTAAGCGGTGTTTTTCTTTTTATAAGAAAGTTTCTCCTGCAGATTATCCATAAAGACCATTTTTTCTTTAGCTGACTTTCTGAGAAGTACGGAACACTTTTTCTTATTCGGACTCAAAACGCATTGCAGCTTCTTCCTTCCATATAAATAATCAACTAGACAATAAAAATCTCCGTCACTTGATACGATAACAGCTTTATCACAATTATTTAGATTTACCAATGCTTTTAAAACTAAATCAGCATCAACATTACCTTTGGCTTGACCGTTTTTATTTTTTAAAACTGGTTTAAAAACTAAAACATAGCCGAATTCTTGAAGCTTGCTGTACAGGTTTTGGTTTTCGGGAATGTAGCCGATAAAAAGATAAGTCTTTTTGACACTATACTTTTCTTTCAAATAGATAAAAAATTTACCAAAATCTAGGCTCCAACCAGCTTCTTTCACGCCCATATTTAAGTTCTGACTGTCGACAAAGGCGTAATTATTTTCTTGTTTTTTCATGTTCACATTATACAATATTTGCCGAATTTAAACAATCCTTTGTTAAATAAAATAATCCCGAACTTCGGGATTATGATATAAAAAATAAATTTTTATCTTGACCATCACGGGATTTGTTCTGCGCACTTTTAGAATTAACGTTTTGACCACTGCGGAGCGCGTCTGGCTTTCTTTAAGCCCGGTTTCTTTCTCTCTTTCTTGCGGGCATCTCTAGTCATTAAAGCGACTGCTTTTAAAGCGCTCTTATAATTTTCATCTAAAAGTATTAAAGCGCGAGTAATGCCGTGCCTAATAGCTTCCGCTTGTCCGTTGCTGCCGCCGCCTTTTACATTTATTGATAAATCAATATCTTTTAAAATGCCTGTCAATTTTAAAGGATGTTTTACTATAGCAATCTTATCGGCTGAAAAATATTCTGATAATTTTTTGCCGTTAACGACAATGCCGCCGCTGCCTTTCTTATATAGTCTGATATTGGCGACTGAAGTTTTTCTGCGTCCAACCGCGGCAATATACTTGCCCTTAAACTTAACCACTCCTTCATTATCGCTCTCTTGTTCCGCTTGTTCTATTTTTTGCTCTTCGCTCATATTCAAATTACTTAATTATTAATCTTTTTAACATCGCTCCGCGGAATCTGACTGGTGGCAGCATCTCTCTGACAGCCCTTTTTAAAACCTCGCCCGGATTTTTCTCCAGCACGTCTTTCATAGCCCTCACCTTCAAACCGCCGGGATACCCGGAATAACTAAAGTATTTTTTTTGTTCTAATTTTTTACCGGTAAATTTAACTTTATTAATACTAACAACTTCTACAATATCCCCACAATCAAGATGCGGCTGGTATTCCGGCTTATTTTTCCCTTTTAAAATTAAAGCTATCGCCGAAGCCATTCTGCCGATAGTCTTGTCAGTGGCGTCAATTTTATGTATTTTTCTGTCAATTTTTTTCATACTTTCTTATTTGTCTTTTTATCGAAAATAAATATTTTTTAAAAATTATTGATTATTCTTTGTCCCAAAAAACAATTTAGGATAAAAACCAATTTTCTGTAACGTCCTGCCCAGATTAAACTAACTCAATCTGTGCCATTCTAGCGCCGTCGCCGGGTCGAGAATCTAGCTTTATAATCCGAGTATAGCCTCCCTTTCTGCCATCGTATCTCTTGCTTAAAACTTCTAAGGCTTTTTTTATGGCTAATTTTTGCGGCAATATGGCTACTAGCCGACGTCGACTGGTCAAATCATCTTTCTTGGCAATAGTAATTACCTTTTCCACTAAAGATTTTACTGCTTTGGCTTTAGCTTCGGTAGTTTTTACCTTTTCATACATAACAATACTGGCCGCCAGATTTCTTAGCATCATCTCACGCGGTTCCTTTTTACGTCCTAATTTTTTTTCTTTTACTTGGTGTCTCATAATTTTGTTGCACTAGACCTTTTTGGGACGGCCTCTTTTTTTCTTTTCAGCTGGCTCTTCTTCAATGACTGGTAATTTATTTTCTTCTTTTTCTTCCTGGTCACCTTCTTCTTCGGCTGATTTTACTGCCGCCTTAACGGTTTCGTCTTTACCTATTTCTAAAGAACCAAATTGCTCAATTAAAATTTTAACTGCTTCATTAAAAGCATCTTCTGGTGATATGGTGCCGTCTGTTGCCAAGTCTAAAACTAATTTATCAAAATTGGTTAATTTGCCGACACGAACGTTTTCAACTTTAATACCGGCTTTAAGCACTGGAGAAAAAATTGAATCAATTTCAATAAAACCGATTTCTTTTTCTCTCTTGTCTCGATTCTCAACCATAACATACCCCATGCCTTTTTCTACGAAAATTTCAGCTGTTAAACTGCCGGCCATGTCGGTAATATGGCCTAGGACAAATTCCGGATTGGCTATTTCCACGGCGCTATTTTTTTTAATATCGCCAGCGGTTATTTCTTTTTTGCCATGGATATCCAAATCTAATTTAACAGGCTCTTCGGCATAAACTTTAAATCTGATTTGTTTTAAATTTAAAATAAATTCCAATATATCTTCTTTTAAATGCGGTAGGGCGGAAAATTCGTGATCAACTCCTTTTATTTTTACGCCAACAACAGCTGCGCCTGGCAGTGAAGATAAAAGTACACGGCGCAAGGCGTTGCCAATCGTAATACCATAGCCAGGGAAGCAAGGCTCAACTATAATCTGACCTTGATTCGGTTCGTTGCCTGGAATATATTCTATTTTTTTAGGCAAAGGTATGGTTTGCATAATAGTTTAGTATTGTCATCGCCGGATTCTCGAAACGCTTCGTTTGAAAGCCCAGCCTGACATTAAAAGATTTAATTATCTTGAATAATACTCAACAATCATCTGTAAATTAAAATTGGGCTTTAAAACGCTAACGTCAGGAGCGTGTAAAATTTTAGCCGCGATTTCATTCTTATCCAAATTTACCCATCCCGGCACTTCTTTTTTCTGTAGTTTTTCTTTTAAATCTTTAAATATTTTAGCGTCTTTTTTGTTGCTTTTTATTTTTATTACTTCGCCGGCTCTAACCTGATAAGAAGGGATATTTACTTTTTTATCATTGATAGTAAAATGCCCGTGGCTAATTAACTGGCGAGCTTCTTTGCGAGAACTAGCGATGCCTAAACGATAAATAACATTATCAAAACGCATCTCTAAAAGCTTCAAAAAATTTTCGCCGGTGTTGCCCGCTTCTTTTTTGGCTTTGGTAAAAGTCAACCTGAATTGTTTTTCCAATAAACCGTATTGCCTTTTGGCTTTCTGCTTTTCATTAAGCTGCAGACCATATTCAGTCGGTCTGGATTTGCCTTTTGGCCCATGGATACCAGGCGGATAATTTCTTTTAACCATAGCGCATTTCGGAGTATTGCAACGCTCACCCTTTAAAAATAACTTTTCACCAGCGCGTCGGCATTGTTTGCATTGTGGATTTAAATCTCTTCCCATATTTATAATTATACTCTTCTCGGCTTTTTCGGACGACAGCCATTATGCGGTATCGGAGTAATATCTTTAATTGAATTAATTATTAAACCATTGCTATTTAAAGCTCTAACAGCTGATTCGCGGCCGGTGCCAACGCCGCGGACAAAAACAGACACCTCCTGCAGACCGTAATCTTCACGAGCCTTGCCAACCGCTAAGCGAGTAATAATAGAAGCGGCGTAAGGAGTCGATTTTTTTGGCCCCTTAAAACCGGCCATACCGGCGCTAGCCCAAGCAATAACATTGCCTTGCATATCGGTTAAAGTAACTATTGTATTATTGTAAGTAGCTTTGACAAAGGCTTTGCCAATACTAACTTTACGCGCCACTCTTTTTTTTCTTTTTTTGGCGCCTTTCTTACCTTTGGTTTGATCTTTTTCCGCTTTCTTCTTCTCTAATTTCTTTTTTATTTCTTCCGGCAATTCTTCCAAACCCAACGGATTGTCATTTTTCTCTTCTTTTTCTTCGTCCTTTATTTTTTCAACTGCAACAGTCTCAGGTTTTACCTCAGTTTTTTCGTTTTCAGTTGTATTTTTTAAATCATCTGTCATATTTTATTTATCTCAAAAATCTTAATTATCCTAAGAGTCTCAAAAATCAACTACGTTTTCTGAGCAGCTTTAGCTCGACCGGAAGTAGCTGTTTTTCTAACATTACCGCGAACAGTGCGGTTGTTAGTTTTTGTTCTTTGGCCGCGAACGGGCAGGCTTTTGGCATGCCTTAAACCGCGATAGGAGTTTATTTCTTTTAACCTCTTAATATTGCCCAGAACTTCTCTTTTTAAATCACCTTCAACCTTCAATTGTTTTTCAATAATAACACGCACTTTATTGACATCCTCTTCGGCCATATCCTTAACTCTAACATCATGTTTAACTTTAGCGCTATCTAAAATTTTATTAGCGGTGGCATAGCCAATACCGTAAATGTATGTCAAAGCAATATCTATTTTTTTGTCATTTGGTAATGTGACGCCAGCAATTCTTACTGCCATAAATTTAAAATTAACCTTGTCTCTGTTTATGTTTAGGATTCTTGCATAAAACAGTTACGCGGCCTTTACGTCTAATTATTTTACAGTCTTTACAAATTTTTTTAACTGAAGCTCTTACTTTCATATTTGATTCTTTGTTATGTGTTGCGTGCCATGTGAAGTTAGCAACGATAAGTTATTCGTCCCTTGGTTAAGTCATAAGGACTAATTTGCACTTTTACCCTGTCTCCGGGCAGCAATCTAATTTTATTCATTCTCATTTTGCCAGATAAATGAGCTAAAATTTCATGATCATTTTCTAAACGCACTCTAAAAGTAGCTGCTGGCATCAACTCTAAAACCTCTCCTCTGACTTCAATAAAATTTTTTGAATCAATGATTGTGCTATCTGTATTATTCACCATTGTTAGCGAAATGTTTTGTTAATAAAACAGCAAAAAATTTGGCAAAATTTAAAAAATTTTACCAAAAGCTTGGTAAATATTAACTATTATTAAATACTTTTATAAATTCTTGTAAAGTAATTATATAGTTATTTTTTTATTATGTCAAGATTGGCTTGACGGAAAATATAGCAAGCAATATTTTATTTAATATTAGCTAAATTATTCCAGAACGGCTTTTATTCTTCTGACTCCAGCGCTGCTGCTTTCTTCTTTAACTATTCTGAATTTACCTAAAATTCCTGTGTTTTCAACATGCGGTCCGCCGCAAATCTCTTTAGAAAAAATATCGTCGCCCTCGCCGATTATATAAACTTTAACGCGTTCGCCGTATTTAGATTCAAAAACGCCCATAGCTCCATATTTCCGAGCTTCGTCTAACGACATCTCTTCAAATTTAACCGGTAATTTTTTTTCAATGGCTTCGTTCACTAATTTTTCAACTTCTGCAATTTGTTCAGCCGTCATCTTCTCTGGCTGGGCAAAATCAAAACGCAATCGCTCGGCAGTAATGTTGCTGCCCTTTTGTGTCACGTGATCGCCCAAAACTTTTCGCAAAGCGGTAAGTAAAAGATGCGCGGCTGTATGCAATTTGACCGTTTCTTCACCGGCATCAGCTAAACCGCCTTTAAATTTTCCGGCACTCGCTGTGCGCGATAACTCCTGATGCTTTTCTAATTCCGTTTTAAAGCCATCGACATCTACTTTCATATTTTTACTCTTGACAATCTCTTCTGTCATTTCAATCGGAAAACCATAACTCTGATAAAGATCGAAGGCTGTTTTACCATTTATATTACCTTTTATTTTTTCAAACTCTCTTAAGCCTCTCTCTAAAGTCTTTCTGAATTTAGCTTCTTCTTCCTTTAAATTTTCAATAATGAAATTAGCATTTCTGTCCAATTCCGGATATTCATCTTTATAGTCATGGATAATAATTTTGGCGACTTCTTTTGTCCAACTCTCATCTTTAGCTAAATACCAAGTATCGTCTTTTATGCCTAAGTGGTTGCCATAGCGGATGGCGCGACGGATTAAACGACGGACGATATATCCTTGATCGGTATTTGATGGTGCAATACCTTTGTCGTCGCCCATAATAAAAGTCGCGGCTTTAATATGGTCGGCGATGATTTCAAAGGCGACTTTGTTTTCGCGGTATTTTTTACCGGTTAAAAATTCTATTTTATTAATAATATGCAAAAACAAATCAGTCTCAAAAACATTATCAGTCCCTTGCAAGGCCATAGCTATTCTTTCCAATCCTCCGCCAAAATCCACATTCTTTTGCTGCAATTTTTCAAAACCGTCGGCCGTTTTTCTGAATTCCATGAAAACGTTATTACCAATTTCAATAAAACGTCCGCAATCGCAATTCAAATGACAGGGCTGATCTTTAAATACTGAATTCTCGTGCTTATGCAAATCAGCACCCAAATCATAGAATATTTCACTGTCGGGTCCGCCTGGTTCGCCTATTGGCATATCAGCCGGCAATCCCGATCGAGACCACCAGTTCTTTTTAGCGTCATAATAAAAAATTCTACCGCCTTGCATACCATTTTTTTCTGCCGAGTCAATGTCTTTAGCTTCAATATCATATTTAGCAAATATCTTTTTTAAAATCTCAACTGATTCGGTGTCGCGTCCGATACCGATACTATCGTCACCGCAAAAGACTGTAGCATATAAACGATTCGGATCAATTTTTAGTTCATCAATCAAGAAACTGTAAATCCAATTTAATTGTTCTTCTTTAAAATAATCGCCTAACGACCAATTGCCGATCATTTCAAAAAAAGTATCATGACGACTGTCACCAACTTCTTCGATATCTTCAGAGCGAAATGATTTTTGGATATCGACCAAACGTTTTCCGCCAGGATGTTTTTCGCCCAATAGATATGACACCAAAGGTTGCATGCCTGAACTAGTAAAAAGTGTAGTTGAGTCGTTTTCTGGAATTAAAGAAGCGCTGGGAATAATAGTATGTTCCTTTGATTTGAAAAAATCTAAATATTTTTGTCGCAATTCTTTAGCTGTCATATTTAAAGCTTGCAGCTTACAACTTTTAGCTGTTAGTAATTAAAGTCCTAAAAGCTAGTAGCTCCATTAATTATAATTTTATTTAATATTACTGTCAATCTAGGCAGTTGTCTTTTTTTCTCTATGCCTAAAAAACTTAATTGTTTCAGCGGCCAGTAAGAAGAAAGAGATGATTACCAGGCAAAGCCCAACTTGACTGGCCTTAATCTCTGAAAAATGAAAAGTGTCCATCAATGAAGGAATGGAAAATATTAAAAACAAAATTAAAATAGTGCCGATAACCATCCACCAGACCGCCGAATTGTTAACTTTCAAAGAGGACCAGATTGTTTTAACACGGGAACGATTTGCTAAAATTATGCCCAAATTAACTAGTAGCAAGGCTAAAAAAGATAAAGCACGTACTTCATTCGTTGGTAAATTCTGCAGTTGCGCTAGAAAATAAACGGTAAATACAGCTAATATGCCGCTAGCTCCCTGCGTAAAACCATCAATGATCATATTAGCGCTGAAAAGCTTACTGTTTAAAGACCTGGGAGGGCGATGCATAATATTTTTTTCCTCCTTTTCCATTTCAAAAATTATTGAACAAGCCGGATCGATAATCAGTTCTAAAAAAACGATATGAATCGGCAATAAAATTAAAGGCCAGTTTAAAAAAACTGGTAAAATTGCCAAACCGGCTATGGGAAAATGGATAGCGAAGACATAGCCAACCGCCTTCTTTATGTTGTCGTAAATCCTCCTACCGGTTCTAATCGCTCTAACTATAGAAGCAAAATTATCATCTAACAATACTAGCGAGGCTGACTCCCTAGCTACATCAGTTCCGCGGCCGCCCATTGCTATGCCCACGTGCGCCGCTTTCAAGGCCGGCGCATCATTAACGCCGTCTCCGGTCATGGCCACAATTTCGCCGTTAGCCTTTAAAGCATTGACGATCTTAAGCTTTTGTTCCGGTACAGTACGGGCAAAAACTCTGACATCTTTTATTTTATTTTTTAGCTCTTCGCTGCTAATTTTTTCCAGCTCTTGTCCAGTCATCATCTGGCGCCTAACAGACAGTCCAGCCTGCTCAGCTATATGCAAGGCTGTGTCCGGATAATCGCCGGTTATCATAATAACTTTAATACCCGCTTTTTTACATTCAAGAACTGCTTGAGGAACTTCTGGACGGATAGGATCTTCTAGGCCGATTAAACCAACGAATTCAAATTTAAAATCATGTTGACTGTCAGGTAAATTATCAGTAGCGTTAGCCGTTGCTACGCCTAAAACCCGCAATCCGTTAGCAGCCATCTTCTTGACATTAATCTCGATCGCTTCAATCTGTTTTACATCTAAATGGCAGAGATCGAAAATTGCTTCCGGCGAGCCTTTGGCAGCAACTATATGACTGCCGTCAGACAAAGTCCAGGCATTTGACATGGCTAAAAGACTACTAGATAAAGCATATTCTTTGGACAAATTTTGCCCAATATATTTTCGCTTAGATATTGGAATAATTTCTGCGGCTGCCTTCTGGATAGCTTTTTCCATTGGATCAAAGGGGTCAACAGGCGTAGCTAGCGCTGCTTTTTCCAACAATTCCTCAACTGGTTTTGGCGCAATAAAATTAGGCTGCCTTAAATCATAATAATCGTTATCAACGCAGACCGAATCAAGCGCCATTTGATTTTGCGTTAATGTTCCCGTCTTATCAACGCATAAAGCAGTGATGGCGCCTAAATTTTCTACTGCCGGAATATAGCGGGTTAAAACGTTATTTTTTGATATGCGCCAAGCGCCAAGCGCCAAGAATACCGTCATAATTACTGGGAATTCTTCTGGTAAAATTGACATAGCTAGGGTTAAGCCAGCCAACAAGCCATTAATTATTTCATGTCTAGTGACAATATAAACGACAGACACTAGCAAACACAAAAAAATACCGTACCAAGCAAATACCTTAACCAATGATGCCGTCTGCTTTTGCAAGATTGTTCTTTCTGAACCAATAGTAGCTAGGGCTTTGCCAATTTCACCCATCTCGGTATTAACTCCAATTCCTGCCACTTGCGCTACAGCTCGACCCCTTACTGCTAAAGTGCCACTAAAAATACAAGGGTTATCATCTCCTCCGGGACGGCCCAGTCTACTTTTTGCATCAGCAGCAACCTTTCTTACTGGCATAGATTCGCCGGTCAGCAAAGATTCGTCTACGGAAAAATTAGTTGCTTCTAGAACTATAGCGTCAGCCGGAACACGATCACCTTCGACGACAATAATTATGTCGTCTTTTACTACTTCCCTGCCCGCTATTTTCTTTATTTCTCCGTCTCTAATTACAGTGGCGCGAGGGCTGGATAAATTTTTTAACTCTGCTAATGCCTTTTCTGTTTTATATTCTTGGTAAACCGTAATGCCGATAATTACTAATAAAGAAGCTGTTAAAGTTAAAGCTTCTTTGATATCGCTCAATAAAAAATAAAGTCCGCCGCAGAATAAAAGCAATAAAATCATAGGCTCGCGCAATACTTCTACTACAATATGTCCAAAGTGGTTTTTTTGTTCGCCTGGCAGTTCATTGTAGCCATCAATGCGCAATCGTCTCAGGGCATCTTCGGTGGTTAACCCTGCTTTTTTATCTGTAGCGTTATCCATGTTTTTGAAAATTTAAAATTTTTATTATGGCCTTACGCCTTTACATTTCTCATCAAACAACTTCTCAAACAAATAGTCCGAAAATAAAAAACTCCTAGTATTATTATAAAACGAAGAGTCTTTTTGTGCAATTTAGTGTATTTTGCTCCGGGACATGGATTTGAACCACGGTTACCAGGGCCAGAACCTGGCGTCCTACCACTAGACGATCCCGGAATTTATTAATTCCCCTCCTCTGGAGGGGTAACGCGAAGTGTCGGGGTAGGTTCTTCTATCAATAAAAACACAACCCCTTTTTTCCCTCCCAAGAGGGAATTTTTTATTTTACTATCTTCCCGCCGAAAGTTTTCAATAAATTATTTATCATATTTTCGCCCCCATCACTGCTGTCTTTATCATCATTATCTCTATTTTTTTCCGACAATTTTTCATCTGTATCAATCGCTTCACTTTTATAAACGTTATCATTGTTAACCTCAATTGATTCGTCAATTAATGCTTCCACCATAATCGGCTGGCCGTAAACTTCTAGCAACACCTTTTCTACTAAAGCGCGGATATTATTTTCACCGATTCTTTCTTTATGGAACTTATATTTAAAAGCTAAACATAATTTATTACCGTTGATTTCCCGTGGTTGGCAAACGCGCAAGATAAACGACAAGGAATGATTATACTTTTTTACAACCGCCAAGACTTCATTCCACCTAGCCAGTATCGCCTCTTTCGATATGTTAACAGCCCTTGATGAAATATTGTCTTTTTTAACGACCACATTGTTATTACTAGGATAATTCGCAGCGGGTCGGTATCCGCTATTATTTAAAACGGGTGGCGTTGACGTCGGCTGACCTACCGGCGCAACTGACGGGCGAGATGGCGCAATACATAATTCCGCAATCGCCACTTCAATCGGTAGTTGGATAATGAAGCTGCTCTTTAACTCGTTTCTCGCTTCTAAAAACTTCTCAATAAATAAGACCGCTTGATTTAAATTTATATTTTGGCTGACTTCATTAATTTTTAATTCCATATCCTCTCCCAGTTCCAAACTCAACTTTTCCGAAAGAGAAGGATTAACTTTGGTTAACATTATCTTGCGCAACAGCTCAATCAAATCTGACAAAAATGATTTTAAATCAACCCCCTCGTCAACTAGCTTGTTGATCAAAGCTATGGCTGACCCAGCGTCCTTTTTTCCTAAAAAATCAATTAACTTTATAGCCTCGCCTAAATCGCTCCTTGGAATGACTAAATTAGCTTCTTCTTCGGTTATTTCTTTACCGCCAATAGCAACAACCTGGCCGAGTAGGCTTTCTGCGTCACGTAAATGACCTTCCGATTGCCGGGCAATCGCTGCTAATATTTTTTTATCAATTGTTATGCCCTCTTCTTTAATAATATACTGTAGCTTCTTAATAATTTCACTAATCACCGCTTTTTTAAAATCAAACCGCTGGCAACGGGAAATAATTGTTGTCGGAACTTTATGGACTTCGGTCGTACAAAGAATAAAAATAACGTATTCTGGCGGTTCTTCAATATTTTTCAGTAAAGCGTTAAAAGCGGAAGTTGACAGCATGTGAACTTCGTCAATGATAAATACTTTATATTTCGATCGCGACGGCGCTACGCGAGCGGCGGCAATTATATTTTCCCTGACATTATCAACTCCTGTGTGGCTAGCAGCGTCAATTTCCATAATATCCAAATTACGACCAATAGTAATATCTTTGCAACTGTCGCAAATGTTGCAAGGCTCGTGTTCGCCGGCTTTGCGGTTAGTGCAATTTACAGCTTTAGCAAAAATTCTAGCCATGGTTGTTTTGCCGTTGCCGCGCGGACCGCAAAAAAGGTAGGCATGGGCAATCTTGCCCGAATCAATCTCGTGCTCTAAAGTCATTTTTATATGATTTTGTCCGAATATTTCACTAAATTTCTGCGGACGATATTTACGATACAAAGTGGCCATAAAATTCATTATTTACATACTTATTCTAGCGGCAATTTGTCAATTAATCAAGCGTTACAATTTTTAATTTTTAATTTCAAATTTTAAAATAATTTCTAATGATCTAATTTTAATAAACTAAAAACAAAAACAAACTAAGAACGTTTGTTTGTTTAAAATTATATATAAAAGTTAACTAATTTTTCTAACAATGTTCTCGACTGCTGCCCAATTGCTCACGCCATTTTTAGGAACTAAAATTACGACCTCGTCACCTAACTGTCCTTTATAATAAGTAACACTAGCAGTCAGCACTTTCCAGCGCTTGCCTTCTACGTTAGCATAATAATTCCCACTACTTTCCTGCTCTAATTCGCCAACCAATCTACTTCTCTCAATCGGTCCGATTTGTTTATAAACAAAAGTACCGTTGGGCGTTATAGTCAATTTCATTATATCGCCTTCTACTAATTTTGACTTTGACGCATAGTTCGCTGGGATACTGTAATGTTTGCCGTCCGACCCGACCATGCCTTCACCGTCAAAAACTCCTTCTACAATCCTGCCACCAACTAGATTTTCATCTGCAGGCTTGACTAAAAAGCCGTCATCACTTGCTTGGGCTATGCCAATACGTTCCTCTTCTTCTTTAGTAACAAAAGCCGATAATAACTGCGCTAGCTGGTCGTTGTTTTCTTTGATGTTCGTCAGTATTTTTTTTACCAGCACGATTTTTGATTTGGGAACCACAACGCCTTCTTCGGTCTTGTCTACTGTTTTTTCTTCGCTGTTATCTTTAATCGCAGAAGAAGTTTCCTGAACCTCTATATCCAAATCATCAATTTCTTTGTTGTTTGTGCTGTTTTTTGTTTTATTTTCAGTCATATTTTTTGTTTTTATTACGCCGTGGCGGAAAAATTTTTTAATTTTGTTATTTGATTTTATACCATTATTAACTCTTTGTAAAGATCGTAATTATGAAACAAGAACCTAAAAACTAAAACCTAGTCCCTAGAACCTAAACCCTAGTTCTTCTTCTAATTTCAGCTTCAATAATGCTTCTGTCTTGGCCATATTTTAACCGACTAAGCGCTCTAATTTTTGCCGCCAATTCCGCCCGCTCGTTGCCGTAAATAGGCCACTGCGTATGCATTGAAAACGGACGGCTGGGAGTATTGTTAATCAATAATTTAACATAAGCAGTGGCATTCTCAACATTAATCAAATCGTATTGATTAAAAACGGGATTAAATTCTTTTTGTATAATCTCTGCATCTTCCGAACCGATTTTGAAGACAATCCAAGTGCCGACATTGCCAAATACCGCGTCCTTAATAGACTCATCCTGTCCTTTTACCAACTGGCCTAAATATTGATGGGCAATAATTAAATTAAGGCCATATTTTCTTGCTTCAGAAAGAATCGAACAAATTGAATCAGTGGTAAAGTTCTGAAACTCGTCAATATATAAATAAAAATCTTCGCGCTTTTCTTTAGGAATATCCGTACGCGATAAAGCCGACATTAAAATTTTTCCCACTAAAATCATGCCCAAAAGATAAGCATTTAACTCGCCTACTTGACCTTTTGACAAATCAACCAGAAGAATTTTTTTCTTATCCATTATCTCGCGGATATTAAAAGAACTTTTCTGCTGACCGATTATGGGGCGCATCGTATCATTGGAAATAAACTGGTTTAGTTTAGAAGTGATATAAGGCACAACATTAGCCAAAGCCGCGTCGCCGCCGGCTTTTTCCGCTTCCTGCTTCCAAAAATCAACCACTGTCTGATCATTGCATTTTTCTAGCTTAATTTTCCTGAATTCCGGATTGGCTAGTACTTTCGGAATCTCCATCAGCGTCGAACCGGTTGCTGGGTCGGACATAATCAGAAGCATAGAGTTACGCATATACTGCTCAAAAATCGGTCCACCAGTAGATTTTAAATCATACAGCTTATCAAAAATCTTTATCATTTCATTGATAACAAAAGTTTTTTGCTCCGGATATTTCGGATCGTATTCTAATAAATTTAAAGCCAAAGGTCTCTCAATATCAGCCGGCGAAAAAAGAACTACGTCCTCAGCTCTTTCCGGCGGAATGCGGTTAATAACATCCTTTATTAAATCGCCATGCGGATCTATCACGCAAACCCCCTCGCCATTTATAATATCCTGCGCAGCCATATTGGCGAGTAGCACTGATTTGCCAACGCCAGATTTACCGATTATATAGGTGTGGCGACGACGATCATCTCGTTTTACTCTTATTTCTTTTGTTTGTCCGCGATAAATATTTTCGCCCAAAACAATACCTTCTTGCGGAATTTCTGCCGACGCCGCTGCGTGCCTGGCCGTTAGCCATAAAATATTCGGCGTTTCCGCAGTTTTTAGCGGAAAGTGATAAAGACTTGTTAGTTCTTCAGTGTTCAACAAAAAGCTAATACTTTCATCAAAACGGCGATAAATAAAATCATTGATAATTTTATTCTGCTGGCGAGTATTAATAATGTTTTGGAAACTATTGCCGTATTCGTAAAGACTGTATTGCCCGAAAGCATTAGATAGATTATTTAAATAAAGCATTGCCCTGCCCTTATCTTCTGTGCTGACAATTACGCGCAAATTTACGTTTAAACCGGCTTTGGCATTCTTTTCCTCAATTCCTTTTAACATTTCTTCTTCCATATGCGTCATTCTCTGCATATTGTAGCTCTGACTACTTGTCATTTGCTTCTTGCGGCTGTTTGGCGTACTAAAAATTTCGCGGGCGTAATATATAAAAGGATTTAAGTTGACCGTATATAATGCTTCGGATATAGAATTAGTCTGGCGTAATTTCCGACGAATGATAGAAATCTTACGATGCCATCGCTTATGCGCGCTACGAATGACATATTGAATGGCTAGACCCTCGTGTTCATCTAATTTAGACATAACATTAATAATCGAATTCATCGGATCAACTTCCATCTTTTGGAATGTCTTCAAGGGATAAACAAAATGACGTTTAGTTTTTAAACTGCCGGCAACGATGTTGCTATGCGGTGTAAAAATATTATAATCTTTTACTTCCTCAATTACGGCATCTGGATATTGAGCATTGATCGTCTGTTCTACGAAGCGCGCCATATTCTGCGGCGCCACTACGTAAAAAGCGATCTTTTTTTTGCTCGCCACTATTTCAAAAGAAAAATGGTCGTTCCGCCCTAAAATATACGGGATTATCCCTCGTTGAGCGCGCAAACCGCCGATACTAGCAAATATATTCTCGCCCCTGGCAATATCTTCGCGCAAATTTTGCACCGTAAATTCCTTCTCTTTATCGTTCGGTTTTTCCTTGGGCAGTTTAACTAAAAAAACAACATGGTTAAAATAACTGCTATTTTCAATTGTCTTTTTTAGTTTTCTTCTAAAATAAATTGCGCCAATTATTAATAAAAAAAATAATAGCCAATAAAAAAATATTGGACTTATAACTATATCAGCAATTGTTTTTTGTTCAAAAAACATGGTGAATTATAACTTTAATTAGCTTGGCACAAAACTACTGTATAACTTGTGCACATTCTATCTGCAGAAATACAATGATCTCCATTTAGTTCACGATAAACATACCAACAAGAAAAAAACGAGGTTGGAACTGAAGTAAGCCATGTGCTATCATAGCTCATTGTACAACCAGAAAATGTGCCACAAATACTTGGTGATCCGCCGGCACAAGTACGTGCAATTCTTTTCCAACCAATAGCAGTGTCTCCCGCATAACAGGTTGTGCCCTCCCTAGAATAAGTTCTTTGAGAACCGCCTCCTCCTCCACCTCCTAAGGTAGCCACTTGATTCACTAACGCATTCCACATATCAGCTGTGAGTACATGACCGGCGGTCACACCGCGATTAATCGGTTCCGC
>JAKJDO010000019.1 GCA_022705905.1 Patescibacteria group bacterium
TGCTTTCTTGAGTATAAATACTATTGCTGGCATTGCCACTGCAGGTTGGGTAAACAGAAGTGACACCTCGAATGTCAAATTTATTATCAGTCCTTAAAGTTATATAAAAACCTTCGTCGCAAGTTGAACCGGAGGTGCCGCAATCCCAGTATTCAGGAACGGAATAAGGATCAGCTGTGCCACTAGCGCTTGGATCAAAAACAATCCCGGCCGATGTAGCCATCTGATAGACTTCGTTAGCATAGTTGTTGAGCAGACTAAAGCTTATACTAGCCACTCCTGTTGATCTGCCAGCTAGAAAAACGTCATTTCTGGTAGGAATTTCATTAGGCGGAGCTTCAGCTGATCTAAAATTATTATTTACACCCGAAGTAGGCGGTGGGTTAACGTGGGTATGGACTCCAAATTCATTACTACCAGTATGATCGGGGTCGTCATACTCCAATAAAGACGAAGAGATTACATTATGAGACAAGCCGTCAAAACGTATCCCCTTATTAGAATGTATCGGTCCCCAAACTTCAGTGCCTTCGCCAAAGCGCATATTATCATCAGCTAAGGTTGAATAAGATGACCACGAGGGAATGCCACAACGAACTTCAATTGATCTTTTTATGGAGGGAAAGCTAGCCAACCAACCGACCGATCTAATTTTGACGATAGTAGAGCCGTTAATGGCTGGAGGAGTAATATAGAGTTCGTAATAGCCGATTATTGAACCATCAGCCGAATCTTTAAAAGTATAGGGGCCATATGGTCCATAGCTAGGTCCTGGCTGGCAAGCTTCTTTATTGCAATATTCTTTGTGTTCATGATAAAGAACCCAGCGGTAATAATTAACTCCAGCTTCAGCCACGTGCAGAGCTTGAACTTTAGCAACTTTGGCAATGTTTAATTTGTAACGTAAGGTAGCTAGACTAACAGCTCCAGTAGCTATAATCATAAACAGGCCAGTAGCAACCAGAACAGTAATCAACATTGTCCCCGATTTATTTTTTTTAATTTTTTTGATTAAATTTAACATTATAATAATTATAGATTGTCTTTTAAATTTCTTAAGTTGATATTAGCTTCTACATAATAATCGTTAGGCGCGCGTTCCGGTGTAACATTAATTTTGATTTTTAGTTCTATTAATCTAATATTATTAATGATATCAGTTTCTGAGCTGTTTCTATCTAGATAATAAAATAGCGGTTCTGTTTGGTTGTTTATATAGTCAGCTATTTGCGTTACCGTTGGAGCGCCGCTATAGTCAGTAGAAGGACCGCTTAAAGTTACAGCTTTCATTAGTTTAGTGCCGTCAATATAATATCTTATTCTTTCCATAGAATTATCGTCATCAATGTCTGCGTAAAAAGCCAGTTCTTGATCTAGAGCTATAATAATAGGGTATGAACCATTATCAGAATTATTGGCGCCGCGTATTTCTTCGCCCATAATTTCAGCGGCTTTTCTGGCATTATCTACTGCTTCCTCCTGCTCATTGCTGAATGTAGTGGCTTTAAAACCGCTAATAATGAATTGGGAGCCCATAGTCGCTATCATGCTGAAAATCGCTATATAAACTAGTAGTTCGATTAACGTTACTCCTTTTTGGCTGAAATTATTTAACATAAAGCAAGATGGTTTTAATTTCTCCCGGCAAAATAGATAGTGGTTGTGATGGATCTGAGTAAAAGATTGACAAGGGGGTGGATGTAGACGTAGAAATAGTATATCCAGGAGTATCCCATTCAACATTTAAAGTCAGATCACCAACGCCATTGGTGGTGTAAAGCTCATTATGTTCTAAAATAACCGGATTGTCTCCAATTAGGCTCGTCCCCTTAATATTTAGCGGTACGTTAGGGTATCCGACCAGACTGCCTGGATTACTAAATTTTGTGGCATAAATATTTGAGTTAGAATCACGATAGTCGGGCCAAACTGCGAAAGGCTCTCCCAGACCGGTAGAATTAATCGTTAGAGCGGGTTTATTTTGGGCTGACAAGTCAAGGTTGATATTTATACGTTGATCATTAAGCCATTGCGCCGCTCCATCCTTGTTGTATTTTTGTACATAAATATCTTCGTTATTTTCTCTTTTATCAGTCCAGGCCACATAAACAAGATCGTTTTTAAAAGCTATGCAGGGATCGTATTGGTCTTTATCTGTACTAGAAATGTTGGCAAGAATGGGCGCCCAAACTTCATTGCCGTCGTTGTCAAATTTAGCGATCATTACATTTTTATTACTGTCGCTATCTTCGACATAGGTTAAATAGACGTTATTGTTTTCACCTAAGGTTAATTGCCCATTAAAAACGCTGTTAGAGGAAATAATTATTTTTTTGCTGCTGGGCCATAAAAATCCTCCAGTTGCTAAATCAATTTTTTGCAAGTATATTTCAGCCGCTGGAGATTTAACTACTGTCCAAGAAATAAAAATTTCATCGCTTTGATTAATGATTATGGACGGCGACACTTCATAGTCGGGCGTGCTGGCAATGGCGATATTGCCGCTAGGCCAAGCTTTATTCCCGTTTATATCAAAGCTTTGTATATAAATATCGCTGTTGCCATTTTGATAGTCCTCCCAGGCCACTACCGAAGTTGCCGTGCCAAAATTTTCAGTTATAGCAATGGTTGGATTTATTTGAGCAGCACTAGACATATCGTCATTAACTTTTTTTGGCATCCAAAGAATATTGCCGTTGCTATCGTAAGATATGAGGTAAATATTGTCATCTCCGATTACTGATATCTCCGGATACACTGAATAGAAGAAGCTATTTACGGATCCGGCGTTAGAAAGTCGAAAGCAGTAATCAGAATTATTAGCATTGTTGGTAGCCTGTAAGGCGTATTCCAGTTCAGTAAAATCAGTTGATTGTAAAATTATAGCGGACGTCTCATTGCCAGAATCTTTAATCTCGCCTTCTTTAAAATTAACGTTTTCATCGGTTAGACCGGAGATATTCGTAGTATTGTCGCTATCGGTTAAATAAACACTGTCAATTATTTTCCAATGCCCAGAATCGTTAGTCGGTACAGCTGACCAATCACCTGTTAAAATCGCTGAACAAGTAGTTTGCTTTTCGGCATATTCCAGTCGGTAATTAACTGGATCACTGGCGACGCTGCCACCATTGCTTATTTCTAACCTCAGTCTAATTAAGTTGTCTTTAGTAATCGAGGATACAATATCCTGACCAGTTTTCCAACTAGCGTCATTTTCGTCACCATCGTTATTGCGCCAGCGATAATGAATTTGTTGCATTTCCGCCGGTTTTAAAAGAACTGTGGCGCCAGGTAGTGAAGTGGGGGAGTTAGGCATGACAGTTCCGCTAGTCAGAGCTATATCAGTGCTGGGATTGTTTATATAGATATCAATAGTGTCGTTTTTTACTGCTGAGGAATTTATATCCAAAACAACATAAAGGCAAAGGGATTTAACAGTAGAAATTTCTAAACCAGGCAAATTGGTGAAAACAGCCTCGCTGCTACTGTCAAAAGAATCGGCAGATCCAAATTGCAAATCAGAGCCGGCGTCATATTGTTCGCTTGAACAGTCATAAGGCGCAGTGGTGTCAAAGTCATAAAAAAGCTTGACATTGCTTAAGCTTAAGCCGGCATTAATTGTTCCGCCTTCTTTTATTTTTATAGAGTTGATAGTATGGTTGCCGGTAGTGTCAGTTATAACGAAGTTGCCGCCTAAATATTCATTATTGCTCGGTATCATTAAATTGGATACTTGGCTACCAGCTGCAGTAACCATAACGTCATCTGGTATAGTCGCCGGATTTAGAACCAGACACCAACTTATAGATTTTCTGTTAACACTGTGCCTGGCGTCAAATACTTGGCTACCAGTTGGCGAGTCAGAAATGTTAACTGTTTTATCTGCGGAAGCCGCAGTTATTTCGTTGGCGTAGTTGTTGCGGACATTCAGCATTCCGCTCGGGAAAATCGGCGAATAATTACCCAAAGTTTCAGTGTCAGTCCCCCAACCGCAAACTAGCATTGAATTATCGTTGCTGACCGAGTGGCTAGGGGCCGAATGATAGCGGTTATCAGTATCCGTTGTAGCCGTATTTAAAGAACCATCAAAAGGATCTGACGAATTAACACCGCGATAAGCCCTAATATGTCCGGCCTTTTGTTCATTTCTCCCTGACGGTAGGCTAAAGGTGTATAGAGACGGATTGCCAGCAGCTACAATTTTCCAAAAAATAGCTCCTCGCGAATCGCAGTCGCTTTCAAACCATAAACAAATCGGCTGTAAATTGCTATTTAAAGTATTCCAACCGTAGCCCGCAGGTGCATTAATCGGTCCGTCTGAATAATCATCATGTTCGATAAAAGCCAATAATAAATCGCCTACTTGTACGCCGCCAGGAACATCGAGCGCTATTGAATTGGTATTTCCAGTTACTGCCCCCGTACCGATGCCAACAAAAACAATATTGCCGACTCCTGCGTTGGCTTGTTTTATTTCTGGCGATATTAGACCGTTGATTTGTCTTGAAAATTTTTGATAGCCATTTCTTAAAGCGCGTTGATTTTTTGCCAATGTTATTTTTATATTTGTAGCTATTTTATTAGCCATTTTTGTGAGCTGTGAGTTGGCAGTTTTTATTTTATCAGCAATAATATTTAGAAAAATGTCGTTTGAATTTTTAAAGTTGATTTTTATTTTGTAATCAGCCAGCGGAAGTTTGTTTTTATTACTAGCCAGCTTCATTTGGTCTTGGCCGAGGGTAATTTTTAAGGCTGCGGAGTTATCCTGCCAAACAACAAACGATCGGCCGCTTCCGGTTACAGCGATATCAGGATTTTTTTGAAATTTTGAATTATATATTTTAATATCGTTTATCCACTGCTTAACCTCTGTCGAATTGTATTTTTGAATAAAAACCGAAGAAGAGGTGGAGTTGGAGCTTTGCCAGGTAAAATATAAATTGTCGTTGCTATCAACTGCGATTTTTGGATGAGTTTTTTCCGTATCGGCTACCGTTGAATTAACTTGCCAATTTTGCGACAAATTATTAGACAAAGTTTTAATATTTAATGTCGCCAGCCTGTCGATAGAGAAGCTTTCTTCTTGTTTGTTGCCAGCTGACACAAAAAGATTTCTTTTAGTAGGATTAGGATTCTCGGTTGTTACTGGATAAGTTTGATCTTGGCCATATCCATTTTTGCCGACAATCACTTGATAGCCGCTAGAAGTTGCAGGCGATAAGGCTGGTACGGGTAGATAGAGTATACCATCATTGTTAGTGAGGTTGGTCTGGTGGATCCCTAGATCAGTACTAATAACCGTTGTGCTCGCGCCGGTGATGGGCGCGCCATTTGCGTCTACTACAGATATTTTTAGAAGCCCATAACCGGCAGTAGTTTCTTCCGTGCGGGGAATTATTTTAGAAAAAATAGTGACGTTTTTTTGGCCGTAGTTGCTTTGCCAGCTGACTTGTATGGTGGCAATTTTATAATCAATGATTGTGTCTGGTCGCGTAGTCGATCCTAGCTCGCCATCAAAAGGATCGTCATAAAATACTACGTAATTATGGATAGTGTAATAACCGGCATTAGGTCGATGAACATATTCAACTTGTGGTATGCTACCCATGGGGGTTCCGCTAGCTACGCCAACTTCGTCGTAGGGCATATTACGAATTTTTTCCATTCTTTGGTTGGCGATTTCTATGGCATTAACATAATACTGATTTTCTTTGGTTATTTTAAGAGAGAGTATTATCAAGCTAAAAACGCCTAGAGTTAAGATCGATATTATTAGGACCGACACCAAAACTTCAACTATGCTAAAGCCTTTATTTTTGGAAGAGATGGCAAAATTTTTTAACATGGGGTGTGCGTTTTTATATAGATGAAGTAATAGAGTACATGGGCATAATAATAGCCACTGCCATGGCGCCGACACCAATGCCTAGTGCTAGAACTAGGATAGGCTCAATAACAGAAGGTAAGTTCTCCATGATATTATCAACTTCTTCTTCATAAAATTGAGCTAGTTCTTCTAAAATATTATCCAGCTCGCCGGTTTCTTCGCCAACTGCAACCATTTGGGCGACTACGGGGGTAAATAGTTTAGGATAAGAATTGATTACGTCGCTTAGTTTGCCGCCTTTTTTTATTTTTTGAGCCATATCCTCCAAAGCTGCGCGATAGTGCAAATTGCCCAAGACGCTAGCAGTTATTTGAAAGCTCTTAATAATCATAATGTCTGTTTTTAAAAGAGAACTAATATTGCGGGCAAAGCGGGCAATATTTATTTTTTTGATTATGGGTCCGAATACGGGCATTTTAAGAAGCAATGCTTGAAAATAGTATTTTCCTTTTGGCGTTCGGATAGTATAAATAAAAACAACGATAGCTGTTGTAGCTATAACCAAAGATATAATGCCATTGTTAGCGATAGCATTACTGACGTTTATTAAAACTTTGGTAGGTAGCGGTAATTCAGCATTCATTTCGGTAAACATTGAAGTCATCTGGGGAACAACTTTGACCATCATAAAAGTACCTATTCCGCCCATAGCCAAAACTATAACAGCCGGGTAGGTGAGAGCCCCCTTCACTTTGGAAATAAGGGCATGCTCTTTTTTCATTTGAATAAATAATTGTTCGAGCACTTCTTCTAATTTTCCTGATAATTCGCCCGTCTCTACCATATTAATAAACATTTCGCCAAAAATTTTTTTATGAGGTTGAAGGCTTTCGGCGAACGAGACTCCTTTTTCCACCTTGTCGCTAACGTCTTTCAATATAGAAATAAAATATTTATTAGTTGTTTGTTTGGCTAAAGTTTTTAGCGCCGCAGACAGTGATATACCAGCCTTCAGCATCACTCCCAGCTGTTGAACAAAAAATAATTTTTCTTTTAGCGGAATGCGTGACAATTTCAGCAAGAATCCGTTGATTTTATTCATTAGAGATTCTGTGGTTTTATTTTCATCCTCTTTTTGTTCATCTTTTTTAATTTGCTCCGCTGAAAAATTGACGGCCATAATTTAGGTTCTTAGTTTTTTAGATTTATATTTTTTTTACTCCAAGATTAAACTTATGAACTATTCTTTAGTTACTCTTAGTATCTCCTCTAAAGTTGTGACGCCGTTTTTGGCCTTAATAAATCCGTCTTCAATCATACTGAGAGCACCTTTGTTTTTAGCAGCCTGTCTTATTGCGTCAGCATCGGCATTTTTTAAAATTAATGCAGACATCTCTTCGTCATTTTCTAGTATTTCATAAATGCCAATTCTGCCCTTATAGCCAGAGTTATTGCACTGTTTACAACCTTTGCCGCGATAGAATAATAAAGAGCCCAGACCCTTCTTAGCGTTCATAATCGTTCTCTCTCTTTCCATGGCTAGCAAAATATCTTCCATGTTCAAGGATTTTTCTAATTCAGTTACAGTTTGGGCATCAAGATTGTAACTTTGAATGCAATTCGGACAAATTTTTCTGACTAATCGCTGTGCTACTATCATATTAACAGTGGTTGAAATTAAAAAGGTGGGCACTCCCATTTCCGACAAACGAGGCATAGTGGTAGCTGCGTCATTAGTATGAATAGTCGAGAGGACAAGATGACCGGTCATAGCGGCGTGGACGGCTATTTCGGCTGTTTCTTGGTCGCGAATTTCACCGACCATGATAATATTCGGATCTTGGCGCAGAAAAGCGCGCAAGCCAGAAGCAAAGGTGTAGCCGATTTTAGGGTTAACTTGCGATTGGTTAACGTGCGGCATACGATATTCAATCGGATCTTCAATAGTAGAAATATTAACCTCAGGAGTATTTAAAATGTTTAATATTGTATAAAGAGTCGTTGTTTTTCCTGATCCGGTTGGGCCTGTAGCCAGGATTATGCCATGCGGTTTGGCGATATTTCTTTTTAAAATTTTTAATGACTCCGGCTGCAAGCCAAGCTGTTCCAGGGACAGAACTTGCGCTTTTTCATTCAATAAACGCAGGACAATTTTTTCTCCGCAAAACGTCGGAATGATTGATACGCGAAAGGCTACATTAAATTCATCGGTGGCGATTTTAAATCGTCCATCTTGCGGTAGCCTGTGTTCGTCAACTTTTAAGTTGGAAAGAATTTTAATTCTAGCTATAATTCCGGAATGAACATTCTTTGGCAGTACCATGACATTGCGCAAAATGCCGTCAATGCGATAGCGCACCAACACATCTTTTTCTTCTGGTTCAATGTGAATATCGCTAGCGCCTTCAATAATTGAATATTCGAGCAAGGTATCAACAATTCTAACCACCGGCAAATCAGTAGCTAATTTTTTTAAATCTTTTTTATCCCCAAAGGCATCGGCATCCCGACCCTTTTCATTAGCTAGATAGCCGATTTTCGCTTTTAAACTTTTGTGGTATTGTTTTAGCGTCTCTCTTAGACTTTCGGGGGTGGTGAGATATAGCTTTACTTTTAAACCAGTTTTTTTCTTTATAAATTCAAAAATTTCCAAGTCCTTTGGATCCAAACACGCAACTTTAATTTCTTTATCGCTGGCATCAAACGGAACTATGTTGTGCGTTGAGGCAATGGGCTCGGAAATAGATAGGAGAATGTCTTTCCTGATAGTTTGATTTTTAAGATCAATAAAAGGCAGCTTATAGTAAGCGGCCGCATTCTCATAAAGAACCACGCTGGAAATGATTTTTTTTTCAAGAAGATAATTTTCTAGATTTTTGCCTAAACCTTCTGCTTCCTGGCTGTATTTATCAAATTCTTCGCTCGAAATAAGCTCGGCTTTAGCTAATATTTTTTTTAATTGGGGATTAGAGAACATAATTTTAAAGTTATACACAATAAAGAAAACAAAATATAACAGTTGTTTATATAATTATAACACAAAACACAATAATATGAGAAGTGCTTCTTTTGAAAGATGTTCTTTTTTCATTATAAATATGCTAATCTATAGACATGACTAAATAAACTAGTTGTGTTTTAATATAGCAATCTTTATGAATAAGCTATTAAACTTTTATTATTTGGCAAAACAGTCGATCGGTCAACAATTATCTATTGCTTTGTCGGATTTATTCATCAAAGTGTATTTAGCGATAGCGGTTTTGCTTAATATTCTGATATGGATTGGCGCGAAATATATTGCTGTTGCCATTGGGACCAATCAAATAGCCTTGCATTACAGCGTTGGTTTTGGCATTGATTATTACGGAGATACAGTAAAAATATTTATCATACCCTTGCTTGGATTATTAGTTGTTTTATTGAATTTTGTTTTATACGTTTTAGTAAGCGGTTATAGAGATAGAAATTTTATCGCCCATATTCTTTTCACCAGTTCAATAGTTTCTAATATAATTTTGCTGATTGCGATTATTTCAGTTTATATTATTAATTTTTAAAGTAATTATGGATACTTTTTACATTATAAAAATTTTGTTTTTTACGACTCTGGCTTTTGCTTTTACCTGGGCTTGGACTCCACTCTTGACTCATTTTCTATATAAATACAAGCTAGGTAAAAAAATAAGAAATAATGGCGCTACGCCGATTTTTAGCAATTTGCATGCGGCTAAAGCCGGTACGCCAACGATGGGAGGAGTTTTGGTCTGGGCAACTACTTTATTTTTTTGTATTTTATTTTTTTATTTAGCAAATTTTTTTCCAGAATCAATTTTTGCTAAGTTGAATTTTCTTTCCCGCCAAGAGACATTGTTACCACTAGGAGCTTTGGTGATAACTGCTTTGATAGGTTTATTTGACGATTGGTTGGATGTTAGGGGAAAAGGCGTTTTTGGCGGTGGGGGTCTAAAAATGAAGCATCGTTTGTTTGTTTATGCTTTGATTGCTTTGGCGGGAGCTTGGTGGTTTTATTTTAAGCTAGACTGGACCGTTCTTCACATCCCTTTCTGGGGAAACTATGAAATCGGTTGGTGGTATATTCCTTTTTTTCTTTTTGTGATTATTGCCACTGCTTTTTCAGTCAACGAAACGGATGGTTTAGATGGATTGGCCGGGGGAACTTTAATGATGGCTTATGCTTCTTACGGGGTTATAGCTTTTGCGTTAGGAAGATATGATTTAGCGACTTTTTGCGGCGTAATTATGGGCGCGTTATTGGCCTTTCTTTGGTTTAATATCAATCCAGCCAGATTTTTTATGGGCGACACGGGTGCTATGTCTTTAGGCGTCACTTTGGGTGTAATAGCAATGCTAACCAACTACGCCTTACTTCTGCCTATTATTGGAGTTATTTTTGTTGTTGAAGCATTGTCTTTTTTAATTCAAGTAATTTCTAAAAAAATATTTAATAAAAAAGTTTTTTTATCCTCCCCAATTCATCATCACTTCCAGGCCATCGGTTGGTCTGAGCCAAAAATTGTCATGCGTTTTTGGGTGATTAGCGGAGTTGCAACTGTTGTGGGATTAGCCGTATTTCTGCTTGATGTCATGACTAAATAATTCACAAGATGAATTTTTTTAAAAAAGCAAAAAACTTGATAAGCGGCGCTAAAAGCTATCATGAAGGCGACAATAAACTAGTCGTGGTTATTTTTATTATTTTGATTTTTGGGTTGGTTAGCTTGTCGAGCAGTTCGGCTGTTATAGCTTATGCTAAATTCGGAGACGCTTATTATTATTTTAAGCATCAGCTATTCGGTTTGATAATCGGTCTGTTGGCTTTTTGGTTTTTTGCTAAGGTTGATTATCGACATTGGAAAAAATATGCTTTTGGATTTTTAATTTTTTCCATTGTTTTGCTGCTATTGGTTTTTATACCTGGCTTAAAAGCTTCTTGGGGTACTTCTCGTAGCTGGATTGATATTTTTGGCTATTCGGTGCAACCGTCTGAATTTGTTAAGTTGTCTTTCCTGCTTTATTTGGCAGCTTGGTTGGAGGCTCGCAAGACAAAATTGGGCGATTTTCATCAAGGCATAGGACCTTTTGTGCTTATATTAGGCATAATAGCTTTTTTAATGATATTGCAACCAGATGTCGGCACATTGTCTATTATTGCTGCTATTTCCCTGTTAGTTTATTTTGTGGCTGGTGGGAAAATTAGCCACATAGCCGGTATCGTAATTTTTGGATTGCTTTTTTTGTCGGTTTTGATTTTATTAAAACCATACCAGATGAACCGTTTTAAGTGTTTGATTGATCCTAATTTTAGCAAAAACGAAATTTGTTACCAGACCAACCAAGCTTTAATCGCTGTTGGTTCGGGCGGTTTTTTGGGCAGAGGACTGGGGGAGAGCCGGCAAAAGTATATGTATTTACCCGAAGCAAGCGGTGACTCTATCTTTGCCATAATTGCTGAAGAAACAGGATTTATTATTTGTTTTTTGTTAATTCTTTGTTATTTATTTTTGTTTTATCGCAGTTACTTGATTTCCAAAAATGCTCCTGATGATTTTGGCAAAAATTTAGCCGTTGGTGTCGGCGCTTGGATTACTCTTCAAGCTATGATTAATATTGGCGGCATGGTTAATATTTTACCCATGACAGGAGTGCCGTTGCCGCTAGTTAGCTATGGAGGGTCGGCGATTTTAGCCGCCTTGTCAGCTTGCGGAGTTTTAGTTAATATAAGCAAGCAAACTAGAATACATAAATAAAAAAACAGCTTAGTTTTGTTCTAAGCTGCTTAGTGCTCGGAAGAACCGATTATCGCCGAATTCTCCCCATAATTTAGATAGCAATGAACAAAAGCTACGGCCGGAGATATTTTACCATCTCCAAAAATCTCATCATATTTTATGACAAACTCTTCATCTGCAAATTTGATTACCACCGGCCTAACAGCTAACCAATTTTCCAATTGTCTAATTCTTGGTTTTTTAACCACTTCATCCCTCCTTTTTATTTTTTATGACTTTAACAAATAGACAAAAAAAATACAAGATTTTATTTTCCGGTGGCGGCACTGGCGGTTCCGTGGCGCCTCTGTTAGCTATTTTTGAAGAACTTAAAAACGATCCAAGTTTTGAGTTTGTTTGGATCGGCACGAAAGATGGGTTGGAAAAAGAGATGATCGGAAATAAAAATATTAAATATTATGCAATTTGCGCCGGTAAATTAAGACGATATTGGTCTTATCAAAATGTTATTGATATATTTAATATTTTCCTAGCTTTTTGGCAGTCATTATTTATTATTCTAAAAGAGAATTCTTGCATAATAATAAGTGCCGGTAGTTTTGTCAGCGTGCCGCTTGCTTGGGCTGGCTGGTTTTGCCGTATTCCGATTTTGATACATCAGCAGGACGTTCTACCGGGCTTAGCTAATAAGTTAATGGCGCTGATAGCTAAAAAAATTACGACCACATTTGAGAAGTCATTGCATGATTACGGTAAAAAAGCAGAGTGGATCGGCAATCCGATTAGGCGCGAGCTGATAGAGAATAAAGTTGGTAAAGCCGAAGCTTATCAAAAATTGGGTTTAAAAAGTGATTGGCCAACGTTGCTAGTTTTAGGTGGCGGCACAGGAGCGATGGCTATAAATAAATTAATAGAAAATAATTTAAAAGAGTTATTAAAATTTTGCCAAATTATCCATATTACGGGTAAAGGCAAATTAATTATTAATACAGACAATAGCAATTATCACAGTTTTGAATTTCTTGATACTTTTGGATTGATAAAAGTTTTTGCCGCGGCCGATATCGTAATATCACGTTGTGGCATGAACGTTTTGACTGAATTGTCATACTTAGGAAAGCCAACAATTCTTATTCCGATTCCAAACTCGCACCAAGAAGCTAATGCTAAAATTTTTGCTGATAATAATGCAGCTATAGTTTTAGATCAAAATAAATTGTCAGATAGATATCTCGTCGATAATGTAAAAGAGTTGATAAATAATAAAAGAAAACAAACGGAACTAGGTGATAATATTCAAAAAGTAATAAAAAAAGAAGCTAATCAAGAATTAGTAAAAATAGTAAAGGAAATTTTGCAGGAAGTAAAAATTTTTAGCAACCAAATATGAATTTATCCAAAATAAAAAGAATATACATGATCGGCATAAAAGGTGTGGGCATGACTATGTTAGCGCAGTTTTTGGTTGCCAAAGACATTGAAGTTAGTGGGTCTGATACAAAGGAAAAATTTATGACCGATAAAGTGCTAAAAAATTCCGGCATTAAAGTTATAGAAAATTTTTCTGCAAATAATATTCCCGCTGATACTAATTTGATAATTTATTCCAGCGCCTACAATAAGGATAATAATACCGAAATGCAGGCAATTGAAAATTTAAAAATTGAAAAGTTGTCTTACGCCGAAGCTTTAGGCCAAATTTTTAATAACCACTATGGCATTGCCGTTGTCGGCTCGCACGGCAAAACTACAACTACTGCTTGGCTAGGGTATGTTTTAGAAAAAGCTAATTTGGCACCAAACGTTTTAGTCGGAGCAATGGTTCCGCAGTTTGGCGGCAATGCTTTAGTTGGTAGATCTGATTACTTTGTTATTGAAGCTGACGAGTATCAAAATAAATTAAAATATTATAATCCACGAGTCGTCTTGCTTAATAATATTGATTATGACCATCCGGATTTTTTTCCAACCGTTGCTGATTACAATCAAGTTTTTATAGAATTTATAGAGAAGATTCCGTCCAAAGGATTTTTAGTAGCTAATTTTGACGATCCGACAATCAGAAAAATTGCTAATGTTAATTCACGAGCTAAAGTTATTAGTTATGCTATTAACGAAGTCTCTGACTACGTTGCTTACGATATAAAATCATTTAACGGTAAAGAATTTTTTAAAGTTAAAATCGTTGTTGATGAAACCGAAGATGATGAAGAGGCAGTAGCGAACAAAGAACTAGGAGATTTTTCCATACAATTAATTGGCAAGCACAATATTTATAATGCCTTGGCGGTTATAGCAACTTGTATAGAGCTTAATATCGATTTGGTAAAAATTAGAAAATATTTAGAAGAATTTTCTGGAACAGCAAGACGTATGGAAATAATGGGCGAGCATAATGGCGCTATAATAATTGATGACTACGCTCATCATCCTACCGAAATCAAAGCGACGTTGTCTGGAATTGAAAAATTATATCCACAGAAAAATAAAATTGTTGTCTTTCATCCGCATACTTTTACGCGCACCAAGGCTTTGCTTAATGATTTTGCCAAAAGTTTTTTAGACGCCGACGAATTAATCATTCTTGATATTTATGGTTCGGCTCGTGAAATTCAGGGCGGAGTTTCAAGTGAAGAATTAGTTAGAAAGATCAAAGAAGTCAACAACAAGATAAAAGTTCAATATATTCCAACCCAGAAAGAAGCTGAAAATTATTTGCGCAAGCAAGCCAGTATTGGCGACGTAATAATTTTAATGGGAGCAGGGGATGTTTTTCGAATCGGAGAAAAATTAATTAAGTAGTGTAACATTTTTACTAATATTACGTATAAATTAATAGGGAAACCGTTTGGTTTTTCTTTTAATTTTGTATGGGAAAACAAGAAAATAAGCTAAAATTAAATATTTTTTTTACAAGGCTTTGGTCTTTATTAAAACCTTCTCATAAAGATATTAAATTTCTTAGTGTTTTTATTATTGTGATTGAACTGCTTAGATTGGTTGGTCCATATTTTTTGAAATTAATAATTGATTTAATTGCCAACTTTCAAAAGGAAAACATTTTTGAATTAATCTTGTTGATTGCGGGAATGTTTGCCGCTAATCAAATAGTTAGTTTGGTAGATTATTTTACAGACAGGAAAATTATAAAAATTTTAGTAGACGCTGAAAGCTACTTAGCGATGAACGCATTTACTAAATTATTATATTTACCCCTTAATTACCATGAAAAGGAAAATACCGGCAATAAAGTTACAAGAATTGACAGGGGTATAGATAAAATTGATAATTTTTTAGTCAATTTATTTTGGGAAGTTGCACCAACGGTTTTTCAGTTGTTATTCACTATGACGGTATTATTTTTTGTTGATTGGCGTTTTGCCATTATTTATTTGTTTATCACACCGCTATTTGTATATTTAACATACCTAGTAAACAACAAGATCCAGTCCAATAGAACGCAAAGACACGCGGATTACGAATTGTCATCAGGAAAAATCGCTCAAGCAATAATAAATATTAATACCGTTAAATCACTAGTTCAAGAAAAAAGAGAAGTTAAAGAATTAAAAAAAGTTAGGGACAGAATAATGCATAATGGCTTTGTTGAGTTTTTTACTATTTTTAATTTTAATTTAAGTAGAAGTTTGCTGATAGATATCGGCCGTGTAGCAGTGCTGTTTGTTGGAATTTATTTTGTTTGGACAGGTTCAATCACGGTCGGCTCCTTAGTTTTTATATTTACGATTTCGGAAAAAGCATTGCTATCATTATTTAGAATTTCTCGTATTTACGATCGTATAATGGAAGGCAGTGAAGCAGTCAATAGATTGTATTTATTAAGCAATGAAACTTCAGAAATTAATAGTCCTAAAGCAGGCGTTAAACCAAGGCATGTTCAGGGGCAGGTTGAGTTTAAAAATGTTGATTTTAGTTATGACCATAGTAAGAAAAAAGTGCTAAACAACATAAATTTGAAGATTCCGGCTGGTAGCATTACGGCTTTAGTTGGACCATCTGGCGGCGGCAAAACCACAGTAGCCCGCATGATTTACCGCCATTACGATCCTCAATCCGGTTACGTTAGTCTAGATAGCATTAATTTAAGAGATTATGATTTATATGGTTTTAGAAAGTTTATTGCCATTGTGCCGCAAGAAGTTGAGATTTTTAACGAATCAGTGTGGAACAATATTGCCTATGCCGTGCCAAATGCCAGCGAACAGCAAATTTTAGCGGCCGCTAAAATCGCCAATGCTCATGAATTTATTATTAAACTGCCACAGGGGTATGATACGGAGGTAGGTGAGAGGGGCGTTAAGTTGTCCGGCGGCCAGCGCCAAAGAGTGGGTATTGCCAGGGCAATACTTGCCAATCCGCGCATTTTGATTTTTGATGAAGCCACTAGCAATTTAGACAGTTATAGCGAAAAATTAATACAGGAAGCGATTGAAAAAATTAAAGAAAATAGAACTATTATTATTATTGCTCATCGTCTAAGCACCATTAAAAAAGCTAATAAAATTATTGTATTGGAAAACGGGAGGGTGGTTGAAGAAGGGAGTCATTACGAGCTAATGCAGAATAGAGGCGGATTATATATGAAATTAATTCAGTTGCAAAAAATGGGCGAAGTTGAATAAAATTTTTGATTTTATAGTTTTTAGTTTTTAAATAATTTTTAATGTTTAAAAATTTAAACATTATTGCTAAATTACAAAATTAAAAATTTGCATATTACGTCGTGTTTGCTATTATATTTACTAGCTATGAATATCAAATCAAGAATCAAAAAAAATGTGGCTTTAGCACCGTTTACGACCTTTAAAATTGGCGGTAAAGCTAAATTTTTCATTGAAGTAAAAACTAGAAACGATTTAATTAATGCTGTCGTTTGGGCAAAAAACAATGGAATTAATTTTTATATTTTAGCTGGTGGAAGCAACGTTTTGATAAATGACAAAGTAATTAATGCTTTAGTTATTAAGGTGAATAGCAAGAATTTAGAGGTTAAGAGAAATATTGTGCAAAGTGGCGCCGGGGTGGTTTTAGGGGAAGTTGTCAATATGGCAATTCAACATAATTTATCAGGACTAGAATGGGCAAGGGGAATTCCCGGAACTATTGGTGGCGCTGTTCGTGGTAATGCGGCCGCCTTTGATGTAGCGATTGGCAGTTCAATTGAAAGTATAGTTGTTTATGATGTGGTTAAAAATAAATTTATTACTTTAAATAATAAAAATTGCAGGTTTGGTTATAAAAACAGTATTGTTAAAGAAAATCACAGCTTAATTATTTGGGAGGTAAAATTAAGATTAAAAAAATCAACTAAGAAAAATATTAAAAATAATTCTAACAAATATTTAGCTATTCGCAAGAACCATCCTAAACTGCCAAGCGCTGGCTGTGTTTTTAAGAATTTTTCAGCTAACTACGTAAAAGATAATAGCCCGGAAATTTATCAGGAAGCGAAAGACAATAAAATTCTGAGAAACAAATTAATTAGCGCGGGCTGGTTGATAAGTCGAACTGACTTGCCTGGAAAAGTAGTTGGTGGCGCACAGGTTAGCTTACAACATGCCAATTTTATCGTTAATTATAATCAAGCTAAGGCCGAAGACGTGATAATTCTGATCGGATTAATAAAACAAAAATTAAGAACTGAATTTAATTTACAACTTCAAGAAGAAATAGAATATATTGGATTTGAATAGACAAAACTGCAATTAAGCAATAAACAGGGCTAATATTAGTCCCTTTTTTAATACAATAAAATTATCTGTAATCTATTTATTTTAGCTTGACTAATATAAAAATTCGTGCTATATTAAAGAAACTTTAAAATATTATCACTAAAAGTATAAAAAATGTAAAATACTGACAAGTTGCCCATGTCTTGCTGGTAAGTTTAATTTATATGGAAAATGTTTCTATATTAGACCAAATAATTAATTATCAAAAGGCCGAGGAAGTAGCCAATCTCGATGCTGTTGAAATAATCGGCAATTTATTTAATGAGTTGTCGGATAGAGAGCGCGATGTTTTAATGAGACGTTATGGATTGAGCAATGAAGGCAAAGAAACTTTAGAAGGTATCGGCAAAGTTCACAATTTAACTCGCGAAAGAATTAGGCAAATTGAAACAGCCGGCGTTAAAAGGCTGCAGCAGTTGAAGAATCTAGATGATTATGTGAAAAATTTAAAAAGAATTATTTTGCAACTTTTAGAAGAGCATGGCGGTTTGATGGAAAAAAATTATTTATTAGATATTTTGGCCAGTTTTTCTTCTAATGGTTTTAAAGCAGATCCTCAAGTGGAGTCAAAGCATAAGAACTACCTTAATTTTTTAATTACCAAGTTGCTTCATAATGAATTTGAAGAAGTAATAAGTTCGAAACATTTTTTAAGCTCCTATAAGCTAAAGTATCAAGAGCTCTACCATTTAGAAGAGTTAACTGAGGAGTTGCTGCAAAAAATCAGCGAAGCTAAAAAGATATTAGCCACGGAAGAATTAATCGACATTATTTGTAGTCTAGAAAGTTATAAAAAACATGAAGATAAGTTGACTACTAAAAATACCTTAGATATTTCTAATGTTTTGAAGTTTGATCTCTACGATGAAAATTCGGAAATAATCAACAAAAACAAAACGCTTTATTCTATTTTGCGCGCCGCTAAAAAAATTGAACAAAATAAATTCGGCCATTGGGGCATTCATAATTGGCGCGAGATTAAGCCAAAAACTATCAATGACAAAATTTACTTAGTTTTAAAAAACAGTGGCGAACCGATGCATTTTGAGCAGATTGCCGAACAGATTAATAAAATTGGTTTTGACGGCAAGAAGGCTAATGCTGCCACAGTTCATAACGAATTGATTTTAGACGACAAGTACATTCTAGTCGGTCGCGGTCTTTATGGCTTAAAGGAGTGGGGTTATAAAAAAGGAACAGTAGTTGATGTCATTGAAGAAATATTGAAAGAAGCAGACCAGTCTTTATCAAGAGACGAAATAATTGCTAAAGTTTTAGAAAAGAGATATGTAAAAAAAGCGACTATTATTCTCGCTTTGATGAACAAGGATAGATTTTTAAAAGCCGACGGCAAATATAGTTTAATAAAAGCTTAATATTAAAAATAATTTGGATAACAAATCCCATCCCCCAAAAGGTGGGGTTTTTGCTTTTTTGCCACCTTTATTAAAAAGTGGTATAATTTAATTGTAAATGCACAAAATAATTGTGTCAATTTTTGATAAAAAGATAATTTTAATGAATAATGAATATAGTGATTGATTTGACGCCAATTTACGATTTTTTTGCCCTGCCTCCAGACCAGCAAGTGCTTATATTCTTATTGCGTATCGGCTGGATACCAGTGGCGATTATGTTTTTGTGGGGCTTCGTTCAAGCCTGGGTTTATTGGCGGTCTACTTTATACGCGGCAAGCTTAAAATATACCTTGCTGGCCGTCGATATTCCTAAGGGCAATGACCAGTCGTTACGGGCGGTAGAAAATCTATTCTCTTATTTAGGCGGCGCTCATGATCCAGCTGATTTAATCGAAAAATACTGGATTGGTAAATACCAGCTATGCTTTTCTTTCGAAATAGTCAGCTTAGAGGGCTACATCCAATATCTTTGTTATTTGCCCGTTCAGTATCGCGATCTTTTTGAAACTGCTGTTTATTCTCAGTATCCGGACGCCGAAATAACAGAAGTTGAAGATTATGCCCAAAACTTTCCCACCAAATATCCTGATGATGAATATGACATTTGGGGCGGAGAAATGATTTTGCAAAAGGACGAAGTTTATCCGATAGTAACTTATAGAAATTTTGAACATCAACTAGGAGTCCCGGAAAAGCAGTTTAAAGACCCGCTGGCAGTTTTGATGGATACTTTTGCCAGTATGAAAAAAGGGGAAAATTTGTGGTATCAAATTTTAGTATATCCGACCGATGTTAATAAACTAGAAGAAAAAGGCAAAAAAGAAATTAGTAAAATTTTAAGAGAAAAATCAGCTTCCGGCGGGG
>JAKJDO010000020.1 GCA_022705905.1 Patescibacteria group bacterium
CTGTTGGCTATACTGCCGCCGGGTCCGCCTGAGCCGCCGTAACTGCCTTCGGCTGCGTTTAGTCCGGAGTTGGCTTCTGTAAGAACACCGTTCAACAACATAGCTGAGCTATTATTTTTTACGACATCATTGCTGCATTCGCAATTTTCACGGTTTTGGCAAGCGCAACGGTCAATTAGGGTCCTGTTGACATTTACTAGATTCATTAAGCTAACAGACGCATAAGCATCTCCGGTAATAACCGTGCCGCCTTCGGCCGCATTACCGCCTGAGCCGCCTGAGCCGGTATAGCTACCTTCAACTTCGTCGCCGCTGTTGGCTATACTGCCGCCTGAGCCGCCTGAGCCGCCGTAACTGCCACCAGCCAAATTGCCGCCCGTATTAGCCCTGGTTTCTATCATATTAACAACTGTTGCTGTGTTGTTGTTAGTGATTTTGATATTACAGCTTTCCGGATTGGGCTCTGCTGGCGGGCACTCTTCGGTGTAATCCGCCTTAACAGCGTCTAGATCAAAAGCGTCGGAAGTATTGTTGTGAAGTGAACTGTCGGTCATGTCAATTAATTTCACATATTTGATGCAGCTCCCAGCTAAATCAAAGATTGTGTCATGGACGTCGCCTTCTTCTGGATTAGGCAAATTATTCGCCATGCCAACAGAAGTCCAGGCTGAACCGTCCTGGCTGACTAGAACCTCGGCCTTTTCTTCTGGATATTGTCCCAAAGTCTTTTCATAAACCGTTATGACTAAAGAGCCGCCGACATAAACCGGAAATGACAGAACTATTTCACCGCCATATCCCAGAGAAACGAACAGACCGTCTTCTGAGCCTAATGCTTTGGACGGATCACTGCGCCCGGCCTCTATTGGATTACCGTCTTTTTGCGTTCCCTGCGTAAAGGATATAACCGCATCAACATAACTAGTAGTTGCCGCTAAAGCCAAATTGGCGCCAAACGAAAAGTAGATGGCAAACAATATTACGATGCTAATTATAAATATTTTTTTCATATTGTATGACCTTTAAATTATTAATTAACGCAGTATTCTGGTGAGATTGCGATTGACTACGTTTATTACGCTTGACCAAGCGCTAGACGCTCCTGTTTGGATCGCGCCACCGGCTGAACCGGCGCCACCGGCACCGCCTGCGCCAGTGGTGCTGTCTTCGACTTCATCGCCGCAATTTGCGATCGCGCCACCGGCACCGCCTGCGCCAGCATAGCTGCCCAAAGCAGAATTTAAACCAGAACTAGCTTCGGTCATAACTGCATTGCCTAAATAAGCGCGATTTGTGTTTCTAATACGATCATTGCTGCATTCGCAATTTTCATCATTTTCGGCGCAAGCGCAGCGATTGATTTCAGCCAAATTGGAGTTGACTAAATTTTTTACCTCGCTAGCCGCTATTGCCTCGCCGGTAATAACTGTGCCGCCGTAACCGGCATCGCCGCCGTCTCCGCCGGCTCCAGTAGAGCTGTCTTCGACATCACCCTTCTTATTTCTAATACTGCCGCCGTCTCCGCCTGAACCGGCGTAAGAACCATCAGCCATATTCTCGCCCGTATTGGCTCTGGTCATCACCATGTTATTAACCATGGCGCAATTGCGGTTATAAACCGAGTCACTGCAATCACCTTCACAACAAAAATTATTTTCAGGCACCTGGCTGTCTTCGATAGCTAAAGCCGGCGCGACTGAGAATAACAAAGCTAAGGTAAAGGCAGTAAAAATAGTTAATGCTTTTTTCATATTTTTTAAAATTAATAGTTATAATAATACCTTTTTTGCTCTTTTTGAGCTCTTCGACCTTTGAATATATAAAAACGCCTATAGCAAAGTAACGGCCGCTGCCCTTGCTATAGGCGTTTATACTAAAGAATAGCGTTTATGCCTATAAAAATTATTATAAAGATTGTCGAAATTCAATCATCTCTTCATTTTCCTCATAGTAGCCATTAGTTTTAAGGTCAAAAAAATGGCAATGAATAAACAATTCTTTTTTGCCTAGGGTTATCTGATTAACAGACTTGCACTTAGGACATTTTTTTTCCAGTTTCAACGTTCCGTCAATTTCCGTAATATTGGTAAAGTGGTAAGAACACTTAGCGCATCGCCAGATATACCCACAAATATTATTATTCATATGGTTGAGCATCTTATCAAAATCCGATTATGATACTCGCTACATTAGCAAATATTTATTAATTAAAAGTTATACGACTATTAAAAAAAAATTAAAACAGGCGCCATCAAGTGGCGCCTGTTAAAAAATATTTATTGTTTATTATTCTAGAAGAGATTGAAATTGTTGTCTAACCGCTTCCTTAGTCGCTTGATCTTGAACGATATTCATTAAACTTTCAGCCATTATCTTAGCCTTGTCTTTCTCGCCTATTTTCTGATAAAGCACGGCTAAGCTATAGCGGGCGTTGGCATGATTTTGATTAACTGTTAGAATGCTCAAAAATAGCTGCTCGGCAATATCAATATCGCTGTTCCGAGTAACGGTTGTACCAGTCGGTTGCGTTGGCTGAACGCTGACTTCAGCGGTGGTGGTTGAATCTTCTCCGCTCACTTCGCTTTCAGCGATCTGCTGGCTGGCATTTTGGTTCAAATTAGGCTGTGTCACGCCACGGTTAAAATAAAGCCTGCCCAATTCAAAACGATAATCAAGATTGTCTCCGGAAGATAGATTGGCCTTCTTTAATTCGTCAATGGCTTTATTAATATCGCCTAATTTTTCATTAGCAATAGCCTTGCCGTAATAAGCGGCGGCTAAATCACCTTTTTTATTTATAGCCTCGTCATATTTCTTTAAAGCTTCGTTAATATAAAACTTTTTTTCTTCCGGATCATTCTCTGCGTTGGCTCTAGCCATATTAATTAAACCTAAACGGAAATTGGGCGTAGGATTATTAGGATCTAATTCAATCTCCTTCATATATGATTTTTCCGCCCAATCTAAGGCTCCTTTGGTGTAAAAAGATGCATTCTCATAAATAAGCGCCAAAAGTTCATTATTGCTAGAACGATTGGGCGATATCTCTATCGCTTTTTTACCTAAATCAATAGCCTTGCTTAAGTACCCGCTAACACTTGATTGGTTTTGCCCGCTAACCGCAGCTTGATTGGCTAGCGACATGTAGTTGTTGGCATTATTGATATAATAAACATCCTGATAGGGTGCCAAGCTGATAGCTTTGTCTAACTTTTCTATTTTTACATTTAAATCGCTGGTTAGTAAAGATTCTTTTGCGTATTTATCAGCTAAATACATCTTTAGACCCATGGTAAAAAGCACAACAACACCAGCGCTAACTGATAAAAATATGGCTGCTAAAGCCAGGGCGTATTTCGCAGAAGAGCGAAAGGACAATTTTAGGGTCTTGAATTTTTCCGGATACATAACCAATGCGGCGGCTGTCGCCAAAATACCAATTATCGCACACAAAAGCAGTAAGGTGTTGTTTTGAGAGAATAATATGATAAATAAAATTATAGAAACCAAGCTGGCAAATAAACCAAGCAAAATTGAACTTACTTCTTTATCTTCTGTTTTTATTATTGTTAAAAATGAAGTTGATAAAGCAATAAGCAAAATTATTAAAAAGATTAAAGCGCCTATAGGACCGATGGTAGCCGCCAATTCAAAGATTAAACCGGAGGCGCTTTCAAAATTAACGTTCCATAATGGCGAGGCGTTAAATTGAACATCTTTAAATTTAGAAAAATTATAGTAAAAAGAAGATGGACCTGAGCCGAGCAGCGGATTTTCCTTGACGCTGTCCCTAGCTATTTGCCAGGAAGCGCTGCGGGAAAGACTGACCTCAGCTGGCAAATTCAAACTAGCAATATTAAAATTACCCATCACTAGAAGAATGATCAAGGCCAGAAATATAGCCAGGGGAATCAATAAATTGTTATTTGATATTTTTATTATTTTTGCCAGAAAGAACATCAAAGTAATAACTATACTGACAATAGCGATTGGCCAAAAAGTAAAACCGTTTAATAAAGCCAAAATCAATAGGTCGCCGGCAATAACTATGCCAAAAATTGTTTTTAAAGCATAAAGCAAGAAATTATTCATTTTAGGAAAAACTTCTCTCATTTGCGCCACAGCGACTACCAGCAAAGGCAAGGCAATCACCAAAAAAGTGGTTAGCCCCGAAAATGATCCTAGGGGATTAAAATTCTGTGTTTTGGTAAAGTCAAAAGGCAAAATAAATATATTTTTTAACTGTAGCAACGAAAAAACAACAAGCAAGCCGACCGAAGATAATAACGAAATAAAAATTATTTTTATTCTTTTGGCATTTATATTATTAACCACTAAATAATAAAAAAGAGCAAAAACAATTAAAGCAATAAGGCCTTTGGCGGAATTGCCGTAAGTACCGATCAAACTATCTTTAATGCTGATGGAAAAACCGGTGGAAAAGCCGGCGATTAATAATAAAGCGACAATCGGCCAGTCTAAAGGCGTTCTCTTCAAGCTCAACTCCCCCTGCACCACGCCTTTTGTCACCCAAGCCACCAAGCCCAAAAGCACCAAAAAATAAAAAATTATAACCTTCTCAAAGCCGATCCCCTGCGCGACAATGCCAGTAAAAAAAATGGGGCACAAAAAGAAAATTAAAGCGATTGAACTAACGATAATAAAATCCAGTCCTTTAATAGAGCCCCCTAATTTATTAGCTGTTTTGACCTCCTTGTCTTGATGGGAGGCAATTTTTTGTTCGTCCATATTTTTATTATTTCTTTAATTTAATTATTCAAATTACAAATTTATATTATCAAAAATCCAAAAAAAAGTCTAATTTAAGGAACTGAATAATGCTTGATATTTTTTAGCCGCGGCAGGCCAATTAAATACATCCAGCAAATCGTCGATTTGACAATTAACGCTTTTTATTTTTTTTTGATTATTCAGAATTTGAAACATTGCCGAGCTAATATCGTTTATATTGAAAGGATTTACTAGCACCGCCCTCCCATTAACTACTTCTGGCAAGCTTGAGTTGACGCTGGCAATAACTGGAATCTGGCAAGCCAATGCCTCCAAAACCGGAAAACCGAAACCTTCGTAAAATGATGGATAAATAAAAATGCTGGCCTGGCTATAAAGCGATTTTTTGTCTTCTTCGTCTATATAGCCTAAAAAATTAATCTTGCTTTTGTGGACAGCGGAATTGAGACTTTCAAAAATACTATTGTACTTCCAGCCTTTTCCCCCTGCTAAAACTAAATGATAGTGATTGTATTCTTGATATTTGGCGACAAACTGGTCGTAGGCGCGAATAATGCCTTCAATATTCTTCCTTGGTTCTAAATTGCCTAAAAATAAAAAATACTTTTCTGACAGCCTGTATTTATTTTTTATATCCACTGAATTACTGCTGGCGGAAAAAAAATGACTGCTTATTCCGGAATAAATAACTTTAATTTTTTCTGCCGGCACGTTCAGAAGCTCAACTAAGTCGCGTTTAGTGTTTTCGCTGACAGCGACAACAGCGTCGGCAGAAGCTAGCAAATTTTTGACGCCGATAAACTTATGCCAAAAATTCTTCCGGAGCGAAAAAAAATGATGATAGCGCAAAAATGACAAATCGTGAATCGTAATTATCTTTTTGCAATTAGGCGACAAGGCGGCAAAATTAATGTGCGGCATTAAAAAAATATCAACATCCAAAAAACGATCAAGCAAAGGCCAGTGACAAACTTTTTGCAGCCCGTAATTAAAAATTTTGTTGGGAAATCTAGTCGCTACTATTTCTACGTTAGCAAGAGAAAAGGCAGGAATGCGTGCGGAAACATCCTGCCCAGAATTATAATACAATTTATACTGGTTAATATTGTCCTGACGCAACAACTCGTTCACTAACTCTAAAGTATAATTAGACACGCCGCTATACCTCCTATCCATTAAAGTCCTGATGTCTATACCAATTCTCATAGATTTCCATCTTTGAAATTCTGATACTCTTCTTCAATAAAACATTTAATTTTCCCCTTAAAATTGTCTACAGAGAATTGCGAGGCATGGTTTCTTATCTCTGCGGGGTTAAATTTACTGCTATCAAAATTTTTAACCGCCTCAGCGATCGCTTGCGGCGAGTCGCTTTCAATAAAAACTCCGGTCTGGCCGCTGATTACGGTTTCAACAGCTCCGCCAGCGCGCAAAGCAATAACCGGACGGCCGGAAGCCATCGCTTCGACGACGGTAATGCCAAAATCCTCTTTTTGCGGGTTGATATATGCCTGGCATTTACTATATAGCTCTGATCGCGTCTCGTCGCTGACTCTGTCTAAAAATTCTATATTAGGCGCGCCATCCGCAATTGCCCGCAATCTTTCCTTATCGATGCCGTCACCGAAGATCTTCAATTTCAATCCCGATTCTTTAAAAGCCGAAATAATATTATCAATTCGTTTGTAGGGCACTAAACGGCAGCCGGCCAAAAAATAATCTTCTTGTTTATCTGAGATATAAAACTTTTCCGTTTCTACCGGCGGATAAATAATGGCTGCGTCACGCCGGTAATATTTTTTTATTCTTTGTTGCGAAGTCTTTGAATTGGTGACATAAACGTCCACGCGATCAGCCGCCATTTTGTCCCAAAGACGCACGTAGTTCAAAACTAAAGAAATAATTTTTTTAAAATATTTATTATATTTAAGCTCCTTAATATACTGATGAGTGTCGCTCCATAAATAACGAGTGGCTGTATGGCAATAGCAAATATGAAGAGTGTCTGGCGCAGTAATAACTCCTTTAGCGAAAGAACTGGTGTCGGACAAAACTAAATCAAAATCGGTTAAATCAAAAAATTCAACTGCCATAGGCATAAAAGGCATGTACCACTGATAATGTTTTATACCGCCCGGCAATTTTTGAATAATAGATGTTTCAATCCGGCGGTTAGCGTAATTTTCCTCTATGTTCTTAGGACTGCCAAGCAAAGTATAAATAGGCGCTTCCGGAAAAATTTCCGCCAGCACCTTTAAAGTTTTTTCCGCTCCGCCGTCCTGAGCTAAATGATCGTGTATTAAAGCGACTTTCATGTGCTTAGTAAAAAATAATCTAAAAAGTTATCACCATAATCTAAATAGTCCTAAAAATCTCAACAATCCTATCTTTTCTATTCTGCCTTTCTGCTTCTCAGTATTCCTGCTGGGGTGCGCAATAAGATAGAAAAATCTAGCAGCAACGACCAATTTTCAATATAGTAAGTGTCTATTTTTACCTCTTCTTCAAAAGTTAAATCGCTACGACCGGAAATTTGCGCCATGCCAGTCATGCCCGGTTTGATAGTCAGTAATTTTTTATGATGCAATTCGTATTTAGCGACTTCTCGTGGTTGATGCGGCCTGGGACCAACGACGCTCATACTGCCCCCCAAGACGTTAAAAAGTTGCGGCAGTTCATCAATGCTCCAGCGCCTAACAAATTTCCCAACTTTTGTCACTCGCGGATCATTAGCGATTTTATAAACTGGGCCGTTCTTTGTGTTTTGCTTTTTAATTAATTCTTTTTCGTACTCTTGAGCGATTTCATTCGCATATTCGTCTCCGGTGCAATATTGAATCAACATCGAACGAAACTTATATAATTTAAAAGACTTGCCGTCCTTTCCTATTCTTAAGTTTTTATAAAATACCGGGCCGCGCGAATCAATTTTCACCAATAAGGCAAATAACAACATAATCGGGCTAAAAATAATTATAAATGAAAAAGCTAAAATAACATCCACAATTCTCTTAGTAATTCTGCCCCAGCCTTCCAGCGGCGTCTTTTTAACCTCAACGATTGGAATGCCGGCAATTTCATTCACCTCTGTTTGTAGCACTTTAGTTCCCAGTAAATCAGCGGCATATTTAAAAATTAAATGGTGTTCGTCGGCAAAATCATACAGCCTTAAAATTTCGGCCTTACTTAGGTTCGGATCGCTTTGGATAATTTCATCAACTTCTTTAGCCTTCAAAAGTTCTTCCAGCTCCTGAGAATCATTGCCGTCAAAATTGCGCAAACGTTTTACTACTTCATAGCCGGAATTTTTATTGGTAGAAAATTCATAAATTAAAGTGTCGGTCGTTTTACTGTCGCCTACTAAAACCACTTTATGTACGCCAATATCTTTTTTAAATAAAATTCTCTGGAGATATCTGATAAAAGCTCGGGCAATGCTAATGTAAATAATAGCTAGCAGCCAACCAGCCAATATTATAAAACGCGAATCAAATAGCTCGCGCCTAATAAATATTAAAATAACTATCAACATAAAACCAGTTGAACAAGCTAAAATAACTTTATATATTTCCCTGGCCAATCTCTTAGGGCCGCGGATACTATAAAGGCCTGACAAAGAAAATACCGCCAGCCAAAGCAGTGCAATGACAAGTAAAGCCTTGAGATAATTATCAAAAGGCAAATTAAAAATAACCGGCCTTACGCCTTGAACAAATTCCGCATAACGCAGATAGTAGGCAGATACGCCGGCAAGTACTATCATTAAAAAATCTAATGGCACTAATAAAAAAGAAAAATAAAGCTCGCTTTTTTTCATGTTGGCTTAATTACAAAATTAAAAGCAGTTGAACTGCTAGCATAATTTTAAATCACATTAATATCCAGGCAAACTATAAGCCGGATTCTGTCCCCCTGCGCTCTGATCACTCAGGACTTCGGAGGACAAGCTTCCTAATTAAACAAAAATATTTAGGATGCTTGCCCTCCAAAGCTTTAGCGAAGGAAGGATAGTCATATATCCCCGCCATTGCTAGCGGGGTCAAGCGAGCCACTTTTCATCTAGCTTCACTTTTTTTGTTATCTCCGTATATTTAAAGGAGAAAGCTAAAGTGGAGTTAGGTTTGCTCTTGCTTCAGACAGGGTTTACCATCTTATACTGTCACCAGCATAGAATATGAGTAGCCTATGTTATGCGGATATCCTGCCACAACATAAACATCTCACAACTTTTCACCTTTGGCCAACGCTATGCGTTGCAAATTCCAAGATACAAATTCCAATATACAAATAATAGCCAATTATCAATAACCAATTTAATATTTAATAAATATTTTAGTCATTGGTCATTGGAAATTATTTGGAAATTAAAAATTGGAAATTGGAAATTCCAATGCATAGCATTGGCTAGTATTGTCTCTGTGGCACTTTCCCTAAAATTGCTTTTGGTGGACGTTATCCACTGCCCTTTTTACTTTCACATTTCTGCAAAAATAGAAGTCCGGACTTTCCTCCCCTCACCATTTTCTACGATATTCTTGGCTTTCTAATTTCACAAAAAATGGTGAGGGGCGACTATCCGTTTACCTGGATATTAACGTAATTTAAAGTTCAAAAAACAATATTATACTAGCATTTTTGCCTTAAAATGTCAATTATTTATCGGCATTATAACTTGCCATTTTTTATGTTCGATCTGATCGCCGACATTAAGTCTAAGTAAAATTCCAAATTATTTAATGTAGCCAATCTCTGTCCTAAAGGTTCATTGATTTTAAATAAATAATTCAAATACGCTTTAGATAAATTCCGTAAAGCCGGAATTTTACTATTTTTATTTATTGGGTTTTTGTCTTTTGCAAATTTTGAATTATTAATCGTAATAGTGTCGTAAAAATTCATAATTCGTAATTTATAATTCGTAATTCCAGACTTTTTCCACTGAAAAAGTCTGCCATGTCTTCCTTCTCGTGTCGGGATCACGCAATCAAACATATCTACTCCCCGTTTCACAGCCTCAACGATATTGTCAGGATAACCAACGCCCATTAAATAGCGAGGCTTATTTTCAGGCATAACCGGCGTTAAAAAATCCAATACTTTGTACATTTCTTTACTAGATTCGCCAACAGACAAACCGCCAATATTATAACCATCAAAACCAATCTTTTCTAGTTTCTGCAGACACTCTAGGCGCATCTCTTTGTTCAAACCACCTTGAATAACAGCCAAAAGTAAAGGTTTTTTACTTCTAATTTTCTTAAAATATTTTTTGGTTTTAGCAGCCCAATCAATAGTCAAATCAACGGCCTCTTTAATCGTGTTATCTGTTGCCGGCAGAGCTGGGCAAATATCAAGACAAACCGCAATATCAACGCCTAAGTCAGCTTGAATCTGCAATGATTTTTCCGGGGTTAAATAAAAGCTTTTACCGTCGACATAAGACTTAAATCTTACGCCATTGGCATCTATTTTAACTAAACTATCGCCGTTTTTATTTTTGTTGCCAGCTAAAGAAAAAACTTGAAACCCGCCGCTGTCGGTTAAAATCGCCCTGCCCCAATCCATAAATTTATGCAATCCGCCAAACTTCTTGATTGCCTTTTCTCCTGGCCTGATCATTAAATGGTAGGTATTTGAGAGGATTATTTCCGCGCCTAAATTTTTTACTTCGTCGGCGGTAATATGTTTAACCGTTCCTTGGGTGGCTACCGGCATAAAAAACGGAGTCTGTGCTTTACCGTGTGCAGTTTGCAAAACTCCCAGCCGCGCTTGTGATTTTTTCGATTTTTTTATTAATTTAAAGTTACTCATAAAATAATTCCCCTCTTAAGAGGGGTGGCTGAAAGTCGGGGTGTGTCTAGACGATTGAACCCACCCCCGCCCTTTGGTCATCTCTCCTAAGGAGGGGATTATTAACACTATCGCACTATCCCATCGTTATTTCTCTGCGCGATATCATCATCTTCTAGTTTAGTCGTTTTGGCTGCGGTTGTTTTTTCTAAGGTGGCACCCGTAGCGCTGTCAACAGCCGTTGCCTTTGACCCGGGCATCAAAATCATAATCTTGTTCTGGTCGTTATCCCCCGGAGTAACACTGATATTAAATTCGGCATCAGCTCGAAAAACACTAACTGGCAATCGCCCGATATTCCAGGTAACTAAGTTAAGACTGCTGTCATAATTAACCGTACCGACATTAGTGCGATTCTTATTATCCCAGGTGACATGTTCGGGCAATTTTACTTCTACCTTAGCGTCATTAAGTTCGTGCAAATTATTAGTCAAGGTCCAATAAACTTTGAGGCTAGTTTTTTGCCCGACTTGAAACGGCAAGGGGCCGTTGCCCACCGAAATGTTATCGTCGTTAAAGTAGCGCACTTGTTCATCTATTTTTAAATCGCTGTTAATTTTATTAATTACCGTATTGCTGCGGTTTTCTTCGCTGCCGGTTTTTTTGCCGGCGCTGTCTTTACTGCCGATAGTAAATTGGGCATAGCTCTTTACCTGAAAATCTTTACTGTTATTTAGGTTGATTTTGTCAATATCCATAAGCCTGACTGAAAAATCAATCGTGCCTTCTTGGTTTTGTTTAATTACGGCTAATTCTGGTATTTCTTCTTTACTCCAAGTGATTGTATTCCCCTTTTCCCTGCCTTTCTTATCGTCTCGCAAGGTAGACCAATTCAAAAAATCGCTTTCTAAAACCGCCATAATAACCACGTCCGTCATCTCGGTCTCGCCCTTATTTTTATAAACAACGGAACAATTCAAAGCCTCGCCAAAATTAACTCCCTGATCATTGCGCGAGCCGTTGATAATAAATATTAAATTCAAATCATTTTTCATTACTTCGTAATTAATTTTCTGTTCTAAAAATTGATAAAATTTATCTTCACCGATTGCTTGCTCAAAGCGCAAAATAATTTCCTGGGAGGGGCTTTTTTTATTGGTGAACTTAAACCTAATCGGCAACACTAGCTCCTCATCCGATATTTGATCGATCTGCCAAATCCCCGGTCTGATAATAGTAGAACTGGCCTTATTATTCAATTTTATTTCATCACCGCTCATTACCTGGATATTATCCTGAGGCTCAAATATTATCCTAAAACTATTGATAAAACTTTTTTCCTGCTTGCTGAATCTGACGTCAATATCATTAACTTCGCCTGCCAATGAACTCTCGGTATAATCAAAATTTATATTTAAACCTATGTTTTTGATTGTTGTTGTCAGTGTTGCTTCTTTACGAAACTCTGACGAAATATTCTCTGGATTATAAGTGGCATTAGCTATTATGATGCCGACCTTACCCTTAGGACCGGCCAAAAATCCTTTAATTTTTAATTGTCCGCTATGTCCGGCTGCAATAGTGCCAACTTCCCAAACGTTATTCTTTTCAATTTGGCTCAATGGAGCGCTATCAAGAAAAATAAAATTTTCCGGGAAATTAACCTCTATTTTAGCGTTGTTAAAATTGACGTTACTGCCGTTTTTATAACTAATGGTATAAAAGAATTCTTCGCCGGACATAACTTCAGTCTCAGCTTCAATCTTAAAATCCAAAGCCGTCACATCAGAACCCAAATGCTGATACAAATAATAAGCGCCATAACCAAAACCGCCAATAATTCCCAGGCCGACAACCAACATGAAAAACTTATAAATAATCCCTCGGCGCTTAACTTTATCCAATCTTTTTACATCCACCTTGCCGCCGTTGCCGTCGTCGTAAATTTCATTCAAACTTGCCTCTATCTTCTCGTCCTGCTCGGAGTCTACATTAATATCAAACTTCTCTTCCGGTTCGCCGTTTTTTTTAAACTCCTCCTCAACGACTTCGTCAAATTTTTGTAGCTCGTAATTACTCGGAACAGTCCGCTTGGTAAATTCTGCCAAACTAGAATCCTCTTCCTTTATTTTTATTTCATTTTCACTTTGTTTTTGCGGCATTTTAGTATATAAAAATTATAAAAATTACCAACTAACTCTACAGCATCTACAACCGGGAATACCAGAATCTATGATATCACAATCTCTGACATAACCATGAAAGTTTGGATCACCATGATCAGCGGCTCCTATACAAGCCCCATTCGTATACCAAGATGCGCAAGTTTGAGTACAAGACAATTGTGTTGGCGTAGTTACTCTGTTAACGTCTGCGCAAATTAAACGAGGCACAGGAAGACTGTTGTTACAATTTAGCAATGAAGCTGTACTGCCTCGACACCAACCGCCGACTGTAATTGTTCCGACCTTGGGGTCAATTTCAGTATAAGACATGAGGGGAGCAGTTTGATTGCAATTTACTACATTTCCATTGGATGTACACCACCTACCGTTCGTCAAAGTTCCGACTTGGGGGTCGTCTTCTACTGGCCAGTTCGTTTTACAATTCCCGTTTATACAAAGTCTTGTTGCATTCACATCCCCATTGACATGAAGTTTATACGCTGGGCTATTTACACCGACGCCAACATTACCTGGATTATTGTTGTAGATATTATTTTCAAATTGAGACCACCAATTCGTTCCACCTCCTCCAGCACTATCACATATAGCTAACCAATCTATAGGATAGGTTGGATGATCGTCTGCCCAAACACCACAATCACCAGTAAGCCAAGTAGTAAAACCGTTGGTTGTTATTAACGAAACTACTGCATCCAAATCTTGGCTCAAACTACTTGTATTATTGCAACACAACGACGGACCAGAAATCGTCCCACATTTAATCGAATTAGAATAATCTTTTGCAACTGCTATCACTGTGGGGTTGTTGCATAGTTCTGGAAAAGTAACTGGAAGATGTTGCGACTCGGGTTGACCATTGGTAAAAGTTACACTAACAAAACCTCGTAAAATTTTATAACCACCTCCGCCCGAAGACAAAGACGCAATATCATGACAAATTAAACCATCTGCAGTACAGATTTTGTCTCCCCCGATATTGCCATTAACTAACAAATTTATGTTTAATATATTTGGCAGTACACCTACTCCTAACTTACCAAAAATAACTGAGTTGCCACCTATAGATAAATCATTATATATCGCAGTACTCGTACCAATATGAACCGTATCTGAAGGGTTAGGATTGACATTGTAAACAGGAGGGTTTGTATTGCCAGCTGGAGGAATTGAACCTGGGGGTTGCCAGGCAGCTAGAAGCGACTGTAAGGATAGTGACAGTCCAAAAGTTAAACAAATTGTTATTAATAGACTGGATACAAATTTTATATTTCGTGTTAATTCATTCTTCATATATTTTATTTATTGCTTTTACTTATTTCTTGTTTAATTCTTCCAATCCTTTGATGGCATTTTTCTTTTTTTGTTCTGATGTAAAATTGTCTAGTTTTTGTAAATTTTCTAAACCCTGTATGGAATTAATCCTTTTTTGTTCTGGGTCTAGGGTTTGAATATTATTAATTTGGCCCTCCGGTCGAGAACTTTTAATCGCTTCCGGAGCGATTCTTTTGTTCATGTACAAATAACAAAAAATTATAGATGTAATTATGTATAAAATAATTAAAATTATAATCGCTATTTTTGGCTTCATAGCTCTTCGTTTTTTATTTTCATAATTTCGTCAGCTTTTATTTTCGCTTCCTGCTCTAAAAAAAATCTATTAACTCCGGGAATTATTGACAGCCATTTGCGTATTAATTCTATAATTTTTTTTAACTTTAATTTTCCGGTATTAAATAAATCATTAATCGCGGCTGCTGTTTTCTCGCCAACGATTCTAAATTGTTTTCTTTTTTCCGGCGTTAAACCTATGTAAATATCGCCCAAGTCTTTTTCTAACACTTTTTCAATTTCCCTTTTTCTCGCCTCCTGGCGTTGGTTGTAAATTCCCTGGGAAACTATACTGCCGTCACTAAATTTTTCAGAACTTAAATCAGCCGAACCATTAAAGCCTTCTCCTGTTTTTTCATATTTTTCCAGTTTTTCCGGAGATGCCGGCTTTTCAAAATCATTTTCTAAAAAATGATCCTGTCTCCTCTCCTTTTCTGAGATTATTTTTTCTTTTTCTATATTTAATTTTATTTTTTGTTCATCAGCCATATTAAAATTTATCAACTGTAAAATTCAATATAATTATAACATAAAATAAGCTAATTAACAAAATAAAAAAAGCCAAGCTTCTTAGTATTTGGCTTGCTTTTAATAATTTTAGCAAACAGCCAATTTATGTTATAATATAAACATAGATACTTATCCACATATAATTATGGCTACTAACAATAAAAAAATTTCGGACAATATCCAACAAATAATAATAGACAACCCCCGGACTCCTAACGATAAATTGGAATGGATTAATATTAATTCTGCCGGCAAGAAAGAAATTGAATACTTGCGCAAGCGCTTTAAATTTGAATTGTCTGATTTACGCGCATCATCTTCCAAGATGGTTTCCCAACGGCCGCGCATTCGCCAGGGGTCAAATTATTTATTTTTAATTCTGCACTTTCCGGTTTTAAAAGATGGCAAAATTTTACCAGAAGAAATTGAATTCTTCTTGGGACATGGTTTCCTGATTACTATTCACAGCAATCGCCTAAAAGAATTAGTGGATTTTTTCAACCACTGTAAAAAAGAAGGCGATTCTTTGCTGGCTTTTAAATTTGAATCTTCCGCCATCTTGCTTTACGAACTCTTAAACCAGCTTATGGCTTCTTGCTACGACTTATTAGACCAAAACAGTATCGCTATCAATAATGCGGAAAAGGTTATTTTTGAAGAAGAACAAAAAAAAGCGGTAACTGAGATTCTACATCTGCGCCGTAACGTCATCAACTTGCGTAAAATTTTGCAAAATCATAAAAATATAATGAAAAAATTAATGCAGCTGGAAAGCAGTATAGTTCCCAAAGAAGATATAGCTAAATATTATAATAAATTGATTGAGCACTCTAAAAGAATTTGGGAAAACCTGGAAAACCAAAAAGAAATAATAGAGGTTCTGCACGATACTAACGAGTCTCTTTTGAATTACAAAATAAGTGACATCATGAAAACTTTGACTATTTTTTCAGTCATTGTTTTCCCCCTAACTTTATTAGCAGCTATATTCGGCATGAACGTTGTTAATGGCATGCCTTTTATGGAATCTAATTATGGTTTTTGGGTTATTATTGCAATCATGCTAGCTGGCTGTCTGGGCATGCTCATTTTCTTTAAGCACAAAAAGTGGCTCTAAAGTCACGGTTAATAATTTTGTATACAAAAACATACTGGAGAATGACCAGTATTTTTTAGTTTTAACGTAAAACAAATTTTTAATTACGAATTTTTAATTTCAAAACAATTTTCCAATGATTTAATTTGCAATTTTTAAACATTATAAAATTAGCTGATTGTTTAAAAATTTGAAATTAAAAATTTAGAACTTCTTTTATCTCGTTAATATTCTCCACCTTTACAAACTCTCTCCTTATCTCACTAGCATTCGACCAGCCAGCCACGTACCAACATAAATGTTTCCGCATTTCTATTATTCCCTGCTCGCCTTTTAATTTATGGGCCAACTTCGCGTGTTTAAGTACGATTTTTTTTATATCGTCAATTCGAAATTCGAAATTCGAAATTCGAAATTCTCGGAAAGCCCAGGGTTCTCCGAGTGCTCCTTGCCCAATTCCGATACCATTAGCCCCTGTTTTCTCTAGCATTTCTTGTGCCGTTTTGTAATCTCTAACTCCGCCATTAGCTATAATGATGCCGCCAAAATGATTTCTAACTTTTTTTATTATTTCAAAATCAACTGGTCCGCTATGTCCCTGGCTTAAGGTGCGGCCATGAATCATCACTGCTTTTATATCTAAATCTTTCACAGAATCCAAAAACTTTAGTGCGTCTACATTACCAACTTTGCTACGGCATTTTATAGAGACTGGCAAGTCCGTATTTTTGATAGTCGTCTCGATTATTTCGCGCGACAACTTTAAATCGTTCATTAGTACTGCGCCTGCGCCTTGCTTTTGTACTTTTTTAACCGGACAACCAAAATTTATATCAATACCATCTGGTTTTATCTTCTTGGTTGTCAGTTTCGTTGCAGTAGCAAAGTGCTCTGGATTAGAACCAAAAAGCTGAACAACATACGGCTTTTCCTTTCTAGAAAATCTAAGCATTTCTAAAGTCGGCTGGGGATTATAAACCAAAGCAGTCGCGCTCGCCATTTCACTATAGACCACGTCAGCGCCAAATTCTTTGCAAATCTGCCGAAAAGCGCTATCTGTAATTCCCGCCATCGGCGCCAAACAATAAAATGGTTTTTTAAATTTTATTTTATCCTCCGTAGCTTCAGCGAAGGAGGACCAAAAATCTTTCATACTTAAAATGTCATTCCGAACGCAGTGAGGAATCCCTTATATGTCTTCAAAAAATGTTCAAGGGATTTCTCGCTTTGCTCGAAATGACAAAAAACTATTTCTTATAAATCCTCTGCCCGTCTTTAGTATCCTCAACAACATAACCTAATTTCTCTATTTCATCACGCAATTGATCCGATTCCTCAAAATTCTTATGATCCCGCGCTTTCTGTCTTTTTTCAATTAACTCTTTTAGTTTAAAACCTGGGTCCTCTGGTTGTAATGTCGTGGTTGTAGACGAAGATGAAGAGCTGGTTGAAGTTGAAGTCGAGGTTGAGGTTGAAGTTGTGCTATATGTAGTTCTTAACTCTTCATATAAATTCAAACCCAAAACCTTGTCAAAGTCTAGAATTGTTGCGAGTCCATTGTCTCTTTTGATTCTTGACTTAAACAAGTCTTTAACAACGGCCATGGCTTGCGATGTATTCAAATCATCGTTTAATTCTTCTTTGAATTTTTCTTTAAATCTACTATCAACCTCGCCTCTTTCCCTCCCCAATTCTCGAACTTGATTATACAAATGTTTTAAGCCGTCTTCGGCTGCTCGTAACGCGTCCCAGGTGAAATTCATCGGCTTGCCATAACCAGTCTGCAAACATAAATATCGGTAAGCCAATGGGTTAATTCCTTTCGCTTTTAGATCATTGACTGTATAAAAATTTTTAAATCTTTTCCCCATTCTTTGACCATCCACTAAAAGATGCTCGTTATGTAGCCAATAATTTATCGGCTGTTCACAATTATAGCCAACGACGCTTTGTGCTATTTCATTCTCGTGGTGTGGAAATTTCAAATCAATGCCGCCAGTATGAATATCAAAAGGACAACCAAGCTCTAATTCTCCCATAGCCGAACATTCAATATGCCAACCGGGACGTCCAGGCAATTTTTCGCCATTCAAATCAAACTCCCAAACCGGCTCACCTTCTTTATAGCCTTTCCACAAAACAAAATCTTGAACGTTTTCTTTTTCGTATTCATCAGCATCAACTCTAGTACCTGCCTTGAAACCAGCCATATCTAAATTTATTAAATTTCCGTACTTATGATTCTTGGCAAACTTTTGGACGTCAAAATATACCGAACCTTCCTTTATATAACCGTAGCCTTTGTCGACAATATTCTTGACCAGCTCTTGCATCCCAGCGATATATTTCTGGTCAGTAGCGTGAGTAATTATATCTGGTGTTTTAACGTTCAGGGATTGCATGTCCTGCCAAAAATATTCTTCGTATTCTTTGGTAAATTTTTGCAAAGCTTCCATCGACGGTAAATCCGGGTATTTGATTTTTGAATCACGAATTGTTTTGTCATCAACATCGGTAATATTCATTACCCACTTCACTTTTTCTTCGCCAAGATTATAACGCAATGTTCTAACTAAAATATCAGCGAAAATATAAGAACGTAAGTTCCCGATATGAGCGTAATTATAAACCGTTGGACCGCAAGTATACAAACCGATTTCATTGTCTTTGATCGGTCTAAACTCCTCCTTTTTTCTCGTTAATGTATTGTATAAAAAAAGTTTATTCATAAATATAGTTTAGCTAAAATTGCCGTAAAAAGCAAGAAAAACGCCCTGTGGGACGTTTTTCTTTTTATATAAATTAAATTTATTTCTTTTGCCACTTTATGTCTTGCCGCACAAGTAATTCACTAGCTTTTTGCGGTTCGGCCATAACCTCTCTAACGATTTTCTCCATACGCATGCCTTGTGATCCTTTTATTAAAACTAAGTCGCCTTCTTTCATTATCTCCTGCAAAAATTTGCCAGCGCTAGCTGTGTCAGCAAAATGAAAAATATCGTCCTCGCTCATTCCCTCTTCTTTGGCGCCTCGTCCAATATCACGCGATCGCTCACCAACTGTTATTAATTTATTAATTTTTAACTTTGCTAAATACTTTCCCACCTCTTTATGACCCTCCTCGCTATATTCGCCCAGCTCTAGCATATCACCAAAAACCGCTATTTTTTTTGCATTCTCCTTAACTAAAATCTCTTTTAAAACGCCTAAAGCAGAAATAGCCGCTTGCGGCGAAGAATTATAAGTATCATCAAT
>JAKJDO010000021.1 GCA_022705905.1 Patescibacteria group bacterium
AATAAATTATGGCAGAGTCAAGTAAAAACAACATAGCAAAGACCGTAAAGCGGTTACGAGAAAAAATGGGAATTTCCCAAGAGAAATTGGCTCGTCTTGCCGATGTTTCCAATAATACCATTATCAACATAGAAGCGGGCAAACAAGGCAACCCGACTATTGAAACTTTGAAAAAGATCGCCAAGGCGTTAAACGCGCCTATTGAGGATTTAATAAAGTAACTATGAAAAATCATATTCCCTTATTAGAAAAATTGTTTGATAAAAATTATCAGCTCATTGACGGGACTGATGAAATTTTTGAATTGGATTTAGCTTTGTGGGAATATGAGATTTTGTCAAAAAAAGAATTAGTTGAAAGAAGCGCATATTTTAAATTGGTTGACGGAAAAGAAACAGCTCATTATAAAACTTGTAATCTTCAAAATTTGGAAGAAGTCCATAAAAATAGTTCTTTTCGGACAAAAATTTTCTTTTTAGACGGAAAATATTCAACGGGATATGCCACTCATAGCCTTTTCCCGTATCGTGGAAAATTTCACCCACAATTAATAAGAGCTTTGTTAAACATACTTGATATAAAACCCGGCCACATTGTTCTTGATCCAATGGCCGGAAGCTCCACTGTTGCGGTTGAAGCTAATTTGCTTGGTATTGACGCTATCTCTGTTGACTTGAGCCCATTTTGTGAACTAATGGGAAAAGTTAAAACATTTACTTTAAATTTGGATATTAAAATTTTAGAGTCAATCATCAAAAATCCAAAAGAAATTTTGGATAAATTAAAAAAAGATAAAGTTCCAGAATATTTTAAAAACAACAAAGACGACAAAAAAAGAAACTATTATGAAATAATTTTATTAGCGTTTTTAGACACTGTCGGATTTGCCGGCCGGAGCAGTTCTTCTGTTGATAAACTTTTTCCGCGTGTGTTGGACAGATATGTTTCAACGATAAAATATTTTCAAAAAGCAAGACAAAAAATGGATTTGAAAATTGGGAAAAGTAAAATTATTCAAGGTAGCGTTCTAAATTTGCCGCTTGGTGATAATAGCGTGGATGCAGTAATCACCTCGCCGCCCTATTCTTTTGCTATTGATTATTTAAAAAATGATCAGCCCCAATTAGAATATCTCGGCCACGATCTGGAAGTTTTGCGACAAGAAATGATCGGCCTACAAGGGCGAGGCGTGGAAAATAAATTGGAAATTTATTTTGACAAAATGAATCAAGCCCTTGGCGAAATGAAGCGGGTATCAAAGAAAAACGCACCTGTTGTTATAATTATTGGCACAAACGATATCCAAACAAATGGCGTGAGATTGGAAACAAAAGTCATTGAACTCGGAGAAAAACAAGGACTAAAATTTGAACTTAATTTAAAGAAGCCGATCCGGGGGCTACAAAACACAATGAAGGAAGAATCTATATTATTTTTTACTAATCAAAAATAACATTATGAAATACGCAAAACCTACAACCGAATTGAAATTTAAAACCGTTATTGATAAAAATACTTTCTATTTTTTCAATCCCGCTTTTGAAGAAAAATACGAAGGTTATTTAAACTCGTTAAAGGAAATGCTTTTGATATTGAAAAATAATATTGAAACTCAGGGATTGAAAAAGGAATTTTTTGAACAGCTATTGATTGAAAAAGAAAACGGTCTTAGAGCATTGCTCGCTTTGACCGGATTTTCAAACGAAACTTTAAAAAGATTGACTACAATTATTAGGGTTGTTAATGATCCAGAATTGAGCAAGTTGGTTTATAAGAACAAATGGTTTAAGGATGAAGACATAAATAATTTGAAAGAGTGGTCAGACGCTCAAATCGCAAAATTTATTAAAGAAAACGAATTTTTCAGAAAAGGAATTTTAAATATTTTCTTTGAAGGCTCAACAGTCCCGTTTTTGACAAAAACTATCCCGCTATTTGAATTGAAGAAACTAAGCATTTCAAAACTAAAATTTGAATTGCCGGAAATGATCGACACTTTGATTAGATACAAAGAAAAAGGCAGTTATTCTGGAATGAAAGAAAATAATCCAGAAATTTTAATTGAAGAAATTTTGAATCATTTAGAAATACCGTTTGAAAAAGGCGACCTCAGTGAACTCATTGACAATGCCCCTGATAATAAAAGAACAATGGATTTTATTATTCCGAACAAACAAAATCCGTTAATTATTGCCGAAAGCTCATTTTTGGTAACCACTTCATCCGGTCAAGGCGATAAATCAAAAACAGAGATTTCTATTGATTCACTTATCAAATCGCATTATCCAAAGGCGAAATTTATTGGTTTTGTGGATGGCGTTGGTTGGTATGTCAGAAAAAGCGATCTAAAAAGAATGGTTACGGCCTATGAAGATGTTTTTACTTTTCATAAGGAAGAATTAAAAAGATTTGAAAAACTCTTGATAGAAACTTTTATCGAAAAATAATTATGGAAAATAAATTTTTAAACAAAATTATCAAAGGCGATTGTTTAGAGGTATTAAAAAAAATACCGGATAATTCGGTTGATATGACTTTTGCCGATCCACCTTTTAATTTGAAGAAAAAATACAATCATTACGAGGATTCAAAAGAAAAACAAGATTATTTAAATTGGTGTAACGATTGGATGAGCGAAATGGTGAGAATTACGAAACCTACGGGAGCTATATTTGTTCACAATATCCCTCGCTGGCTTTCGCATTACGCCGAGCATTTAAACAAAATTGCTTATTTCAGACATTGGATCGCTTGGGATTCCGGCGGCGCGCCAATGGGAAAAACTTTATTGCCAAATCATTATGGTATTTTGTATTACACAAAATCAAAATCTCACAAAGATTTTAAATTTTATGATATTAGATACCCGCACCCCAGATGTCGGGCTTGCGATGAATTTTTAAAAGATTATGGTGGAAAGAAAGATCAGGCGCATGGCTTTGGCCCGCTTCTTTCCGATGTTTGGAATGATATTCACCGAATACGGCACAAAAAACGAAGAGATGAACACCCGTGCCAACTTCCTATTCCGCTACTTGAAAGGTTAATTTTAATGACCACTGATGAAGGTGATGTTGTATTTGATCCATTTATGGGAACAGGCACGACCGCAGTCGCGGCTAAACAGTTAGGCCGAAAATATATTGGCATAGAACTTGATCCCGATTATGTAAAAATCGCTGAAAAAAATATAAAAGCGACAAAGGAAACAAAAATCAACGGCTATTTTGTTTCTGTTTATCTTGGACACATTAGAACAATGAGAAACAAAGATTTCAAAGAAATTTGGAAAAACAAAGGCGATTTAAAATTGCTTGATAAGAAAAAATACAAAATTATCACTTTTTGGTAGAGTCCAAAATAGCATTAAAAATAAGAAAAGAGGTTGACTGACTTCTTTTTTTGTTGTAATCTTATATATTCTCGAATAATTGAGAACAAAAGCACCTTAACATAAATAAAACAAAGGAGAAAACGATGGACAAGTTTGCAATTCAAGGATCAAACAGGCTTCAAGGTGAAGTCGAGGTTTTGGGTGTAAAGAACGGCATTCTGCCGTTAATCGCCGCCTCTCTTTTGGCCGCAAAGGGAAAGACTGTTATAACTAACGTTCCTGATTTTAGAGACGTGGCGACACTTTCTCATATTTTGCGCCAAATGGGGGCAATCGTGAACTACAACCATAGCAGTCGAGTGATTGAAATCGATTGCGAATCAATCAACCGTTTTACCGCTCCTTATGAGTTGGTAAAACAGATGAGAGCATCTTTCTTGGTCGTCGGACCATTACTTGCTCGTTTCAGGCAGGCAGAAATCTCACTCCCAGGCGGTTGTGCAATCGGCGCACGTAGCGTCAATATGCACATTGATGCACTGAAAATTCTTGGCGCAAAGATCGTTCAAAACGAAGGATTAATTACCGCCAAGACAGACGGACTAAAAGGGTCGACGTTCTATTTTGATTTTCCAACCCATACTGGGACGGAAAATATCATGACGGCTGCTTGCTTAGCAGAAGGAACAACGACTCTGATCAATGCCGCTTGCGAACCTGAAGTGATTGATCTCGCTTGTTTTCTGAACAAGATGGGAGCGCGGATCAGTGGAGCAGGAACCCCCGTGATCACGATTGAAGGACGTAAGCAATTGTCGGCAGTGGAACATGAAGCCATTCCTTCTCGCATCGAGACTGCTTTCTTTCTCGGTGTCGCGGCGATAACTAAAGGCGAGCTGATCGTCAAAAACGCCATTCTTGCCAATCTTGGTATTGTCGTCGAGAAAATGCGCCAAATGGGAGTGGAGATTACTGATTTGGGAGGTAACCGAGTATTGGCTCGAGCCACCAAAGAACTTCAGGCCGTGAACTTCACTACTTGGCCATATCCGGGATTTCCCACTGACTTTCAACCTCAGATGATGGCTCTGATTAGCACGTCCCAAGGCACCGGAATTGTAAAAGAAACAGTTTTTGAAAACCGATTTATGCATGTTCAGGAATTCAACCGGTTCGGGACCAACATTAGGGCTCATCTTGATGAAGCCGTCGTCACGGGTGTATCTGCCCTGAAAGGAGCACCAGTCATGACCAGCGACCTTCAGGCTGGTGCCGGTTTGATTCTGGCTGCTTTAGCCGCAGAGGGTCAATCAATCATTGACCGAGTTTACCATATTGACCGCGGATATGAGAGAATTGAGGAAAGACTTGCCAATCTTGGTGCCTCAATCACCAGGTTCAACCCCGTCAAAAAGGAGGTGAAACAAAATGAATGAGTTGGACGCTTTACTGATTCTGCCACCAATGTATCAATCGGGTCGCATCCCTGACTACAATCCCAAAGAACCAATGGGACTAATGTATATCGATGCGACCCTAAGACGCAATGGTCATTCGGCTGAAATACTTGACGCCGATATCATGGCGCTAACCATTGATGAAACGGTCGCCGAAATCGTGAAGCGACCAGCTAAAGTCATTGGCTTCTCTGTTATGCAGAGAGCGTTACCTTCAGTGAAACTGCTAGCGGAAAAACTTAAAAGCAGAGGCGTGACCGCTCATGTCTGTTGCGGAGGGTTTACCGCTACACTAAGCGCCAAGCACATCCTTGAACAGATACCAGCGATAGACTCTGTTGTTCTGGGCGAGGGAGAGGCTATCTTCTCTAGTCTCGTCCAGGCAATCAAAGAGTCAACTGACTGGGATCATTTCCCCGGCATAGCTTTTAGGCAGAATGACAAAGTTGTCATCAATCAACCCGCAACTAAGGTTGATGTTGATGCTTTGCCGTGGCCAAGCCGCGATCTTCTCCCCGTCTGCTTCGAGAAAACCAACTATGCCACCATTCTGGCCAGCCGAGGCTGTTACGGGATATGCACATTCTGTAGCAATCAAGCCTTTGAAAGGACATCTATAGGCTCAAACTGGCGAGGGAGGAATCCGACTGATGTAGTTGATGAGATGGAAGGTCTGAGAAGATCGCACGGGGTAAGAGTTTTCAAGTTTAATGATCCGAATCTGTTCGGACCGGGACCAAATGGACGTAAGCACATGGTCGATATCTGCAACGAGATAATCGCCAGAAAACTCGGCGAGTTACATCTCATGGGCTTTTGTCGCTCAAATGACATCGACTTAGGTGTGGCTCAGCTGATGAGACAAGCCGGTTTTGAACGGATTCTTATCGGCATCGAAAGTGCCAATCCTGCAGTATTAAGACTATTTCGAAAAGGTGAGTCTTTGCAGACGATTCGCCAATCAGTTGAAATACTGCGACAAGTTGGCATCGATATCGTGCCGGGATTCATGATCTTCAACCCTTACACCACTGTGGAAACGCTGGAGGTCGATCTTGATTTTTTAGAGACCTGCGGGTTTATGCCAACCCTTTCAAAGTCTCTGAGAATCTTCGACGGAACACCTCTACAGGAAATCATGGCATCTGAAGGTCGGCTCGTGTGGCGTAGCCCCCTTGAAGGTTATCACGAATATTTGGTCGATCCTGTTATTGCGTCTATCTATATGGCACTCAAAACCATATCGGTAGAATGGATCGATCTGCTTCGCAAGACTTACCAAGGGGAGATATGGGACATCAAGAAAGCGCCGGCGTTTAACCAGCGAATGAATTTTGATGCCCTAAGCGAGTTGGTCTTTGTCTTAGAAAAAGAAATTCTAAAATCACTGCTTTCATGGGTGAGGACAGGATTTAGTTATCAAGACATTGCAACCAAAATCGCTCGTCTCAAAGATCAGTTAGCCAAAGCCGAACAGCATATAGTTTTGACTAGCGGTTTGACTGAGCCGACTCTGAATGTCCAAAGCTTCTCCGTGACCGACTTGGCTGGAAGGATTCATTCCATTCTGGTCAACAAGGTCTTTCGCACTTTCCCGGAACAATACCGATGGAGGGACGACTAACATGTGGGCTTTTCAAATTACTAACCGTGATTTGAAAAGCCCCTTTTTATTTGTTATATTATATATATAAATATCAACTATGGATAAAAAAGAAATCAAAAAAATAACCGATTATATTTTTTTAAAACCAGACCCTCAAAAAGCGGATTTAGCTTTAGTTTTTGGCACGCGTCATCAGGAAGCGATAAATAAAGTTTTTGAATTGTATCATAATGGGTTAGTCCCTAAAATTTTAGTCAGCGGGGGTATAAACAGAGTAACGGGAGAAAATGAAGCAAAGGAAATGAGTGATAAATTAATTAAGTTGGGAGTAAAAAGGGATGATATAATTTTAGAAAATAAATCAACCAACTCCTTAGAAAATGTTTTATTTTCAAAACAAGTTTTAGATAAAAAAATTGGCTTTGATAAAATTAGAAAAATTATTGCAGTTGTTAAACATTATCATTCCCGCCGTGCATTAATGACACTAAAAAAACATTTTCCAAAAACTATTAAGTTAATCCCTGTTACTTATGAGATCTACGGATTTACAACAGATAATTGGTTTAACAATGAAATTGGTAAAGAGAAAGTTTTAGGTGAATGGAATAAAATTCCAGAATATTTAGTAAAGGGTGATATTGAGGAATTATAACTTAATTTTTAACCCACCCACCACCCTAATTTGAGGCCCCGCCGTCCGCTCGCTCAAAAAATTTCAGGGCGAAGCCCAAGCAGGCGGGCAAAAAGGAAGGGGGTCTGGGGGAAGGAATTTTTGCCCGCCTGCTCTGCCCCGCGAAGCGGGGCTGGGGGTGGGAAGCGTTTCCGCCGTTTGGCGTTAAGCCAAACATCAAAGCAAAACAATTTTCAATTCCTTTTAAAAGAAAAAAGGGCGCGCGCAAAATACAAAAAATTGAAAGAAAATTGTTTTGCTTTGCTCGCCGAAATTCGGCGGGCGGAAACGCTGGGGCGGATCTAAAAGTCAAAGTCGGGATTTTCGTCAAAAAAAGTTCGGATTTTGTCCAAAAGGTACCGCTTTGTCTAGATTCATCTTGTCCGTCCGGAGCGGATTCGCTTTTGGCGGGCAAATATTTGCCTGCTTCGTGTTCATTAATGGAGGGGAGCCCCCTCATTGGTTTTAAAGGGCTCACTTACGTTTGTCGGTAGGTAAACAGGAATATTCCTATTTTCATTTATATGGATAAAAATAGAAAAAAAGTAGGATTGGCTTTGGGTAGTGGCGCGGTGCGCGGACTGGCTCATATTGGCGTACTTAAAGTTTTACAAAAAAATAATATCCCAATTGATTATATCGCTGGTTGCAGTATTGGTGCCTGGATCGGCGCGTACTATGCCTTATATCAAGACGTAGATAAATTAACCGAAGCGACAATCGGTAATAAGAAAGAAAAAATGACGGCTTTTTTAGAGCCGACTTTACATGGAGGCATTATCAAGGGAGAGAAAGTGGTCAGACTGTTAAAAAAATATTTTGGCGACACAGAATTTAAAGATTTAAAAATTTCGACTAGAGCTGTAGCAACTGATCTGGGCAGCGGTGATAGAGTGGTTTTTAGCGAAGGAAAGGTAGTTGATGCTTTGCGTGCCAGTATGTCCGTACCTTATTTATTTGCGCCGTATGTAAAAGATAAGATGATTTTGGTTGACGGCGGTGTCAGCAATCCCGTTCCCGACAACGTTGTTCGCGCTATGGGAGCAGATATTGTTATTTCGGTCAATTTAGATAATTTTTTAAAGAATAAAATTGACGACTGGCAAAAACATGGTTTTACCGATAAAATGGCGCGCAGTCTTGATGTTATGCGGCATTATTTAGCGCATTACTCCATGACTAATTCCGATGTTATTATCGAACCGGATACAAAGCTAGTCGGTGTAAGAAGCTGGACGTCTTTTTTCAAAGAAGGTGAAGATAAGAAGATAATAAGAATAGGCGAAGAAGAGACGGAAAAACATATCGACGCCATAAAGACATTACTTCAATAATAAATCGTTGTCATGAAAAGGCGGTCCCGAGAATTCGGGACCGCCTTTTAGCGTTGTGATTTTTTAAATTATTTTATCATCTCAGAATATTTTTTTATCTCTTCGTTGAATTTGTCTTTATTTTCTGCTTTTATCGGTTTGCCGGGCGGCAAGACCTCTTTTAGGGGGTTTACTTTAACTCCGTATTTTACCATTTCATAATGCAGGTGCGGACCAGTGGAATAGCCGCTTGAGCCGACATAGCCGACGATTTCTCCCTGACTGACATTTTGTCCGCGCTTGACCGCAAATTTCGAAAGGTGGCTGTAATTTGTTGAATAGGTTTCATTATGTCTGATTGTTATTGTGTTGCCGTAGCCGGATTTGTATTGGGCGTAAGTAATTTTACCATTGCCAACGGCTCGTATGGGAGTGCCGTAAGCAGCAGCGTAATCTATGGCCATATGACTTGAAGTGTAGGCTTGAAATGCGGCGATATAGCGAGGGCCAGTCGTGTAACCGGAAGAAATATATTTAAAAGAAACAGGCGCTTTTAAAAACATTTTTTGAACTGAATTGCCGTCTTTGTCAAAATAACCTTGATTATCTTCCGAATCTTCAAAATAGTAAACTTCATAGGGCGTGTTGTCGTTAACGTATAGTCCAGCCAGGATTTTTCCTGGACAAATATATTCTCCGTCCAGATATCTTTCTTCATAGACGAATTTAAAAATATCGCCGACTCGGGGATCCATAGCAAAATCTATTGTCCATTGAAAAGCATCGGCTAGATCGATAATAGCCCGTATGTCAACATCGTTGTCAATTGCCGCTTGGTACATTGAAGACTTGACCTCACCTTGAGCAATTTTGATTTTAACTTCGTAAGGAATTGGTTTTATTTCCGCGGTCCATTCGCTGACAGAGGTTGTTGAAGTTTTGTCAGCAGCAGTATTTTTGGCAACATACAGCTCGTCTTCCGAATTAATTTTATAAACAAATTTTTTAAGTTCGTTCGTATCTTTATTATAGGTCAATTCTAGGCTGTGGCCTTGTCTTATTTTCACTAAATCATAAAGTGGCTTAGCTGCTTCATAAATTCTATTAGCTAAAGTCGGGCTGGTACTGGCTTGCGCCATTAATTCGCCGTAAGTCGAGTTAGCGACAATCGGAATTTTTATAATAATATCTTTTTTTTCTTCAGCTTGGTTGGCGGCACTTTCGTTGCTATAATTACTACTGTTTTTTTGGAAATAAGCTTTGATGGCATTTTTATGCCAAAGAAAAAAACATCCTAAGATTAGAACAATTATTCCAAATAAAAAAAGAGTTATGTATTTTTTCATAAGCACTGGGCATTATAGCACAAATTCGTTTAGTAATAAATTAGCCTTTAGCTATTACCATTCCCCAAACTTGGCTGGCGCCATTTTGCTTTAAAATTTTGGCGCATTCATTAAGCGTGGCGCCGGTAGTAACAACATCGTCTATTAAAATAATATTTGCACCGGTTAAATTTTCACCTCGCCAAGCAAAACAGCCAGCCACGTTTTTTAATCTCTGCTCTTCATTTAATTTGGCTTGAGCTTTTTTGTGCTTTATTCTTATTAAGTTGGTAGCGTTTATTTTTAGCTGAAAATGTTTGGCCGTTATCTCGGCAATTTCTTTAGTCTGGTTAAAACCGCGCCAACGCCGCCGCCGCTTATGCAGTGGCACGGGAATGACTATCGGGATTTTTGTGATTTTTAAAATTGGCAAATTATGTGTTTTTTGCAGAAAATCAACCAGGTAGTTACCGAGAATGATGGCGACGTCTTTAATAAAATGATATTTAAGCATTTTGATAAGATGGTTTATTATTTTGTCGTCGTAGTTGCCGACAATAGTGACGCCGTCTAGATAATATTCATTGCGGCAGTTAGGACAAAATTCGCCTGAATTATTTTCAGTTTTGCAATTGAGGCAATATTGAACTTTTGAGAATTCTAATTTTTGATAACAGCTAGGACAAAGCCAGCTGCCTTCTTGGCCACAGCCGACGCATTCCTTGGGGAATATTAGGTCTAAAATAAAATCACGCCAATAAAGTGCGTGATTTTGCCAGTATTTAAATGTCATTGCTATTTTAATTCTATTTTATATATTTTTTCTGTGTTGGCGTCGGTAAAAAATAAATTATCGCCGTTACTCGCAACCAGCAAGTTAGACATATTATAGCTGCCTTCGGGAACGGCTACTAATTTTCTAAGGCCGGTGTTGATATCAATTTCGTATAGATTATCTCTAGTGCTTTTAGCTAGCTCAGGAAAAAGACCAGCTCCTTTCGGTAGATTTTCCGGAACAGCGCAATATATTTTACTTTGGCTAGCAAAAGTACATTTTTCTGCCCAAGTTTCTACATTCAAGCGTTGACGGTTATTACCGATGCTATCCCCTTGGGCATCAACCACCCAAAGTTGTGGCTTCATATCATTGTCGCTGGAATAAACGCTATAAACCAGTTGATTGCCTTGAGGCGACCATTGAGGTTGAAAGCCGCGACCTTCAATAATTGTGCTTTTAAAATTTTCGTTGTTAAGGCCGATGAAATAAACCTCTTGTCGATTAAAGTCAATGCCTTTAGTATGCATAGCGATCATCTGGTTGTTAGGCGACCAATCGGTATAAACGGAGTCGTCTTCATTTCCTAAAGGTTCGATCGCTTGAACTTTTGAACCGTCATTATTGGCGATTGCCAGCCAGCGATTGCCAGGATCCGTTCCCATGCTTTTCATAACAATTCTGTCACCGCTGGGCGAAAAATTAAAGTCCTTCCAATGCTGCGGCAGGGTAGTCTGTTTTTTAGTAACGAAGTTATAGATTATGTTAGAGCCGTCAGGATATTCCAATATTGCCTGACTGTCATTAGGCGACCAGGTTACTTTTTCTACGCTATGAAAAATTTTATCTGATAGAGCGCTGACTTCGCCGTTTTTGTTAATGCGATAAAATTTTCCATCAGCTTTGTCGTAATATTGGATGTCTCTACCATTACTGCTTAAACTTGGGCTTAAAACGCTGTTTTTGTTTAGCTCGAATACCTGAGTTAGCCCGCCGTCGGCTTTTGCGCTGGCAGTTGTAGCGCTAACCGGCAAACCTTCGTCAGTCGGTTCTTCTTCGCCGGTAGAGGTGGCAAATTGTCCCGGTTGCGCCGTCGGCAACTGGCCGCCGGTCGTGGGTTCTATTTTTTTTCCAGTTTCAGTTCCAGTGAAGGTGGGCTTAAAGAATAGCGTATAAATAAAATAGCCAGTTAATAAAACGGCTAGTAAAAAAGCGGCAATTAGAAAGAATTTTTTATAACCACTAAAATTTTCCATATAAATAAAAAATTTTGTATTAAGTATTAAATTATGTTATAATTAACGTAATTGTTTTACTGATATATTTTTGAACAAATGCTGATAATATTATATAATAATATCAGATATTGTGCAAAGTAATTTTTTGTATTTTAAACTATTATTTATTTTAAAATTATTGTGATATGGCTTTTTTTTCTTCCTCGTCGATCCCTAGCTATTTAGGCGTGGATATAGGTAGTACTAGCGTAAAGATAGTAGAATTAAGAAAAGAGGCTGGGCAAGCGAAATTATTGTCTTACGGTTTTAGCGACAACAAGAATGTTCTGCCCGCTAATTGGCAAAATGACCCAAAGTATATAGCCGAAGTTATTAAAAAGATTTGTGACGAAGCGGGTATTACTGGTAATACAGCTATTTCCGCTTTGCTTACTTTTTCTGTTTTTACCTCCATACTTAATCTCTCCAGCGTCAGCAAAAAAGATCTTGATTCAGCTGTCCATTGGGAGGCTAAAAAAGTCATCCCCCTGCCGTTAGAAGAAATGATTTTGAACTGGAATATTATTGGCGATAGCATGGTCCAGTCGGCTACAGAAAAAGAAAAACAGGCGATTGTCAAAAATGTTAAAGTGCTATTGACCGGCGCTCCCAAGACTTTAGTAAAAAAATACGTTGATATTTTTAAAGAAGCTAAAATTAATTTGCTGAGTTTAGAAACGGAAACTTTCTCTTTAGTCCGTTCTTTGGTCGGTAACGACAAATCGCCGATTATGCTAGTGGAAATAGGCGCCGGCACCACTGATGTTTCCATCATTAATAACGGCATTCCTATTTTAAATCGTAGCATAGACGTAGGCGGCATTAAAATTTCCAAAGAGATAAGCGATTTTAGCAATGTTGATTTAGAAAGAGCAGAGCAATTTAAATTTGATCTGGGTGCCAGTGCTATGGATTCGCCAGACGGAACAATGCCGCAAATTATTAGCGAAGCTATCTCGCCCATTGTCAACGAAATAAAATACGCCTTAAATTTATTTCACGATAAATATAATTTATCAACGGAAAAAATTATTCTTTCCGGCGGTTCGGTTTTATTGCCTGGTTTGGTGGAATATTTAAGCAAAATATTAAATATAAAAGTTATCATCGGCGATCCTTGGTCTAGAATTTCTTATCCGGTTGATTTGGCCCCCTTGTTAAATGAAATTGGACCAAGGATGTCAGTGGCCGTTGGTTTGGCTATGAGAGAATTGGAATAATTTAAAAAATTTTTTAGTTTTTATGTCAGAGGTTAATTTTTTATCAAGCGACCAAGAAGAAAAAAAGATAAGAAAAACAGAAGATGATGTCCCGGCAGTTAAATGGACTGATCCGGGAGTTTTGCCAAAAAAAGAAAAGAATTCAGTCAAGAAGAAGGTAGAAGATATTTTTGCCGACACCGACATCGGTAAGACAAGTCTTACCGATGACAGCGCGCCAACCATTAAGCAAGTAGAAACGAAGTCAGCTGAAAATAGTTTATTTGCCCAGTTTAAAAATATATTTTTGAAAAGCGGCAATGATAATATGTTTAAAAAACATAAAGAAGCTTTGCGGGACTACCAAGACGTTTTACAATCGGAAAACGCCTCTAGAAGCGGCTCTAGCCGCTCTGAAGACAAAGCCGTGCCTAAAAGAGAATTCGGCGGCAAACCATATTTTCGTCGCGACGAATGGCATGCACCCAATGTAATTAAAACAAATCTCATTCAAAAAGAAATAGGTTCAGTTTTGGATTGGCAAGATAATATTAGCATTATGATGTTGGGAGTTTTTAGCGCTTGTTTAGTTCTAGCTATTTCTTACTTAGGTCTAGAACTTAAAGAATCTTTAGCTGCTCAGAAAAATCAGCAAACAATTCAAGAGATTCAGGATGTCAAAATGCAGATTGTCAGTCTTAAAAGCGGGTTAGGGGATATTGATACTTTCCAGAAAAAGTTGGCAATAGCCAACTCCTTGTTAAAAGAGCATGTTTATTGGACTAATTTTTTTAAATTTTGGGAGGACAATTTGCTAAAGAATGTTTATTTCAGCGGTGATTTCAGCGGTAGCATTAATGGGGAGTATAACTTTTCCGCGTTGACTGATAGCTATACTAACGCTGCTAACCAAATAAGGTTGTTGCGCGAAGGCAATGATAAAGGCTTTATCAAAGAGCTGGTAGTCAACCAGGCTAGTTATTCCAGCAATGAAAAGCAATCCATAGCCGAAGCAACCAATAAGAAAGGCATAGAGAGCGTGGTTTCTTTTGGTCTGGTTGTTAAGATGGATCCTAAAATTTTTTATAAAAATAATTAATTTTTTGAACAAACAGAATGCGGCCGGAAACTAAAAAAGAAAAACAAAAGAATACGGCGGCTTTTTTGCTGATTATTCTTCACCGTTATTTTTTTATAATAGCGATCTTAGTTTTCTTAGCTATAATACTGAGCGGTTTTATCTTTTTAATTCAACCTAAATATGATTCTATAACGGAAAAAATTAGAGTTGAGGAGGAAAAAAAGACTCAAGAATTAGCCGAACTGCAGGCTTATTCCGAAAAGCTACGCAATTATCGCAACGAATACAACCAAATCAGTTCGGCCGATAAAGCTAAAATTGACGCTATGATAGCTGGTTCTTATTTGCCAGAGGACGTTTTTTCTGAGATGGAGAAGCTGGTTTCCTCTCGAGGATTAATTTTAAATTCAATAGAAGTAAACAGTTTGTTGAGCGACAATAAAAACGGCAGTTTGGGTGAAGCTGTGATAAAGCTGAGTATCTCCGGCATAAATTATGAAGGCTTAAAACAGCTACTAGCCATAATCGAAAGCAGCTTAAGACTGGCGGATGTAAAAAAAGTAAATTTTTCGCCGAGTCAGAATACGGTTAATCTGGAAATATCCACGTATTTTTTAAATTAGTAATTTTTATGGACCCGATTAGCGCTATAAAAAACAGAAATTTATCTTATGCGCTTTTGCTACTGGTGGCAATATGCATCGGCACTATATTTTTTGTCAATAGGTATTTTTATTTGTTTGCCGATAAAAATAATGTTGCCGATAGCGAAAATTTTGACGTTGCCAGTGTCAATATTAAAAAGTTGGATTCTAGCATTTTAAAAACAGATAAATTTCGATCATTACAAGAACTAGGCGCTGCCGCCTCAAACTATAAAGATCTGGATAGAGGCAAGAGAAATCCATTTTTACCAAATTAATTGCGCATAAATAGAGCAAAATTTTGTATTTTTTATGATAAAGCAGAAAAAAATTTTAGAATTATTGTTAAAAAAAGGCTTAGTTAGTTCTGAACAGGCAGTGGCCATATTGGCGGAAGCAAAAAGCGGCGAAAAAAAAATTGAAGATTTATTATTGGAGAAAAAGATAGCCGGTGTAGAAGAATTGACTAAAGCAAAAGCTGAAGCCTACGATTTGTTATATGAAAATTTAGTTGAAACCGAAATAAGCCAAGGTATATTAAATACCATTCCTCATCAAGTAGCTGAAAATTACAAGATAATTTGTTTTGATAAAACCAGCCAGGCGATTAAAGTCGGTATTACCGATCCGGAAAATTTTAAAGCTTTGGAAGCGGTTGATTTTTTGGCCAAAGAACAAAATTTGTCTGTTGATTATTTTTTGATATCAGAGGAAAGTTTTAAGGCTGCCTTCAAGCAGTATAAATCGTATGCCGAGGAGCTATCCTCAGCTCTAAAGACCAGAGAGGCTGAAGAACAGCAATTTTTAGTGAAAAAAGAAGAAGATCGCGACGAATCGACCGAATTGACTAAGAGCGCGCCAGTAGCAAAAATAGTATCGGTAATAATCAGGCATGCGGTTGAGGGCGGGTCTAGCGACATTCATATTGAGCCGATGGAAAAAGAAAGTCGCGTCCGTTATCGCATTGACGGCATCTTACACACTTCTTTGATATTGCCTCGCAGTGTGCATGCCGCTATTGTAGCCAGAATCAAAGTGATGGCTAACCTAAAATTAGATGAATCGCGCCTACCTCAGGACGGACGCATCAGGCTTGTTATTAATGATAAGGAATATGATTTTAGGGTTTCAATACTGCCTTTATTTAACGCTGAAAAAGTGGTAATCAGAATATTAGATACCAGTAAAAAGGCGCCTACTTTAGAAGACCTTGGCTATCAAGGCATTCAGCTCGAAGTCATAAAGCGCAATTTGAAAAAGACGGAGGGGATGCTTTTAACCACCGGTCCGACCGGCTCCGGCAAATCCACGACCCTGTTTGCTATGTTGTCAGCACTTAATCGGGAGGGGGTTAACATTTCCACTCTTGAAGACCCAGTAGAATATCAAATTAAGGGAGTTAATCAATCGCAGGTTCGTCCGGCAATCGGTTTTTCTTTTGCCACCGGGCTAAGATCACTTTTACGCCAAGACCCTGATGTTATTATGGTTGGTGAAATTCGCGACGAAGAAACCGCCGAGCTGGCTGTTCATTCCGCCTTAACCGGTCATTATGTTTTTTCAACCTTGCATACTACTGACGCTCCCGGAGCTATTACCAGATTAGTCGATATGAAAGTAGAGCCGTTTTTATTAGGCAGCACCTTACATACTGTTATTGCCCAGAGGCTGGCTCGCAAAATATGCGGCAATTGCAAAATTGAATTTAAAATCCCACCCGAACTTTTACAGGAAATAGACGCGGAAATAAAAAATATTGGCATTGATTACATTAAAAAAATCATGCCCGATTTCAGTCAGGGCAAAATAATTTTCTATAAAGGCAAGGGCTGCCCGCGTTGCGGCAATACCGGTTATGCTGGCAGAGTGGCTTTGGCCGAAGTACTGGATGTTAATGAAAAACTTAAGGAGTTGATTTTTGCCGGCAAAAGCCATATTGGCCCAGAAGAGATAAATGCTAGTCAAAAATTTATAAACATAAAACAAGATGGCATTATAAAAGTTATGCAGGGCTTAACAACGATGGAAGAAGTGCTGAGAGTAGTTAGAGATTAAGGTTTATAACTTTAAGTTTTTAATTTTATATTATAATCGTATGTCGACTAAAGACGAAAAAACAAAAATTTTATTAGTGGAGGACGATCCTTTTTTATCGAGCATGTATTCGACTAAATTTGAAATAGAAAATTTTTTTGTATTATCAGCCGAAGATGGGGAGAGGGGATTAAAACTGGCTTTAACCGAAAAGCCGGATATTATTTTATTGGATATACTTATGCCTAAAATGAACGGTTTTGAAGTTTTAGAAAAATTAAAAGCTGACGAGAAAACTAAGTCCATTCCGGTTATATTGTTGACTAATTTGAACCAGAAAGATGAAATTGAAAAAGGCTTGTCCTTGGGGGCTAATGACTATTTAATTAAAGCCCATTTTATGCCTTCGGAAGTAGTGGACAAGATTAAGAAAGTAATGGGAAAATAAGTAAAATTAGAAAATTAATATCTATGCCTATTTTTAAATATAAAGCATCGTCTGCAGGCAATAAGACGTCTAGCGGTTTAGTGGAGGCGGCTAATGAAAGCGCTGCTTATGAATTTTTGGAAAGCAAAGGTTTAGCAGTGACTAGTCTTAAAGAGGGCGCCCAGCCGTTAGGTGGTAATTTTTCAATCTCCGTTTTTTTGAATCGTATTAAGCCGAAAGATATTGTTATTTTTTCGCGCCAATTTTCAGTATTGATATCGGCTAACGTAACTTTAGTGCAGGCGCTTAAAATTCTGTCAGATCAAATTGAAAATAAGCAGTTGCAAGCTGTGGTGACGGGCGTGGCCGAAGAGATTGATGGTGGCGCGCGTTTATCCGATAGCTTGGCTAGGCGGCCGGAAGTTTTTTCTAATTTTTATATTAATGTTGTCAAATCAGGCGAAACATCAGGCAAATTGGACGAAGTGCTAAATTATTTAGCCGATGAACTGGAAAAAGATTATGATATGACTAGTAAAATTAAAGGAGCTATGATTTATCCCGCTTTTATTATTTCCGGTTTGGCGATAGTGGGTATTTTTATGATGGTGTCAGTGGTGCCCAAACTAACAGCGGTTATTATTGAAAGCGGTGGCCAGTTGCCTTTTGCTACTAAAGTTTTAATCGGTTTATCTGCTTTCTTAACAAAGTTTTGGTTAGCGTTGTTAATAGCAATGGCAGCCGCCTTTTTTGGCTTGCGGTATTTTTTAAAAACGTCCCAGGGCAAAAAATTTTTTGACAATTTGCTTTTGCGCCTGCCTATTTTTGGCACTTTATTCCAGCGCATTTATTTAGTTCGTTTCACCCGTTCTTTGCAGACTTTATTGTTAGGTGGAGTAAATATTTCTAAAGCTTTAGCCATCACTGCCGAGGTAGTCACCAACGACGTTTATAGAGATTTAATTAAAAATACCATCAAAGAAGTTGAAGATGGCAACTCAATCAGCAGCGTTTTTGAGACAAGCGAGCAAATTCCTAAGATGGTTTCCCAGATGATGAGCATCGGTGAAAGATCGGGACGGCTAGATACCGTTTTAGGCAGAATTACCGATTTTTATACCAGGGAAGTGAACAACATTATCGCCAATTTAATGACGCTGATGGAGCCGATAATTATGGTGGTAATGGGTGTCGGTGTTGGTTTTATGGTGGCAGCGATTATTTTGCCGATGTATCAAATGGCCTCAAGTTTTTAAACGTGTTATAATAGATAATAATTTAAATATTTTTTATGCAATATTCTAGAAAAAATAAAAAGATTTTTAACTTTTTTGGTTTTGCTCTTTTTTTTCTCTCTTTTGTTTTATTAGTGCTTTCACCCTTTTCATTCGAAAAAGCAGCTTTGGCTTTGCAGGGCAGATATAACAGAACTTCTTCGGACAACTCCATCACCATTGTTGATTGGAACTACTTGGATGATGATTTTTTAGCTACGGACGGCACTAATTCTATGACCGGAGATTTAAATATGGGGAATAATAGGATTACTAACTTAGTAACTTCTGCCGCGCCCGCCAATAATGACGGCGCCACAGTACAGTATGTGCAGAATGCTATTAGTTCGGCTGCTAGTGCCGGTGGAGGAGAAACCTTTGTTCAATGGGGTGGCGGGGCTTGTCCGGCAGGCATGAATACTTTGTATAGTGGAGTGGGTTTTAGTGCACTATATAGCGCTAATGCTGGTGGAGACAATCCGCAATGTATCCAAGTTGATACCAGCGCTCCGATACCGTTTACTGGTACTTATGCGGACAATATGTATCCGATTGTTACCAGTCTTGACGCTGGGAACCTACCGACTTCAGA
>JAKJDO010000033.1 GCA_022705905.1 Patescibacteria group bacterium
TTTCCCACGAATATTTTTCTACGGCCAGACTGCGCGCTGCTTGGCACATTTTTTGCCAACTATTTTTTTCAGCCAATATAATACTGATCTTTTCTGCCAAATCGTTAGGACTATTAACTTCAGCCAAAAATCCTTCTACTCCATTTCTAAAAACAGTTCTTACGCCTGGCAGGTTGGAAGCAATAACTGGAATACCTGATGACATAGCTTCAAGCAGAACCAAGCCAAAAGCTTCATGACTGCTAGTTGACGGTAGGACGAGGAGATCGGCTTTTTGATAATAAATGGGTAATAATTCGTCGCTGACAAAATTGGTAAATTCAATTCTTGAAGCGACGCCTTTATCTTCAGCCATTTTTCTATAAAAAGGCAATAAATTACCACCACCCACAACAGTCAATTTAAGCTTGCTTTCTTTTATTTTGGTCATTGCCGATAAAAGAATTTCTAAGCCTTTAAAATTATGCGCTTTATCTAAAGAACCAACAAACAATATTCTATTTTTTTTGACTAGCCAGTCGACGCCTGGCTGAAAACGCTCACAGTCAACACCAAAAGATAATTCGTAAAATTTATTATTATATTTTTTAAAAACATCATTAATCGCAGATTCCTGGATATAGTCAAAGCTAGCGCAGGTAATTGCTTCAGCCAAATTAAACAAAGAATTACGTATTAATTTGTCAGGCCAGCTCAAAAAACAAGCGGTTAAGGCTAATTTGTCAATATCCATGTGATAATGGATAAATAATTTCATCTTTTGATCAAGCAATATTTTGCGCAGCCAAACCATTTCCGCGCCACCAAAAAAAGGATAATGCAAATGAACGATGTCAAAGTCTTTCAACCGCCAAAACAATTGCGGAAGCCAAGCGCCATTACCATACTTCAACCAAGGCTTTAACGCTACGCACTTAAAACCCAAACGAGGTATTGTCTGCTGGTTATAATTAGGCGTAAAAACTGTTACGTCTGCTCCTGCCTTGTTTAAATTCTCGGCATATTTATAAGCTACATTGCCGATACCGCCATGATAAGGCGGAAAGGTGCAAACCACATGAGCTATCTTCATATTTTTAATGCTTAAAAGAGAATAAATAGCGATGCCAGCCGTAAGCAATAACAAAAACAATCAAAGCCTGCAAAGCGTCTGCAATATTAAAATTACGGACAAGAATCGGCAGTAGCAAGGCAAAAATAGAAATTAACAACAAGGCGGCATAATCTTTAGCTTTATCCAAATTGTTCAGAGCGGAAATAGTCTCGTAAGATGGCAATTTTCGAGAAATAAATAAATAATGATGCCAGCTGAAATAAATAATTACTACTAGCAACATTTGCGCAATATCAATCGTATCTAAAAAACCGCTATATACGGGGACGGCTAAAACAATCAGGCCAAGAAAAAAACCAAAAATCCTGTCAAACATTTTCATTTTACTATTTATATAAAAAGACTCTTTGTCAGGATCGGACCAATCTCCCGCTTTTTTTATTGTTTGTTTATTTTTTATATAACTGGCGGCCAATAAAAATATAAAAAAACCAAGGGTCGCCACTACCCCGCTTAGCTCGCGTAGGACCTCCATTCTCCCTCCCCAGACAAAATAATAAACAAAAAAAGCGCCTATGCCGACAATGACGCCATAGATAATGTAATAACCCATAATTTATTTTTTATTGGTTAAAGCTATCTCTTTAACTATTGTTGTAAGATTGCGCTCAACTTTCTCCAAACGTATCCGCAGGCGTAAAATCAGATAAAACAAAACGATGGTGGCTAAATAAAATAGGATATTTATACTCGGACTAGAAAAACCTAAGCTGGCGAAAAATTTATCAATCGTTTTTATAAAAAACACGGCAATAGCCGCTGTTAGCCAAAAAATTAGCCAAAAAATAAATTCATTAGCGGCAACTTGTTTTTTCCTCTTCTGCCAAAATAAGCGACCAAGAAAAAAAAGAATTATAGCTAGGGCAATCAATTGTTGGGACATAATTATTTAATTAATTTTCCTAATATTAAATCTCTAATTATATTTATTCCTCCCCTGAAATTTCTGCCGAATTTAGTATAAATCACCGTAATCGGCACTTCTTTAAACTTGAGCTTGAATTTAAAAATTTTACCTAGCACTTCACTGCAATGAGCGTAATCAGACAATTCTATTTTTATCTTTCCCGCCGCTCCTCTACTTAAAGCCCTAAAGCCGCTTTGCGGATCAGTCAATCTTACATTAAAAAATAAAAAATTTATTAAACGAGCTAGCGGGATAATTATGTATTTTTTACTTAAAGGCATGTTTGACTCCTTACCGAGAAATCTAGATCCTAACACCACCTCATATCCATCTTCTATGATGGGTTTAACCATGTCTGGAATTTCCTCGGCCAAAAACTGGCCATCAGCGTCAAAATGAATAATTATATCGGCGCCGTTCATTAAGGCGTAAGTATTGCCCGTTTCTAAAGCAGCGCCCTGCCCTCTATTTACCAAATGCTTAAGTAATGTGGCCTTGTGTTGAACTGCCACTTCGGCCGTGCTGTCTGTAGAACCATCGTCCACAACCGCAACTTCATCAACAAATTTTTTTACTTCATCTATCACCTCGCCTATTTTCTCTTCTTCGTTAGCCGCTGGAATTATGCAAATTATTTTCATAAGAACTATAAAGCTTGGGCTACGCTTTTTAAACCTTTATTGGCTCTGATTTCATAAATAGTTCTTTCCAAACCTTTTTTTAGAGGCACGATCGGCATCCAACCCAGTTCATTTCTGGCTCTAGTGATATCGGGCAGACAAAGCGGTGAAAAGAACAATAAAGGCTCTTCGTATTTAATGCTAGATCTAGATTTTGTCATGCTAATAATTTCATTAGCTAAATCGACAAAATTAACATCAATATCCGAACCGATATTTATAGGTCCGACGGATCCGCCTTCCATCATCTTGATAACAGCATCTATACAATCGCTTATATAACAAAATGACGAACGAAAATTATGGTCGCCAAAGATTACCAAGTCCTTGCCGTCTAAAGCGTTGGCGATCATATCGGGAATAATATGGCCATCGTTAAATTTCATTCTTGGACCATAGATTCTAAAAAGCCGAATAATCTTTGTTTCGATATTATACACGTCGTGATAATTTTTAACAATCGTTTCGGCAAATCTTTTACCCTCATCATAAGCGCTGCGTTCCGACAAAATATCAACCTGCCCCAAATCGTTTTCTTTAATTTTGTCATTACTATCTCTTCTTGGACCATAGACGACAGATGAGGAAAAATGCATAAATTTAGCTTGGTGTTGACGAGCTATCTCCAGAGCATTAATAACGCCGTAAGAATTAGCTAATAAAATTGGCACCTTGCTATTATCGAAGTGTTTAGGCGACATCGGACAGGCTAGATAATAGACCTCCTGTACGCCCTGAAATTCAATTTTAAACTCCTGCAACTCGGGCTGTTCTTTTAAATTTAAGGGCCGGGTTATATCGTGTCTGACAAATTTAAAATTAGGCTCTGCTAATAAATGGTCAATATTTTTTTCATCGCCGCTGGAAAAATCATCAACACAAATCACTCGATTATTCTTTACTAATTCGTCGCAAAGATGCGAGCCGACAAATCCGGCGCCGCCAATAATTAAGACGTTTTTTTTGTCAAAAATAATTTGTTTAGGCATAATTTTAAAATTAATATTTTATAACGCCAACTTTTACGCCGCCGCTGAAATCTTTATTAAGAGAATAGAAAGAATGAATTAAAGTTCCGTCTTTTTTAAAGATCCTAACGTGTGGCGCTCCGCCAGGTCCCGCCCCTGTTATAATTTCTTCTAAACCATCGTTATCAACGTCTCCTCCGTAAACATTAACGCCGCCGCGGAAATTTTTGTCATAAGCAAAGAATTGACCTACTTTCTGTGCATAATTATTAAAAATAATTATATGCGGTCCGCCGCCTTGGCCGGGAGCAGTGATAATTTCCGCTTTTTTATTCCTGGCGCCACCATCAACATCAGCCACAGCCACATTAACGCCGCCGCGGAAATTTTTATCATAAGCAAAGAATTGGCTCTTCAAAGCGCCTAAACCTGAAAATATTTTAACTTGCGGTCCGCCGCCAGAACTAACGCCGGTAATAATTTCGTCTTGACCATCACCGTCAACATCGCCGGCGGCCACATTAACGCCGCCGCGGAAATTTTTATCATAAGCAAGGAATTGTTTTTTTAAGTTGCCATTTTGATCAAAAATTTT
>JAKJDO010000034.1 GCA_022705905.1 Patescibacteria group bacterium
CATTGTTTCAAATACGACAATATATCGTTTCTATTTTGTAATATGGGCAAAATAATATCAATTGTTAATCAAAAGGGCGGGGTCGGGAAAACAACAACCGCCATAAATTTAGGAGCATACCTGGCGTATTTGGGTAAAGATGTTTTGCTGGTCGATATTGATCCGCAAGCGAACGCCACCTCCGGTATCGGTGTTGATCATAAAAACCTTCCTCATGGCATATACGAATCTTTGGTTGGAGACAAACCAATTTATAACATCATTAAACACACTTTGCAAGATAAATTTAAAGTAGCTCCAGCTACCATTTCTTTGGCAGGCGCCGGTATTGAGTTAGTTCATATGGACGATCGTGAATATAGATTGAAAAATGTACTAGAGGAAATAAAAGATGAATTTGATTATATTATTATTGACGGTCCGCCATCACTAGGACTTTTGACTGTTAATAGCTTGGTAGCAGCTGACGAAGTCCTAATTCCGATTCAAAGCGAATACTTTGCCTTGGAAGGTTTAAGCCAATTATTGGAAACTATTGGTCTTGTTCAAAACAATTTAAAACCAGAATTGGGAATTAAAGGCGCTGTAATTACTATGTTTGATAATCGCAATCGTTTATCGACTTCGGTTATGAATGAACTTTATAAGTATTTTCCTAATCGCGTTTTTCGTTCTATTATTCCTCGCAGTGTTCGTTTGGCAGAAGCCCCAAGCTTTGGCCGTTCAATTTTGCATTACGATCCAAAGTCAAAAGGCGGCCGAGCTTATGAAAGATTAGCGCGAGAATTTATAGATTTAGAAAAAGATAATAATTAAAATAATTGTCATCCCGGACCACAACCCGGGATCTCGTGGACGTTGGAAATACGAGATCCTGAAACCCTCCAATTCGGCGGGCAGGCAAGTTCAGGATGACAGAATAAAATAATATGGCAACTAATAGTTTAGGTAGGGGGCTTAGTTCTTTGATTCCTCCCAAAACGACGACTGGCAAAGATGGTCAAATTAAAAGGGTATTATTGGCGAACGACAATAAAGACAAGGTTTTGCAGATTGAAGTTGACAAAATAAAGGTTAATCCATTTCAGCCGCGAAAAAATTTTGAAGACGGGGATCTTAATGATTTGATAGAGTCAATAAAAGAATACGGTATAGTCCAGCCCCTGATAGTTAGCCAGGGCCCTGATGGTTTTGAACTGATTGCTGGAGAAAGGCGTTTGCGAGCTGCTAAAAAAATAAACCTGCCAAAAGTGCCGGTAATAGTGCGTGATGCTAATCAACAGGAGAAATTAGAAATCGCTTTGATTGAAAATATTCAAAGAGAGCAGCTAAATCCAATTGAGACGGCGGCTGGTTATAGACGTTTAATAGATGAGTTTAATTTGACACAAGAAGACGTGGCAAAAAAGGTTAGCAAATCACGACCATCAGTGGCCAATACTTTACGTCTTTTAAATTTGCCGCCAGAAATCCAGCTAGCTTTGATAGAAGAAAAAATTACTGAAGGGCACGCCAAATATCTTTTGGGCATTGAAGGCGAGGAAAAGCAGATGAATTTATTTAGAAAAATTTTACATAATAACTTGTCTGTTAAAGATACAAATAACGAAGCGCGCCGCATGGGCGGTACTAAAGCAGCTAGAATTCAAATAAATTACGCCGATAAGGATAAAGAATTTGCCTTGCGCCAGTTTTTTGGCACCAAAGCCGAAATAAAGAGAAAAGGGAAGGGCGGACAAATAATTATTGAGTTTTTTAGTGAAGAAGAGTTAAATGGCATCATTAATAAAGTAAAAGGATAGGTTTTGCAAAATATAGAATTTCCTTATTTTAAAATTGTTGATTTTTATCTCTTAATATATTATATTTTAATGTAGGAAAAAGGTGAGGAATAACTCACCTCTTTGCCTTTAAAATACCCACAGTCCTCTTTTGAGAGGGGGTTTGGGGTGCGTTTTTTAGAAAACCTACCCATCCCGCCCCTCCACAGGATGGGATTATTGAGTCTTATGAAATTTGTCCATCTCCATGTCCACTCACATTATTCTCTTTTAGACGGTTTGACTAATATTGACGAACTAATCCAGACGGTAAAAGAAGACGGCGCTCCAGCAGTAGCCATCACTGATCATGGAGTCATGTATGGTGTTATTGAATTTTATCAGAAATGTTTAAAAGCGGAGATAAAACCGATTATTGGCGTCGAGGCTTATTTGGCTAGCGGATCGCGGTTTGATAAATTAACTGTTGATGACGAAAAAAGAACTTATCATCTTTTACTTTTGGCAGAAAATAATCAAGGATATAAAAATTTAATTAAACTAACTTCCATCGCCCATTTGGAAGGTTTTTATTATAAACCAAGAATTGATTGGGAGATTTTGCAACAATATCACGAGGGTCTTATTGCCTGCTCAGCCTGCTTGGCCGGTGAAATTCCGATTATGATAAGGTCCGGCAAAGTAGATCAGGCAAAAAAAAGAATCTTGGAATACAATGAACTTTTCGGGCAAAACAATTTTTTCTTAGAAATACAACGTCACACCGATGTTCCCGAACAAAAAATGGTCAATGAAAAAATCATAGAATTTTCAAGGGAATTGAATATTCCTTTAGTCGCCACTAATGACGTGCATTATTTAAAAAAGGAAGATAACGAAGCTCAAGATATTTTACTGTGCTTGCAAAATAAGAAAAAAATAGATGACACCGATCGAATGAATATGATAGAGTTCGATTGTTCGGCGCGCAGTGCAAAAGAAATGGTTGATGCCTTCCGAGACGTTCCCGAGGCCATAGAGAACACAGTTAAAATCGCTGAACGTTGCAATGTCTCTATTGAACTGGGTAATATCCAACTGCCATATTTTGAAGTTCCCGGAGGCGATAATATTAGTTATTTGCGTAAATTATGCGAAGAAGGCTTGATGATGCGATATGGTAAAACTTACGAGCAAATTGAGCCGGATATAAAAGAGAGAATGGATTATGAATTGTCGGTTATTGATAAAATGGGGTTTCCTTCTTACTTCTTAATTGTCGCTGATTTTGTTAATTGGGCAAAAAATCATGGTATTGTAGTCGGACCAGGTCGTGGTTCGGCAGCCGGCTCTTTGGTTTGCTATTTAACCAACATTACCAACCTAGACCCCCTAAAATACGATTTATTGTTTGAACGTTTTTTGAATCCCGACCGTATTTCTATGCCTGATATTGATATGGATTTTGCTGATGTGCGTCGCGATGAAGTTATTCAATATTGTGAAGGTAAATACGGCAAAGACCATGTTGCTCAAATTATCACTTTTGGAACGATGGCGGCTCGTGTAGCCGTGCGCGATGTCGGTCGAGTTTTGAATTATCCCTATGATTATTGCGATAAACTGGCGAAGATGTTCCCGATGTTTTCTAAAATTGATGAAGCATTAGTCACTTCAGAAGAATTAAAAGAAAAATATAAAACTGAAGAAGCGGCACAAAAGATTATTAATTATGCTAAGCGTTTGGAGGGCGTAGCCCGTCATTCATCAACCCATGCTTGCGGTGTTTTAATCACCAAGAATCCATTAACTGATTACACGCCCTTGCAATACGCCTCTTCTTCGGACAGAATAATTGTTTCGCAATACTCCCTTCATCCAGTTGAAGATTTAGGATTATTAAAGATGGATTTTTTGGGTTTAAAGAATCTGACTATTATTGAATCGGCCGTTAAAATTATAAAGAGCACTCGTGGTGTTGAAATAAATATTGATACAATTCCGCTTGATGACCTCAAAACTTTTAAATTATTCCAAGATGGAGAAACAACCGGTGTATTTCAGTTTGAATCTAGCGGCATGAAACGCTATTTGCGCGAATTAAGACCGACTGAGCTAGAAGATATTATTGCTATGGCAGCATTATATCGCCCTGGACCGATGGAATGGATACCAGATTATATTGCCGGTAAACATACTAAAAAGAGACCGGCCTATCTGCATCCCAAGCTAGAGCCGATTTTAGCCAAAACTTATGGTGTAGCCATTTATCAAGAACAAGTTATGCAGGTAGCTCGTGATATTGCCGGCTTCACTATGGCTGAAGCCGATGTCTTAAGAAAGGCGGTCGGCAAGAAGATTGCCAAATTGTTGGTTGAACAAAAAAAGAAATTTATTGACGGCTGTGTTAAAAACGGCATCCACACCGATTTAGCACAAAAGATTTTTGCTTTTATTGAGC
>JAKJDO010000022.1 GCA_022705905.1 Patescibacteria group bacterium
GCGCCGTCTGCGCGGTAATAGCCGCGTAAATATGATTTACGCCAGCTGCCCAGCGTCAAAAGACTGACAAAAATAATCATTACCGGCCATAACTTAGCCGACATCTTTTGATTGATTGTTTTAAAATTCTTCATATATTTTTCGTAAATATTTAATTTATTTAGTAGCCAAAATCGCAAAATATTTATCGGTATTTAAGGCGCCTTCTTCGTGCCAGCGATTGTTTTTTTCGTTACCGCCGCCGGGATACGACCAGACAATTTTATAATTATCGGCAATATTCATCTGGCTTTTAAAAACGCTGTTAACAGACCCCGGCTGTTTTTGCATCAACAAAGCATAAGGTATAAGCTCTTTTTGGTCCGGGTTAAAATAATTTACTAGGCTATCTAGAAGCCCCACCCGCTCCTCCCCTTTTATATCAACCTTGAAAGGCAATTTGTATTTAAAATAAACCGTGGCGCTTGATCCCTGATCAACTTGCGACCAATTGGCAAAAACCGTCTTACCGTTCTCTTCGTAAATCTTTGTTCCGCTCTTAGTATGGATTACAGCCAAACCTTCCGTATTAACGACGTCTAAATCCTTTTCCCAGTCTCTCTCTGGCTTAGAAAAATAAATATCATCCGGTCTGCTAAAGCCGCCGGCTTCTATCAACTCACTGCCCAGGGGCGTGTAAATTCTCATCCAATTATTATTGCGCACGCCGACAAATTTTTCATTTTTTTCTGCCCAGTGAGTCCGTTTTACCACCACCGTATCAACAACAGTGCCGTCTGCTTGAATTTCGGCTGTATGACTGATTTCTTCTTTTATTTTTTTATCGCTTTTGCCACCGGCGATATTGCTGTTAACCACCATTAAATAATCCCAATTAGCTTCTTTTATTCTGCCATCAGCTCCGTATTCCGCAACTTTTTTCTCCAGTTTCTCGTCGTTGAAATACAGCAAAATATGTTTTTCCTCAATACCCTCTTCAATAGCCTGCAGTAAATCAAAAGACATTTTTTGATCCAATCTAGCCGGTAATTCCTGTCTAATCTTTTCTAGCAAGTCGCCAATAATTTTTTTAGGTTCATTTTTAAGCGTGCTTGTGGCAACGGCCTCGGCGGTGTAAATTGGCTTCCTCTCTACTAAATCCTGAGTTAAATCCCAAAAATTTTCAGCTGTAAAAATCAAGCCGTATTTTTCTTGCATATCTAAAGGACCAATAACAGACAATATTTTTTCAAAAGCAGTTGGCGTCAAACTAATAACGCCGTCAACCGTCCTTCTTTCGCTTTGTTCATAAAACCATTCCAGTTTGCGAGCCGTTGTTGGCCAATCCGGCCACCAATTAGCATCCCAAAAATACCAACGCGGATTAACAATACTTAAAGCCTCTGGGGCAATTATTTTTTTGACCATTCCCCATTCAGTGTCGTAGCTGCCACCACCAGGTACTTCTATATTCTTTATTTGTCCGTTGCTAAAATCAGCTAAAGCATAACTGCCTATAAACCCCCCACTGGCACGCATTTCCGTATTATTTTGAAAAACAAGCAAATAACGCTTTTCTGCATTAAAACCCAATAATATGTATAATTTATCGGCCAAATCGACTAATTCGCTAGCACTAGATTCAACGACAGCTATTCTGCCTTGCAAGGTTTTAAATTTATCTTGATATTCGTCTGGCAAACCGCTGGCATCAATTTTTTTAACCACAGCACTTAACCTTTTTACATCTTCGTCCATCGTCCGGCTGTATTCAAAAAAATTAAAAAATGCTGAGTTTTTATCGGACCCTTGCCCGGAGAATCCGCTTAAAGCCAAAGTTAAATCTTCGGCTATTTTAGCGCTCAATTTTCCTGCTTCTAAAACTAGGTCGGCTTGCGCCGCCATTTTAACATCCTTGCTCGGTATCAGCGGAGCTATGATAGATAATAAATTACTTATTTCTTTTACTTCCTTTTCGGCTATAGAAAAATCTTGACTGGCCTTGGCAAAATTATTGCTAGCGCCATAAAAATCTTTATCGCCCGCCAATCTGGCGCCGTCTTTTATACTGGCTAAAGCTGATTCGGAAATTCCTAAAACTACACCGCGCAAATCATCTAAACTTTTATAGGAAGTAAAGGCTTTAAAAGGCAAAACTAAAACCATCATCGATAAAGCCAAAAATCCCGCGGCTGCCAACGGGCGCCTAGACGGCTGCCAACGAGGCATTGAGAAATGAAATGGTCTTAATCTTTTTTTTATTGGCAAATTAAATTTTATATTAGTCCGCAAAAACGCCCTTACTCTTGAAGTCGGTTTAGGTTTTATTCTAACTATAATCGGCAACAAAAAATTAAATGGCTTTAACCAATTAACCGCCCTGACTCTTCTTTTTAACTTGTCGCTAAATTTTTCTTGAGGAATTTTGTTGTTAAAAACACTGTAAATAGCTTCTGTATCTTCCGACTCAGCCTCGCGCTCTTTTGAGAATAATTTTAGAATATTGATCGGAACTATAAACGGCAACTTGATTAAAAAAACTACGACCCAACCAATGCCGTAGCAAATTTTTAAAATTACCCTAATAAGCTTATAACCCAAAAAAAGTAATGGGAAAAAAGTTAGCTGCCTTGCTTGTCGGCGCGCGGAATTAAAAATTTTCTTTTGCCCCGCCTCCTCTGCTTCGTTCTTTTTAACCGAGTTTGTTTTATTTTTATCACCCAACTCAACTTTTTGAGCAGAAACATCCTCTAATGATTGATTATTTTTTTTATATTTATCAGCACCACCCTCTTTTTCAATTGCCAGACTGTGTAAATCCAACAAAAAACGAGATGGACGATTGTCTTTTTCCACAAAAATTACATGTTTATTTTTGTTTTGGGGCATGGGGATTTAATATTTGAGTACGATAAAAAAACGTCTGTGTATAAAATTATTTTATGAGTATATTATAACATTAAAGGCTATGATGATGCAAAAAAAATTAACTATCCAAAAAATCTTTATAAATATTTAAGGTTTCACTGGCGCATTTTTCCCAGCTATATTTTTCAACTTGTTCTAAACCCTTTACTCTCAAATCGCTTCGCAGTGGCGGATCGTTAATAATTTTACTGATCACTTCAATCATCTCGTCTTCTTTATCGGGGTCGAAATAAACGGCCGCCTCTCCTAAAATCTCCGGCATGCTAGCCTGGTTAGAGCTAATAACGGGGCAGCCTTGCGCCATTGCTTCAAGCGGCGGCAGGCCGAAACCTTCATATCTTGAAGGAAAAATATAAGCTAAAGCATTTTGATAAAAATAAATTAAATCTTTGTCCGGTAAAAATCCGGGGAAGATAATGCTTTGACCGTCTTTATTATATTTTTCGGCAAACAATTTTACTCTTTCATAGAAATAATCATCTTTACCGACTAACACTAGTTGCAAGTTTTTATTTTCTTTCTTAAGCTGCGGCCATATTTTTATCAATCCTTCTAAATTTTTATGGGGGTAGGCGTTGCCGACATAAAGCAAAAAGTCATTTCTAACACCATGCCTCCCTAAAATATCAAGTGCCTGAATATTGCTATTTTCCAAAAAAATTTTTTTTACTCCCAGCAAAGTGACCGAGATTCTCTTGCCGTCAATGCCAAATTGCTTAATTAGATCATCTTTAGTAAATTGCGAAACAGCAATAATTTTTCGAGCTCGCATTATAGCTTTTTTTATAACTAAGCGGTAAGCCCAATTTTTAAACCAATAAAATAAAGGGTTGAGAGTGGTTGCTCTGACAGTTGGAAATTTAGTTAATATTAAATCGTGTATAGTAACGATAAAACCAGTCGGACAATAAAGTGGGACGTTAAAATGTGGGAAATGTATTAAATCTAATTTTTCTTTTTTTATTAACCAGGGCAGCTTTATTTGTTCGACCAATGTATACCAACGGATATCAGCTAATACTTTTTTGACGTTTGGCGCTTGATGATCAAATTCTTCAAAATTATCTCGCGATAAAAAAACAACATAATCATTTTTTTTATCCATTACCACCACCCTATCGACAACTTCCTGGGTATAACGACCCAGACCTTTGCGTGTCGGACCGTAAAAGCGAGCGTCAATGCCGATTCTTTTTTTCTTAGTATTATCCATATTTACATTTTTTCTTTAATAATTTTATCAGTAGTGCTGGCCTGCTCGTAAAGTTGGTACAAAGTAAACTTATCGTTAATTCTTCTAATCTCCCTGATTTGCAAACCAACGCTAGCCAGCCGGCTATTATTTAAATAATCCAGATCTTCGCTGTGAAAATTAAAATTATAATAATAAACTGGAATTAATCGGGTTAGTTTTGCGTATTCAAGATTCATGTTTTGATCATCAAATAAACCGACAATCACTTTACGCTCCGAAAAAAATAGTTTGTCGTGATATAAAGTAATAATTGCTGAATTGCCCTCCGTTAAGCTCATGACTTCTTGCCAATCCTGCTTGGCTGACTGCTGATTTTTTATTAAATATAAAACGCCCTCTTCAGACCCGACAAGCAAAAAATTAGCAGACAAAAATAAAATAACTGCTATAATCGCTGTGCGCAAGCTGTTGTATAAAATCTTGCGGCTGAAACGAAACGAAAAAAAACTACCCTCGCCTCCCTTTTCGTAGTTTAACTTTTTAAACGGCCAGCTTATTATTCTGCTTAAACGCATAATCAGCAGACTAACTAGCGGCATAGCGCCTAAATAAATCGGTAGCCAATAGCGCGTATAAGAATTGCCGATAGTATGATTGGCTCGATTGGGATTGTCATAAAAAATCCAACTGCCATAATAAACCACCAGGATAAGGGTGCTAATTCCCAGGCATAAAAAATAAACCCAATGTCGATACCTAAATTTGTGCCAATTACCCAAATATATCAAAAGACCGAAAACGGCCGGCCAAAAAAGCCAATAGAACATCTCAACGAAATAATATTTAAAAGTATTGTATGCTTGGCGCGGATGCAATCCAAAAACTAAGATATTATCTTTCAGAGTATCTAAAAAATTTCGGTCTGTTTTGAAACTATACCCAGTCGATACGCCCAGCAAATCAGTGGAAGCATCTTTTATATTAACGATTGATTTATTCATCTCTGCGTAACCGCCCAAATAATAAGAATCGTACAAAAGTTGGTTGTAATAAAAAGTTGGCAATAATGCCAAAATCGCAAACAACAAAGAAATTAACGGCTTTATAATGCCAGCTTTTTTTATATTCAAAAGCCACAGAATAAATAACGCCGGACCAAGCCAAATTAATTCTGAGGACCGCGCGCTAACAGCCAAACCAAAAAACAACCCAGCCAAAGAAGCGCAAATTACGCCGTGCCAATTAGCTGAAGTAAACCACCACCATATTTGTTCTTCTTTTTTTGCTTTTATTTTCTTTTTAACCATGACCGTTGCATAGTACAAACCAATGATCAGTAAAACAGTAAACAACACGTTGTGAAACATACTGCGCATTGAATAATAAATATAAGGAGGAAATGAGGCGAGCAAAAAAACAGAAATTAATGCGTTGTTTTTGCCAAATAACTTTTTCACCAAAGCATAAAAATAAAAAAGCCCGATGCTAGCGAAAAAAGGCGTTAAATACGGAATTATTTTATACGAAGTCCAAGCCGCAATCTGACCGTAAATCAAGATAATTCCTAAAAAACTGACTGGCTTCATCACGCCGCTATCCGAACGAAAACTGCGCGGCCTAATTATATCATTTACTAATAAATTATTTTCTTCAAAAATACTAATGTTTTTTGTCTGAGAGTATAGTTTGGCAAAAATATAATTAGCAGTTTCGTCGGGAGACGCCCATTTGACGAATTCTGGTTGCGAATAGCTTTGTGTTAAATAATTTAAGCTGCTAGCTACAATAAAAAAAATAATGGCCAAAATTAAAATAATTAAATAATGCCATTTGTCTCTTATGACTTTTTTTATTTTTAAAAATAGTTCTCCCATGAATAATAATTAAATGCTGTAGGTAAGTAAGCTGATAATCGCAAAAACGATCGCTAAGTATAATGTGCCAGATGCAAAAGGCGTTAAAGCACCCCAATCGAAGACTATGGCCAGCAAAAGAATTGACACGCCTATTACCTGTAAAATCATTTTTATTTTACCCCAAACATTCGCTTGCACGATCTTACCCTTTCTTTTTCTAATCCAGGCTGTGATGATTATAATCAACTCAATCGCCATAATGAAAAATGCAATCCAAGGATCAATGTAGCGCAAGACAATGATAAATATCATGCAACCAATCAAAATTTTGTCTGCCAACGGATCGTAAATTTTACCCCATTCAGTAATCTGGTTTCTGGTGCGCGCCAATGAGCCATCAATCGCGTCCGTTGAAGCCATAAGTAAAAAAACAACAAGCCCCCACCGATAACTTTCCCAATACATCAATGTCGCCACTACCGGCGATGCCAATAATCTAAAAAGCGTAAAATGATTAGGATGGATATAGCGAGGAATTAACTTTAAAATAGTCGCAGCCAGCAGCTTATCGTGCCACAAAATCTTATCCGCCGATTGGAATGTGAATTCTGACATAAATTATGCTAAAATAACAATATGGAAAAATATATCAATAAAATTACAAATCAAATCTTATTAGCGTTGGCTCTAATTTCTGTCTCTGGCGCTATTATTTATCGCCTTTATTCATTAAACTTTTTCGGAGTAGTTTTAGCCGTTGTTCTAGCAATCGCCAGCTACTTTATTATAATATTTATTGAGCTAAAAATCAATAAAAAAAGGACTCAGTTAATAGCCAAAAATCAAACCCTAAATTTTAAAAACGGCGATAAAAATAGTTCTATTTGGCTAGATGTTTTACATATTAGCACTTATGTTTTACTTGTCTTCTTCTGTTTCTTTTATTTATTTCGCCATCAAACTTTTGACTCAATAATTTCTCCCTGGCAAGTTATTCCAGTTTCTTTTTTTGCATTTTATTTTTTAGCTACCTTAGTTTTAATTGCCGGAATTTATAACAACCGCAGATGTTCCTTGCTGTTAATAATGGTTCATTCATTTTTATCTTTTACCGTTGCTATCTTTGTTTATAAATTAGGCTATGGTTTTGATAATTTTATTCATGAAGCTACCTTGAATTTAATTGACGAAAACGGATTGGTTTACCCTAAGCCTTTTTATTATCTGGGTCAATACTCGCTTATTATCATTTTCCACAAATTATTTTTTATACCGATATCTGCGTTGAATAAATTGCTTGTCCCGCTCTTAGCCGCTATTTTCCTGCCTTTAATTGCTTTTCAGAGCTTGCAAAAAATTTGGCCAGACAAAAAGCAGGCACTCTTATCCATAGTCTTATTGTTAGCTTTGCCTTTTTCCATTTTCATCATATCTACGCCGCAAAATTTAGCTTATTTCTTTTTAGCCGCCGCTGTTCTACTAAGCTTGACTTGTCAAGATCTAAGATGTTTAATTATGATTTTTGTTTTAGCCGCCGCCGCGCTTTTGACTCAACCGATCGCTGGTATTCCGGCGCTTATTTTTGTTCTTATTTTAACAATTTATCACAGCGAATTACGTAAATACAAAAAAAGACTGATGGCTCTTTTGTATATACTGGCGACCGCGGCTTTGCCAGTCGCTTTTGTGTTAATTGGAAAAATAGATTCTAATATTGCAGCTATCGACTCTGTTGAAGGTTCTAAAATCAATATATTCAGTTGGCTGCAATTAGTCATGCCGGGCAAAGAAAATTTTTGGCTAAATTTTATCTACTTATACGGATTCAACTCGAAACTAATCATCGCCACTATTATTGCGGTCGGAATTTACGTCGCTTGGCGCCAGCAAGAGAAGCTGAAAATTGCTTGGATTTTTTTAGGGATGAGTTTGGCGCTTTTTTCTTCTTATCTAGTCTGCGCCTTTTTACCTCTTAATTTCTTTATTTTCTACGAGCGGGCTGACTTCTTAAACCGAATTATAATTACCGCTGTTTTGTTCGCTTTACCATTTACTTTTATATTTTTCAGACTTTTTATCGACTCGGTTTTAAAACAAAACTTATTTTTCAAAATAGCGATCTTTCTTTTCATAAGCGCGACGATTACCACCTCTTTATATCTTAGCTATCCGCGCCACGATCGTTATCTTAATTCCCGCGGCTATTCGGTTGGACAATACGATATAGAAGCGACCAAATGGATTAATGAAAACGCTCAAGATGATTTTATTGTTCTATCCAACCAGCAAGTCAGCGCTGCCGCTTTATCGCAATTTGGTTTTAAAAAATATTACGATAATGATATTTTTTATTATCCCATACCAACTAACTCGCCGCTTTATCAATATTATCTAGATATGGTTTATAACAAACCAGACAAAAAAACCATGGCTGAAGCCATGAATTTAGTCGGTGCAAATGAGGGTTATTTTGTTTTAAATAAGTATTGGTGGCAATTTCCTAAAGTTCTAGCCGAAGCGAAATTTAGCGCTGACAGTTGGCAGGAATTCGGCAATGGCAACGTCTATGTTTTTAAATATTTCCGATGATATAGACATATTTCAAATTACCTGCTAATATCAATATCGTGCGATCATGATTGCAATTACATGCCTCACTTCCAATCCTCCTCCGCCGGGATCGGCCCGGTGATTAAAGAAAGGAAGCATGAGGCTTTTTATTTATAATTCGGGTTCATCTTCCGCAGTCTGGCGATAATCGGTGGTAAAATTTTTATCACTTTTTTTATCTCTGCTCCCGCATTGTATTTGCCTAAGGTAAAACGTATCGAACTATGCGCTATTTCCGCGGGAATGCCCATAGCGAGCAACACGTGCGATGGCTCCAGGCTACCAGCCGCACAAGCTGAGCCAGTTGAAACCGCCACGCCTTCTAAATCTAAAGAAATCAATATTGATTCGCCCTCAGCGCCTGGAAAAGTAAAATGCGCGTGCGAGGGAGATGAGTTATTTAAATCAGTGTTTAAAATCGCGCCAGGAATGTTTTTTAATAAACCGTCTATTAAAACTTTTCTTAATTTATTTAGTCTCGCATTATTCGTCTCTTGATATCTTTTATCTATCTGAGTAATAGCAGCGCCCAAGCCAACGATGCTGGCAACATTCAAAGTACCGCTTCTTAGATTATTTTCGTGATGTCCGCCTTTTTGTAAAGACATAATCGGGGTCCCTTTTCGGACATACAAGGCGCCAACGCCTTTTGGCCCGTAAATTTTATGAGCTGAGAGTGAAAGCAAATCGATAAAATTCCATTGCACGTCGCAACTCAAAAAATTTACCGCTTGTGTAGCGTCAGTATGAAAATAAATTGGTTGTGGTTTTGCGCCTCGTTCTTGCGGTCGTCTTTTCTCCCATTCCCGCAATTTTTTTTCATTTATCTTTTTAATAATTTTAGCTACCTCGCGAATCGGTTCGATTATACCAACTTCGCTATTAACATATATCACGGAAACCAAAACAGTATTGTCTTTGATAGCTTTTTCAAAAACGGCTAAATCAACCTCAGCATTTTTTTTAACCGGTAAATACGTTACCTCAATTCCTTCTTTTTCTAACTCTTTGCAAGGCTCTAGTACTGCTTCGTGTTCAACTTTGGTCGTAATAATATGCATCTTTTCTAGACCTTTAACATGCAGAGCTTTAACAACTCCTTTTATGGCTAAATTATCTGACTCAGTCGCGCCAGAGGTAAAAATAATTTCGCTCGGTTTGCAATTTAAAAATTTAGCCACCTGTTTACGAGCCTTATCGACACCAGCTAGAGCCGCTTGTCCAAAACTATGGATTGAATTAGCATTGCCAAAATTATCAGAAAAATAAGGCATCATCGCCTCTAACACCTTTTTATCAACCGGCGTAGTAGCACTATGGTCAAGGTATATATTGCTCATAATAACAATATTTTAGATACTCTTTATTTAAAAAATTAATCTATTATCATTAAAGGTTTTAGTTTTTAGGTTTTAGTAACTATTCGCAACGAGACATTAATTCTAGAACCTAACACCTACAACCTAGAACCTAAACGGAACGAACCTCTTTAATCTCCGGCACTTCTTGCTTAATTTCGGCTTCAATTCCTTGTTTCAAAGTTATATGCGCCATATGGCAATGTGCGCACATACCTACCAAAGTAACATCAACCACGCCCGTCCTCTCATCCCAATTTACGAATTGAACATCACCGCCATCACCTTGTAGCATTGGTCTGATTTTTTCTATTGCTTTTTTTATTTTTTCTTCTGTCGTCATATTTTATTATTATTTATTAACTTTATAAATATCACCGTGCCCCGGGATTATGTAATCGGCAATTTCTAAAACTTTCTTGCGGCTTTCGGCCAATTTATCCTTTTCGTTGGCATATGGATCGTCTTCGGGATAGTTTTCTTTCCAAAAAACATCACCGCAAATGGCCACATTTCCCAAATCTGTTTTTACTAGAAATGTTAAAGAATCACTGCTATGCCCAGGCGTTTTTATTATTTCAATGTCGTCGGTAAAATTTTGATCCCATTCTAAGCATCTATTTCCATCCCACAAACCATAAAACTCTAACTTTTTGGCTTTGGGAAACATACCGGCATTCATATGATGATCTGGGTGAGAGTGTGTTAAAAACACGTAATTAACATCGTTAATTTTTAAGCCTTCCTCCGCCAATTTATTTAATAACAAGTCCTGGCTCTCCAAAACGCCTGGATCAACGACGATTATGTTGCTTCCATCTTTGATCAAAGTGATAGTTGGACAGGTAGTTTCAATATCTGATGATTTAAGCGAGTCAGCAGATGTATATCCTTTAATTAAAACTTTTACTTCGACCATATTTTCTCATTTGTCATTCCCGCCTGCCTGCCGGCATGCAGGCGAAAGCGGGAATCCATCATGGATCCCCGATCAGGTCGGGGATGACACTAAAAAATTTATTTATTGCTTTTAGTTTTATATTCCTTTATCGCCTCATGCAAAGCTTCAACCCCGAGCATTGAACAATGGATTTTGACTGGTGGCAAGCCACCCAAATAATTAACAATTTGATCTTTGGTTACTGCTAAAGCCTCGTCTAAACTTTTGCCTTTAACCAAGTCTGTTAAAGACGACGAAACGGCGATAGCAGCAGCACAACCCAGGGTTTCAAACTTGACGTCTGCTATTTTATTATTTTCAACTTTTAAATAAATTTTCATAACATCGCCACAAACCGGATTACCCGCCTGACCGATTGCGTCAGCGTCTTTTATCTCGCCTTGATTGTGCGGATTTTTGAAATGATCTATTACTTTTTGCGTATATTGCATAATAAATAATTAAAAATTAAAAAATCAAAATGAAAAATTTAGGTATCGCTTTGCGATGATGATTTTAAATTTTATCCCGAGGACTTCGGGATCATTTTGCACTTTGATTTTTACATTTTTAATTTATTATGACTTCTGTTCCTATTGGCGTCCAATTATACAGCTTTTCTGCCGGTCCAACGCCAAGTCTTATGCATCCATGCGATACTGCCGTACCTAAATGATTTTCACCTTCGCGATAGCCATTCGGCCACACTGGCAATTCATGAATACCGAATAATCCTTTTTTTAAACTCATAAACCAGGGCATCCACAATCCGTAATTGCCAGACCACGCCTTTGGGACCTTACCGTCAACTACAAAACGCCCTTTTGGAGTTGGCGTAGAAATTTTGCCGCTAGAAATTTTAAATATATCCATTCTGACAGTTCCCAGCCAATAACTTAATTCTTGTTTGGTTGTATTTATTTCAATTCTCTTTTTTAATTTTTCTTTTTCTTGACTAAGCGGATTATAACCGTTGTCTATTTCTTCGCCGTCTTTATAGCCGTCGCCGTCAGTGTCTGGATTCAATAAATTAGTGTGAAAATTTAGCTCCATTCTGTCGCTAAGCCCGTCATTGTCAGCGTCATTATCTTCTAATTTTACCGGCTTAGGATTATGCGGCGAATAACCGTTGGTTAACTCTTCTTTGTCGTTGTGACCATCGCCATCGGTGTCGGCTTTTAGCGGATCGGTAAAATAAACTTCTTGCTCATCTTTGTCGTTGATACCGTCTCCGTCAGTGTCTGCTGACGCTAAAACGGATAGCGGCGTCGCTAAAAAACAAAAAACTAAAATGAACAATATTTTTTTCATAACAAGTCGCTCAATTTCATTGATTGCAAGGTTGAATTAATAGCGCCTTGCACTTTTATTAAAATTGCAGTCGCGCCACAATGACATTTCTGACTGCAAATAATTTCGCCTTTATCGTTAACACAATGAAATGGGTTTATTTCACCTTCTAGAACTCTTACAATATCGTAAATTCTAATATTCTTCGGATCGCGAGCTAACCTATAACCACCGGACGCGCCTTTTTCCGATAAAACTAATTTCTCTTTTTTTAAAGCAACAAAAAGCCTTTCCAAGTATTTCTGGGAAATCTTTTCTTTCTTGGCTATATGAGCAAGAGAAACAGCGGCTTTATTGTAATTGGCCGCTAATTTTATCATTGCCCGTAATCCATAAGTTGTTCGGGTTGAAAACTTCATAATTCCTACTATTTTAGTGGGTATTACCAATATATCATATTATTATTTTTTGTCAAACATAATTTTTTAAGTTAATGTTAGATAAAAATAAAAATATATTCTACATAGCTCTTGACAAAATAAGATTTTTAATTTATTGTTTTAATTACTTCGTCGAAGTATTACCCTTCACGCTGGCTGGGCAGAGCGCCCAAACACGGCCCAGCCAGCGTATTTTTTGCTCTTTAAGAACCCTCAGGATCCTCATATCCTATTCCTCCTCGGGACCGCTATCTGGCGTCGGTGCTGGATAGCGGTCCCGGAAACTTACAAAAAAAAGAGCTCGTCATCGTACGACAAACTCTTAGTCCGGCGGGGAAATAGATCTGGATGCTTCGTTGCATAGGCCAGATTTATTCCCCGCCTCCCCCCTTCCAAAAGCTATGGACTAGCAATGCCTGGTTCTTTTTTTATTCTTGAAATTTGACTTATTTAAAAACTTTATATATTATTACTTTCGGAACTAAGGGATTCTTCCGCTCTTTGTAACAGCAGTGATCTCGCCGGGTCAATGTTTCTCTTCACAAGACCCTCCCCTATGCTACTCCAAATCCCATAGTTAGATAGCCGCAGACACAGTGCTGCAAAAGAATTCCAAAGTTCCCAGGGTGGCGGTTTCTTGACTAAACGGAAATCCGCCCCCTGTATCCATTCTATTCAAAACTTGACACTTTTTCTTAAATACTGTATTATAAAAATAACGATAGACATGCCTTACCAGGGCTGTTTTTAATTACTAAAATTAGAATAATATGTCTAAATTGACCGAATATTTAAAAGGTTCAATTGAAGAAATGAAAAAAGTAACCTGGCCGACCAAAAAAGAAGCTAAAAACTATACCCTATTAGTTATTGGCATTAGTTTGGGCGTGGCTGCTTTTTTGGGTTTACTTGATTATGCCTTTAGTTTTGGCATTGAAAAAATTATCACCAGAAATCAATTTTAAATAAAAGCCAAGAGTTTTTTAAACTTTGGCAAAACAATATATGGCTAAACAAACATTAAATCAAGGCCGTCGCTGGTATGTTCTTCATACCTACTCAGGCTACGAGGAAAATGTCGAAAAGAATTTAAAGCAAAGAATTGAGTCCATGGATATGGAGGATAAGATTTTTAATATTTTAATACCGAAGGAAAAAAAGATTAAGATAAAAAACGGCAAGCGTAAAGTTATTGAAGAAAAAATCTTCCCTGGCTACGTTTTGGTAGAAATGATTGTCACTGATGACTCTTGGTACGTCGTCCGCAATACGCCGAATGTCACTGGCTTTATCGGCACAGGCACAACACCTACTCCACTGCTAGATAAGGAAGTAAAAGGCATCCAAAAACGTATGGGTGTTGATGAGCCGAAGTTTATGATCGATGTTTCTGTCGGCTCACCGGTTCGCATTGTTGATGGTCCGTTTAAAAATATGGAAAGTAAAGTTGTCGGCATTGATGAAGGCAAGGGTAAAGTTAAAGTTATGGTTTCTATGTTTGGCCGCGAAACGCCGGTTGAATTAGACTTCTTACAAATTAAAAAGATATAACATTTCTATTGTCATTTCGAGCGGAGCGAGAAATCGCTTAAACGCAAACTCAATCTTTAAGGGATTCCTCCCTTCGGTCGGAATGACACAACCAGCGTTAGGATAAAGCCTAAGCTTCTCGCTGGTATTTCATAAAATAAATAAACTTGTATGGCAAAAAAAATATTAACTAAAATAAAATTGCAAATTGCTGCCGGACAAGCGACGCCCGCCCCTCCAGTAGGTCCAGCGCTCGGTCAGCATGGTTTAAATATCCAGGAATTCTGCCAAAAATTCAATGCCACCTCTCAAGCAAGAATGGGCGAAACTGTTCCGGTGGAAATTACAGTTTATCAAGACAGAACATACGATTTTGTCATGAAAATTTCACCAGCTTCCGAATTGATAAAAAAAGCCGCTAAATTACCAAAGGGTTCAAGCAAACCTTTAACCGATAAAATTGGCAGTATTACTAAAGCCCAATTACGAGAAATTGCTGAAAAAAAAATGCCGGATTTGAATACTGATGACGTTGACCAAGCAATGAAAATAATTGCCGGCTCAGCCAGACAAATGGGTGTTGAAATCAAAGATTAATTAAATATTGTGGGAGTCTCATAAATATGGGACGCCGCACCACGAAAATTATGACGAAAAAAACCAAACAAAAAAAAGAAAAAGTGCAAGTTGAATGGGATAGGTTAAAAGCCTATCCAATTGAAGAAGCTTTAGAACTGGCTAAAAAATTATCTAAGACAAAATTTGATGCTTCAGTTGAAGCGCACTTTCGTTTAGGCATTGATCCTAAAAAAGGCGACCAGCAAATTAGAACTGCTGTTAGCCTGCCTCACGGCACTGGCAAAACTATTAAAGTTGCTGCCTTCGTCAGCGCAGACAAAGAAAAAGAGGTAAAAGCGGCTGGCGCTGATATAGTTGGCGGTGAAGACTTGATCGCTGAAATTAAAAAGACAGAAAAAACTGATTTTGCTGTAGCTGTAGCCGAGCCGGCAATAATGAAAAACTTAGCTCAAATAGCTAAGATTCTCGGCACTCGCGGTTTAATGCCCTCACCAAAGAACGATACTGTTACTCCAAATCCAGCTCAGGCAGTAGCTGAACTAAAAAAAGGTAAAGTTAGTTTTAAAAATGACGATACTGGCAATATACACGTCGTTATTGGCAAAGTTTCATTCGATACCAACAAATTAGTCGAAAACTTTAACACTATTCTAGAATCAATAAAAAAAGCTAAACCAGCCAAATCAAAAGGTGTTTTTATCAAAAACATCTCAATCTCTTCCTCAATGGGTCCTGGATTAAAAATTTCTAATCGATAAAACAATAAAGATATACTCTTAAAACCTCCTTTATAAGGAGGTTTTAAGTTATTTGCCCTATCTACCCTATTTTGCTAAAATAATAGGGCTTATTAATATTACTTTGTCGTTCTGAGCCGGAGGCGAAGAATCTCGTGATTATCGGAATTATCCCGAGATACTTCACTGCGTTCGGTATGACATATTGACTATGATTGATATTAACAATCCCAAGAAGAAAAGACTAAGCTGGGACGAAACTTTTATGAACCTAGCTGTTTTAATTTCAAAAAGAGCCGCTTGTAAATTTCATGAGATGGGTTCAGTGTTTGTGGATAAAAATCACCGTATTATTTCTATGGGCTACAACGGTCCGACTGAAGGCGACTATCATTGTTTTGAAGACGGTTGCGCTAAAGTTGACGGTGATCCAGAAACTAAACAACTTAAACGCTGCCGCGGAGCGCACGCAGAGATGAACGGCATAATTAACGCTCAAGACCCAACGAGATTACGTGGCGCTACCTTATATTCCAGTATTTTTCCCTGCTATGACTGCATGAAATCTTTAAATAACGCTGGCATTAAAGAAATAGTTTACTTGGGAAAATACGAAAGAATCAGAACCGGAGGAGAGCAAAAAGAAGAAGAAAATGAATCAGAAGAACTAGCTAAAAAACGTGACATAATTATCAGAAAATACGAAGGCAAAATTTTAGTTAACAATATAAACTAATTGTCATTTCGAGCGAAGCGAGAAATCCCTTGTGCGTAAAAAATATTTTAGAGTAAATACTAGATATTTAAGCGATTTCTCCTCCGACAAAGTCGTAGTCGAAATGACAACAAAAAAAGATATGATCCTAGGCATTAAAAAACTACACGAGCTCGTTAACGAAATAAAATTAGTTGAAAATTTATGCGACCGCGAGTTAAATAACCCTGAGGGCGCTGGTTTTGATTTACGTTTAGGAGAAGTTTACGAATTAAGTGGCGACGGTTTTTTGGGAGTTGAAGAAAGAAATACGCCGGCGATTAATCTACTGGCTAAATACGAAGAAGGTAAAGACGAAAAAGACAATTGTTTCATTTTTGAGCCTGGTAAATACTATTTAGTAAAAACAATAGAAAAAGTAAATCTACCGACCACTCTTTCTGGCGTTATTTTTCCGCGTACTACTATGTTTCGTTCTGGTATAGGATTATTCAACGGCGTTGTTCAGCCTGGTTACTCGGGCGAATTAACTTTTGGCGTCTGCAATTTAGGCAAAAGCAATATAAAAGTCAGCTTTGGCGCCCGTGTAGTTCATATCACTTTTCACGAAGTACTAGGTGAAGGCAACCAATACCGTGGCCAATGGCAAGGCGGACGCGTGGCTACTAACGGTTCGGAGATACAAGTTTAATATGATGTTAAATAAAAAAACTGAAGAAAGAATAAAAAAAGAAGCTTACAAATTTATACACAAGGGCGGACGTAATGGTTGGGATGATGTTCATACTCTCTGCGCAGCCAAATGGATGAAAAAGCTTATTGCGAAAGAAGGCGGTGATCAGAGAATACTAATTCCAGCTATTTATTTTCATGACACAGGCTATCCTAACCTAGGAAAAAGATATAGTTATAATCAGGTCATGAAAGCAAAATTGAATCACGCTAGAATAGCTGGTAAAAATGTACGGAAGGTTTTGCCTAAACTTGGTTTTTGTAAAGAAGAAATTAATAGAATATCTTATCTGGTTGAAAATCACGACAAACATAACAATATAAAAGAAAAAGATCGTCAATTAGTTTTTGAAGCCGATGGTTTGGCACAAATAGATTGGCGACAAGTAAAACCAACATTTAGCAAAGAAGATACAATTAGATTCCTTAAAGAATATTACAAAGAAAGAAAAAAATACATGAAAACTAAAACCGGGAAGAAATACTTGAAAGAATTAATGCGAGCCACAAAAATTTATTTAAAAAACTGGAAATAATTATATGATTGATCGAAAACATCCTGAATACCAATA
>JAKJDO010000023.1 GCA_022705905.1 Patescibacteria group bacterium
CTTCCGGTTCGCTCGGTTCTATGTCTGATGTTGATGCTACTGGCGCTGAGTTTGGTTCACTGCTAATGTATGACGGTGCTAGCTGGTCAACGACTTCAACGTCAACTTTAGGTCTTTTGTCTGCTGATACGGTCGCTAATTTGGAAAGCAATTATTTGCTAGTTTGGAATGGTAGTAATTTTGCTACCAGCTCATTGTATTTTGATAGTTCGCAAACAACTTTCTATGCGAATGGCGTTGCCGCGATGGTCTTAGATATAAATGGCAATTTGGCTCTCGGCACCACCACTTCAGCTGCTGATACAAAATTAACAGTCATGTCGGCTGAAGGCGCACAATTGAGGTTGGCTAACTCGCCGACTGCTTATGCCGATTTTACGGTTTCACCCAGCGGATCACTGACTATAAAAACTTCTGATGATTCAAGCTCCGCCTTGACTATTGGTGACGGTTTGGAAGGAAAAGACGCCGCTTTAATACTTAACGGTTATTATGATAGCGCTCAGCGATATTATCACTTAGGCTTTAACCATTTAACCGGCAATCTTGAAATCGGCCTTGAAGAAACCGTTGGCTCTTCTACATTCTTTGCAGTTACAGCCGACGGCAAAGTCGGTATCGGTACGAGTTCGCCAACCGTTTTATTCGTCGTCGGTTCTTCAACGCCAACAACTGCCATCGGCTATAATGATGCTTTCTTCTCGGGCAACATTGAAACTAGTGGAATGTATTATATAAAAGGCACCGGTACCTCAACGATTGCCGGCGGGCTTGATATTGCCGGCGGGCTTGAAATCGGGTCAGGCTTTTACGTAAATAGCAGCGGCGCAGTCGCCAGCGGCACCTGGAATGGCGCACCTATCAGCGTCGCCTACGGCGGTACTGGCTTAACCTCAATCACGGCTGGTCAGATTTTATTTGCTTCGGCTGACAATACTTTAGCGGCTACTTCAACTTTATACATAGACGCTGCCAGCGGCCGCATCGGCATCGGCACGACCACGCCGCAAACTAAGCTCAGCATTACAGCCTCCGACAGCGGTTTAAATCTGCTTACTTTAACCAACACCAATATTAGCGGATATTCGGGCATAGCTTTCAACGATTATACCGGCAGTATGCAAGGTTTTGTCGGTTATGGCAATCCGTCTTCAGCTGTTCCGGATTTGTTTATTGTCGGCGCGGCTAATAATAAGAGCATGACCCTATCTACTAACGGCGAATCTAGAATTACTATTTTAGCCAACGGTTATGTCGGTATCGGCACGACGACACCAAATGCAAAATTAAATGTTTGGGGCACTAACTATACTAGCACCGATAAACAATTTAGCGTTGTCAGAAGTTCCGGCTCCCCGTCTTTCACTATTTTGGAAAATGGCAGGATTGGAATCAATACCGATTCAATTGATACCGGATTTAGAATGAAAATAAACACCTCTGCCGACGAGCAAGCCATGGAAATAGATTGTCGCTCAATTAGCGACGGCAGTCCATGTATTAATATTTTATCTGATTTGCCCACATCATCGTTGGACGGTAGAATATTTACCGCCGGAGACGGAGAAGGATATTCGCGATTTGTAATATACACAAATGGCTTCATAGGCTCCGGACCCGGTTACGCTACTAGAGACACTTATTATGGTCGTATCAGTACCAGTACGTATGCTATCGGTAGTAATTACGACGGCACTGGAACAAGCAGTTTAGTGCTCAACGGTAGTATTGGCGTCGGCACCACCACACCGCCGGCCAAATTGACTATAATTGATACAACCGTTGCTGGCGGAGGCAATGTAATACTTGTTTCAACTAGCACAACCGGTTCTGCCATTTTCCGAGTAGATAGCTATGGCGCAGTTTATGGCGATGGTGCTTATACGCAGGGTGCTGATTATGCTGAATATTTCTATACGACCGACAACAATTTGCAAAGTGGCGAGGTAATGTGCGTTGATGTGGCGGAAAATAACCAGATAAAACGTTGCAGTCGCGGTAGCGACGCGAATGTTATGGGTATAGTTTCTACTAAACCGGCCGTGGTTGGCAACTACAAGAGCGAGTATGCCAACAATCCTAATTACGCTATTGTCGGTTTAATCGGTCAGATTCCGGCTAAAGTGACAACCGAAAATGGTCCTATTAGGCCAGGCGATGCTTTAACGCCGGCTTCATCAACTCCAGGCTACGCCATGCGCGCTAACCCGGGCGATCCAACTGTTGGTGTAGCTTTAGAAAAATTAGACAGTGGCACCGGAATCGTAAATGTTTTGATTGCTCGTCAAAATAAGACTTTAACCGTAGAAATGATTGAAGCTCAGGTGACTCAGCGCATTGCCGAGATGGAAATTGAAGACGAAGTCCAGATTATACTAGAACAGGCGATTGAAAATTATAATTTTGACGATAGAGTAATAGCCATTGCTAACGAACAAATTGCTCAGTTTGACCAAGCTTTGACTATTAGATTAGATACTACTAGCAGTATGTTATATCGCGTCGCTTCTAGCGTTGACAGCTTGGCTTTGAATTTGGCTTTGTTGAGTGGCGGTCTTGATGATTTAGCCATGCGTCTAGCCAATTTAGAGAGCTGGCGCGAAGGCGAATTATTTGAAAGATTAGCTCAAACCGATAAGATGGCGCAGGTTATGACCGTAACTGACGAAGGCAATATCCGCGTTGGCGACTTAAGCGATTATAGCACTTCCACTCCGGACGTGGCGGTTTACGAGATTGTTACTAGCCCCGCAACTAATAAAACCGCTTTAGTTATTAATCAGCGCGGTAGCGGCGACGTTGCCGACTTCCGAGCTAGCGGCGTGAGCATTGTTAACATCGCTCAAGCCGGCCGCGTGACGATTGTCGGCGAATTATTAGTTGACGGACGCATTATGGTTTGCTCGGGCGGGGCTTGCGGCGCTAATTTAGACAACGCGGTTGATGAGACGATGGGCGATATGGGCGTCGAAGGCAAAGTTGTGGCCGGTGCGTTTGAATCATACTGCGAAGACGGATATATTTGGGTGCCGGGTTCGTCTAAATACGGAACGATGCCGGGATTCTGTGTCGAAGAAGATTTAGCTAAGATAGTAGGCAGTAACGAAATCTGGAATAACATTTCCCAAGGCGAAGCCCAGCTCACTTGTCAGAATCGCGGCGATGGTTATCATCTCATTACAGAAAATGAATGGTTGACGATTGCCGAAAATATCCTGCGCGTCTCCAGTAACGACATTAGTCCAGAAGTCGGCTTACAACTCGCCACTTCAACCGATCCGAATGGCACGAGCACCGGCATCGTTTATGCTTTGAGCAATGGTAATTTAATCTATAATTTAGTTGGCGCGGTAGCTCAGTGGACTGACCAAACGACGCCGAAGACCGGCTTAGTTGAACCGATATCGGCCGACTGGCAAGAATACTACGGCATTACCGATTACAAAGGTTTGAATATCGCGCCGCCGTACTACTACAATTCCGACAATGGCATCGGCAAGATTAAGACTGGTGATGGCAATATAATTCTGGCCGGCTTTGTCCGCGGCGCTACTGGTATCTACGGCTTAGACTTAAGTAATAGCCCGACAACCGCAACTAGCACGATCGGCTTTAGATGCGCAAAATAAGTGAAAACTTTGAATTTCGAATAGTTTTTTTTCTGTCATCCCGGCCTCCGAGCCGGGATCCAGGAGTGATCGGTAAAAATGTAAAATACAATTTACTGATTACTTCTGGGTCTATGTGATTTTATGAAAAGAGAGCACCATTATTATGTTTATATTTTAGCAAGCAAAAGAAATGGAACTTTATATATCGGAGTCACAAATAATTTGCTAAATAGGAATTGGCAACATAAACAAAAAGAAAGTGAAGACAGTTTTGCTGCTCGATATAATGTTAATAAGTTGGTTTATTACGAAGTGTGTTCAGATATAAGAGCAGCTATCGCCAGAGAAAAACAATTGAAAAATTGGAAAAGGGAATGGAAAATAAAATTGATAGAGGAAGAAAATAAAATTTGGAGGGATTTATACAATGAGTTTTAACAGAATCCACTGTCACACTAAACTTGTTTCAGTATCCAAGGTTCATTGTCATTCCGGGCTTGACCCGGAATCCAGACGCATAAGATTAATTCGTTGATAACGTTGAGAGGGTGTAAAAAGGTTGTACCGTTAAACACTGGATCCCGGCTCGGAGGCCGGGATGACAAAAGTATAAAAGTTTAAAATTAATACAAGAATATGAATATAAAAAAACTAAAACTTAACCTTACTAAAAAGAATATTTTTATTTTTGTTTTCGTGTTTGCAATTCTTGGCGGGTCCGCTTTACTTTACCAAATCTTTACGACTCGCGGCGCTAATTACTCTTGGGTGCAGACGAGCTGGTCGGGCGGGGCGTCAACGACCGCAAAGGCCAGTCATACGAATAACCAAACCGGTTGGACTAATTTTTATTCCAAAGACACTTTACTTTCAACTTCTACTGCCGGCGAGTTAACTCTTACAGCGTCGACTAGTTCTAATATAGATACAACTTTTAGCGTTTCTAGTTCTACGAGCAATACTTACGTTTCCGGCGGCACGGTTTTTTTAAAGAAGCCAAATGGGGTTAGTTGTTCTTCTTCAAATCAGTGTGTTAGTGGAATTTGTGGAAATGGTTATTGTCGAAATTGCGAAGGTTATTTATATGACAGTAAATGTTGGCATATGAGTGCAGTCAATCAAAGTTGCGTTGGCATTTGCACTTCATATGGAGGTAGTGCTGGTGCAGCAAATGATACTGCTAGTTGTGATGTCCAAAAACATTTTTATCCTTCTTGCATTTGTCAAGGAGGCGATAGCAATCTTTATCCAGGAAGTTTGATAGGAATGGGAGGAACGGATTATTGTAGTTATAGTACGGCTATAGGAGGTTGGTCTTCTTCTGCAAGTAATATTATTGTAAATCGTCTTTGTGCCTGTCTTTATTAGTATGTAAACATGAAATTAAATGTCCGACAATTTACGTTGTATTTAGGAATAGGCCAGATTCGTAGTTTATTATTTAGCTTAATATGGTATAATATAAAATATTAGCTAAACCATATTAAGGAATATATGCAATATTTAGATCAAAAAATAAAAAAACGCATTGACGAAAAGTTAAAGTTGTTAAATTCTTTTCGGCCGTTGCCAGCAACAGCTGTAAAAAAATTGAAAGAACGATTTGCAATTGAAATGACCTATAATTCCAACGCTATAGAAGGCAACAGCTTAACCTTGAAGGAAACTTATTTGGTAATCAATGAAGGCATAACTATTAAAGGTAAGCCGCTTAAAGATCATCTGGAGGCAAAAAATCATAAAATAGCATTAGATTATTTATACGAACTGATATCTAAAGATAGAAATATTGCCATTTCTGAAAAGCTGGTAAGATCTTTAAATCAAATGGTTATGGAGAATACTGATGATAATTGGGCTGGTAAATATAGAAATAGCTCAGTTGTTATCAGCGGCTCTGATCATAAACCGCCAGAAGCGATAGCTATACCGGGGTTGATGAATGATTTAACTAAATGGGTGAGTAAAAACAATAAGAATTTGCTGGCTATAGAATTAGCCAGTTTAATTCATCATAAATTGGTTTATATCCATCCTTTTTTCGACGGCAATGGTCGTACAGCCAGATTAGTTATGAATGTTATCTTGATGCAGGCAGGGTATCCTTTAGCAATAGTGTTAAAAAATGACAGAAAAAAATATTACAATGTTTTAAGTAAAGCCGACAAGGGCGATTACAAGCCATTGATAAAGTTCATTGCGCAAGCCGTAGAAAGAACGCTCGATATTTATTTAAAAATTTTGACACCATCTGGGCAGCCGAAAGAAAAATTTATAACTCTTTCTCAATTAGCAAAAGGTACTAAATTTTCCGAAAAATATCTAAACTTGCTAGCTAGAGAAGGAAAATTAGATTCTCATAAAGAGGGGCGCAATTGGTTATCATCTAAAGAAGCTTTAAGAAAGTATTTGGATGGCAGGGAAAGAAAGAGATTGTAATTTAATAAGGCTAGCGACAGGCGAGAAGGTGAGATTCGCAAGCGCAGGTGAGGTTTGCAAACCTCACCTTCACGGGGGAAAAATAAATAAAATTAATTAATATAAAAATGCACCTTGCCAATTTACACCGCAATTCCTCAAAACGAGACATAGGCAGACAAGAAAGCGAACAAACGTTTGTTCGCTTTCAGAGAGCGCACCGTAATTCCCAGAAGCGGTTTTACGATCAGGATTATAGCTATTTTATCACCACTATAACGCAAAAAAGGTTTCCATTTTTTCAGGAAAATATATTTTGCCGATTATTTTTAGACAATTTACGGATTAGCAAAAAGATAAAGAAATTTAAATTGTACGCATTTACCATTATTCCCGATCACGTTCATTTATTGATAAAACCGGCAGGGAAATATAATATTTCGGAGATAACGCATACTATAAAAAGGCATTTTTCACGTAATATTAATTTAATTATTGACGACGCAAACATCGTGTTCAATGAAGGCGAGGTTTGCAAACCTCGCCTTCATTTGGACGCCCATGATTTTAACAAAGAAATAATTAGATATCGCAAATTGTTTGTTGAAAAATACGGCGACCCGCAATACGAAATTCCGGCATTCAAATGGCAACAATCATTTCACGATCACGTTATCCGCCACGAGAAGGATTTTTATAAGCATTTAAATTATATCGCCAATAATTGCGTTAAACATGGAATTAGCGCAGATGAGGAAAAATATCGATGGTCATTTTTAAACGAAGAATGGCGAGAGATATTGGATGATTATGAATAAGATGTATTAGATTAATTATGAAATTAAATATTCGACAATTTGGATTGTATCTAGGAATAGGCGCGATGGCTATGATTTTTAACTTTAGTTTGAGCGTAAGGCAGGCAAGCGCAGATACGGCGACTGGCACTATCGTTTCATCGGTTAAAGATATGAATGGACCGGTTGATTGGGCGACGATTAGCTGGAACGCTTCTACTTCAGCCAGTTCGACGATAACAATGAAAGTTAGAACTGGCACGAGTTCGAGTATGGCTAGCGCGCCAGCTTGGACAACCTGCGACGACATTGCTAGTGGTACAGATATCTCAACTAACAATTGCGTGTCTGACGGCCAGCAGTATGTCCAGTATATGGCAACATTTACGACCGATTATACCAGCACTTCCACTTTTGTATCAGCGGAACTTTACGATGTGACGATTGGTTATAATGTAGTCTCATATTTAATTTCTTCCTGGTATGATACGACGGTTTCGGATAATAAAATTAATAAAATTTCCTGGAACGAGACTTTACCCGGCACAACAGATGTTCTTTTTCAAATTAGAACTGCGCCGGATTCTAGTGGTTCGCCGGGTACGCCGACGAGTTGGATGGGAACGAGCAGCGCACTGGATTATTATACTGACCCTGGCGGCGGAGAAACGATTAATTCATCGCATCGGGACGGATCTAGCGACAGGTGGATTCAATATAAGGTTTATTTAAAATCCGACGGGACGGACGTGCCTATTTTGCAGGATGTCACGATAGAGTATGACGCTGATATTCCGGTAATTACCGACATTAGTCCGACGTCAACCACGACTGCACCGTCAGCCTTGACTTTAACTGTTAACGGTTCGGATTTTCAAAGCAACGCAACGATAAAATTAGCCAATGACACTAACCAAACGGCAACGGGCACGATTATCGCATCAACTTCGGAGCAGATTACTGCGACTTTTACGATGACTAATTATTCTCCCGGCCGTTATACTTTAACCGTGACTAATCCGAATGGCGGAGTTGATGCTTTAGATGATGGCTTCTATATCGAGCAGAATACCGGTTATCTAGTTTCATCAGTAAAAGATTTGGGCGCCGGTTACGGCATGGATACGATTAGTTGGACGGGGACAACAACCGCCAGTTCGACAATCACGATGAAAGTTCGGTCAGACGACAATTCCGGTATGACCGGCGCAACGGATTGGGCGTCTTGCAATGCGGTTGCTAACGGTGCAGCGATAACGACGAGTAATTGCGCGACTAACGGCCAACGGTATTTGCAATATCAGGCGATTCTGACAACGACTTATGCCACTAGTTCGACTTTTGCCACGCCGGAATTAGGCGACGTTACGATCAACACTTATCATTTTGCTTCTAGCAGTTTAATTTCTAACTATTTTGATACTGAAGATATTCATAATGTCATTAACAATTTAACTTGGAGTGAAACCGTACCCGGTTCTTCCGACGTTTGCGTACAAATCCGTACTTCACCAGGCGAGGCGGGCGAGCCAACGAGTTGGTCAGACTGGTATGGCGCAACAGGCATAGACACCTGCTATACAACACCGACTGGTAATAGTATTTATTATACACAGCGGGACGGTCGCAATGACCGGTGGCTGCAATACAAGATTACCCTAGTTCCTAACGGGATTTACGCGCCGAGCCTACAGACAGGAATAGATATTATTTATGTTACCGCCTCTACCACGCCGACAGTCGTCACCTCGCCGATCGCTTGGACAGGATCAACGGTAGCCAAGGGGCTGGGCAGAGTATCAGACAACGGCACTGGTCCGATTGCCAAAGTCGGCTTTGAATACGGCCTAACACAGACACCGACTTGGAGTATAGTCAAAGATGTTTATATAAACAACGACGCCTTTGATGTTGTTATGCCGAATTTAGATAAAGATACAAAATATTATTATCGCGCCTTTGCCGTTAACGCCCGTGGTACCGGCACAGCCAGCGAATGGGAGGAATTTACCACTAAAGCGACAACGACTTTACAGACTATGATTCTAAAAACCAGAACTATATTGAAAAGCAATATAATGTTAAGGTAAACGAGAATTTTTAATTTTTAATTTCGAATTTTTAATGAATGCTTTAATGATTTAATTTCAAACATTCTGCCATTCGAAATTCATTGGAAATTCAAAATTCTAAATTGAAATTTTAAGTCAAAAACGTTATAATATACCATACATATGTTTGAAAAAGTAATACATTTTATCAAGTATAACAACCTAACTGTTTTACTAGTGTTAGCTATTTTTTTAGCAACTGGTGGTGTATTTGCGCAAACTCCAGTCGGCCAGGAAATTATCGGTCAAGAGGAGAAAAGATTTGAAGGTATTGATAATACCTTGCTGCTGACTGCTGACCTGGATAATTTTAATATGGATTTTAAAATTGAGAAGATTGAAGAGGACGAGAAGTATTTTTATGTGACTTATACTTATTTGGGCTTAATACAGGAAGATAACGCTTGGCAGTATTTAATTCAGGAGAAAATAAAAAAAATTTCTAAAAAATTGCGCTTAGATTTAGGCGTTTATTTAGCAGAACAATTCAAACAGGAGTATGAGGCGCATTTAAAAGATTTGCGTTTAGCTAAAGATGGCGCTGAAAAAATAGGCACCGCAACCAGAACAGAAGTAGTCGCCTATACGGGTTTAATCGGGCGGATATTGGATTTTGCCAGTGGCGTCATACCTGGCTATGAACCTATAAAAAAATATGAAGTGCCGTCTCCCTCCGTACCACCAACGGTTTTACAATTTAGCATCGATGGCGTTAATGCAGGTGCGAGCGCGACTGACGGTATGGCTAGTATTTATGATAACTATATAAAAGAAAATGATCCGGACGACGATAATATTTTTGGCAGTTTAGACAATTGTCCAAACTATCCCAATCCAGATCAACTAGACAGCGACAACGATGGTATTGGTGATTTATGCGATACGGATAAAGGAGAAAAAGACATTGCCGAAACTGCGACGACTACCGAAGCCGTAAGTGGAGATAACCAGGAAGCAACTAACGAAGAAAGCGATGAAGAAATGACAGAAGAACCAACTGAAGATCCAACGGACGAACCAGTTGAAGAACCGACGGACGTGCAAGTAATCGAATTACCAACAGAGTAATACTGTCATTCTGAACGAAGCGAAGCGGAGCGAAGAATCTCTGGTAAGATAGCAATTAGTATTCCTGCAATAAAACCTGAGATCCTTCGGTCTGCTGGCCCTCAGGATGACAAAATAAAATATTATGGATAATTTTCAAAAAACAGTTAACTTAAAAGACAAAGCTGAAAAAGAGCGCCAGCGCATGCTTTATGGTGAGCCGGAAAAAAATAATAAAAAGAGCAAAGCTGAGGGGATCGACGAAGTTTATAGAGGAAGTTCTAGTTCCGAAGACAATTTAAAGAAGATAAGTCGGCCGATTGTTAAAAAAATAAATGAAGGTTTATGGCGCAATTTAATTTTTATTTTGACAGTCATTTTAGTTTTAGCTACCATTTATTTTTTATTTTTTCGTCAATCCGGCGATCAGGCTGAAAAGAACGGCCAGGTAAATTGGTACGCTGTTAAATTGCAAAACGGCGAAATGTATTACGGTCAAATTGATAACACGGCGGCTGATCCTGTGATTATCAAAAATGTTTATTATGACTACGATATGCTTAATAAAACAGACAAGGAAACGGGCGCGGCTGGTAATTTGCGCTTAGTAAAAAAAGGCAAAGAAACATACGGTCCTTCGGGAGTTATGGAGGTAGTTCGTAGCAACGTAGTTTATATGGATATATTAAAGGAAGATTCAAAAGTATTAAAAGCGATATTAGATTACGAAAATAAAAACAAGTAAATTTTTAATTTTTGATTTTCAATTTTCGAATTTTCAAAATAATTTTTTAAAAAATTAAACGAATATATAATAATTTTTAGAATTTAGAAATTAGAAAATTATTTCATTGTTTAGAAAATTGAAAATTTGTAAATTTAAAAATTTCAAATAAATGAAACTAAAAGAATTAAATTGTGGTTTAAAACTATTGGCCGTTCCGATGAAAAATACTAATACGGTTACGGCGTTGATAATAGTCGGAACCGGTACAAAATACGAAGCAAAAGAAACCAATGGCATTTCGCATTTTTTAGAACACATGTTCTTTAAAGGCACAAAAAAGCGTCCGAATAATTTGGCGATCAGTTCGGAATTAGATGGCATGGGCGCGGAGTTTAATGCTTTTACGACCAAAGAGTTTACCGGATTTTGGGTTAAATCAGAAAATAAAAATTTAAAATCGATTTTGGATATTATTAGCGACATGCTAATTAACTCGCAATTTTCAGCAGCCGAAATCGATCGTGAGCGCGGAGTGATTTTAGAAGAAATCAATATGTATCAGGACAGTCCGATGTATATGGTCGAAGATGTTTTTGAAAATTGCTTATACGGCGATACTCCAGCCGGTTGGAATGTGCTAGGTGAAAAGGAAAATATAACGAGGTTAATTAGAGATGATTTTATAAAATATGTACATTCACAATACGGCAGCCGCAATACCATTGTTTGTCTAATTGGTAATTTAGGTAGCGGCGAAGCGCAAGTTGAGAAGTTGGTAAACAAATATTTTGGTGCCGATAATTTTAAAAAGTGGGGAGGAAATTTTAATGAAAAACCAGCCGTTTTAGACAAACAGGAGCAACCGCAGACCAAGGTTCATTATAAAGAAACTGATCAAGCGCATCTAGCCCTCGGCGTCCGCACTTTTGGTTATGGCCGTAAAGAAAAGACGATTGTTAAAATGATTTCAATAATTCTTGGCGGCTCAATGAGTTCGCGCATCTGGTCTAATCTGCGCGAGCGCCACGGACTTGGTTATTACGTACATACCAGTAACGAAACTTATTCTGATGTAGGCTATTTAGTAACTAGGGCGGGAGTAAAAATTGAAGAAATAACCAAGGCAATTACTATAATTTTAAGTGAATATAAAAGAATGGTCGATAGTTTGGTAGAAAAAAAAGAATTGCAACGCACCAAAGATTTATTGCGCGGGCGACTGGCTTTACAGCTAGAAACGTCTGATAATTTGGCTGAATGGTATGGTCGTCAGGCGATATTAAATCATACTTTGTCTCGGACAGCGAAGAAAACTGAAAAAATTATCGCCCCGGCAGAATACGTCAAGGAGATAGAAAAAATAACCGTCGCCGATATCCGTCGGGTGGCTCAGCAGATTTTTATCAATCAGCATTTAAATTTAGCCATCATCGGTCCTTTTAAAGATAAAAGTAAGTTTGAAACGATTTTAAAACTTAATTGAATTCGTATTCTGTCATTCCCGCGAAAGCGGGAATCCAGGAATGGATCCCGGCTCGCGGGCCGGGATGACAAAGTTATGTTTTAACAGAAAAAATAATGTCAGAAAACTTGATGGAAAATTTGAACAAGGAGCAACTAGCAGCAGTTACTCATAAGGAGGGGCCGGTGTTGATTGTCGCGGGTGCTGGTACCGGTAAGACCTCGGTAATTACACAGCGAATCGCTTATATCATCGAGCAGAATTGGGCTAAGCCGGAAGAGATTTTAGCCTTGACTTTTACGGAAAAAGCGGCATCCGAGATGGAGGAGCGTGTTGATCGATTATTGCCAATGGGCTATTTGGATTTATGGATCTCTACTTTTCACAGTTTTGGCGAAAGGATTTTAAAAGAATATGGCACAGAAATCGGCATCCCGGCGGACGCCAAACTACTAAATGAATTTGAACAGTGGGCGTTGATTAAGAAAAATTTAGATAAGTTTGATTTAAATTATTATCGTCCTTTAGGCAACCCGACTAAATTTATTCAAGCGCTGGTTAAACATTTTTCCCGCTTGAAAGATGAAGATATATCGCCCGAGCAATATTTAGATTACGCCGAAGAATTAAAGCAAAATTTGGACGCGATGTTATCCGGCGCTAAAAAGAAAAGAGGAACGAAGGCAAAAGATAAAGTAGCGATTGCTGATTTTTGTAATGCCGAGGGCGTGTTTGACGCCCAGATTGCCGAGCAGGAAGTATTGCGCATTAATGAGGCCGCCAATGCTTATCATTTATATCAGCAGTTGCTTTTAGATAATAATGCTTTAGACTTTGGCGATTTGATTAATTACAGTTTAAAACTTTTTCGTGAACGACTTAAAATTCTAGCTAAATACAGGAAGCAGTTTAAATATATTTTACTAGACGAATTTCAGGACACTAATTGGGCGCAGTACGAATTAATAAAATTATTGGCAGCGCCGAAAAATAATTTAGTGGTGGTTGGCGATGACGATCAGTCAATTTATAAATTCCGCGGCGCATCAGTATCAAATATTCTGCAATTTAAAAAAGATTTTTCCGAAGCGAAAGAAATAGTGCTCGTTAAAAATTATCGCAGCCGACAAAACATTTTAGATTTGTCTTATAAGTTTATTCAATTAAATAATCCCAATCGTTTGGAATGCAAATTGAATGGCGAGGGTAAAAAAAATGAAAAAGGAACTTGTTTGGATAAAAAATTAGTGGCGCAAAATGAAGGTGAGGGAGCGATTGAAGTAATTGAAGCTGATAATGTGCAAGAGGAAATCAAAAAAGTTATTGAGCGCATTGAAAAATTAAAAGAGAGTGACAGAGAAGCTTCTTGGAATGATTTCGGAATTTTAGTTAGGGCTAATGACAGCGCTAAAGAAATTTGCGCAATGCTCGATAAGAAAAAATTGCCATATGTCTTTCTAGCTTCGCGCGGTCTTTATGCCAAGCCGATTATTATAGACGTTATCTCATACTTTAAAATGTTAGATAATTATCACGAAAGTACGGCGTTGTATCGCGTATTGAATATTCCAGTCTTTACTTTCAGCTATAAGGAATTGGTAGATTTTAATTATATCGCCCACAAAAAAGCCTGGTCACTATTTAGCACTTTAAAAAGTTTACAGGGCAAAATGGGGGCGGAAACGCAAGCCAAAGTAGATAAATTATTGAATTTAATTGATAGACATACGGCTTTAGTGCGAGACAAAGCGGCGAGCGAGATTTTTTTATCTTTTATTAATGATAGCGGCTATCTGGAAAATATTGCCAAGCAAGAAGATAAAACAAGCCAGGAGGCAATTAGCTATTTGAACCAATTCATGAAAAGGATTCAGAAGTTTGAAGCCGCGAGCGACGACAAAAGTATAAAAGCATTTTTGAACGAGCTTGACATGGAAATAGGTTCTGGGGAGCAGGGCGCGATTGCGCCTGACACAGAATCAGGTCCGGAAGCGATAAAAGTAATGACGGTTCACGGCGCTAAAGGTTTAGAATTTAAGTATGCGTTTATTACCAATCTAGTCGACAAACGTTTTCCGACGATCGAGCGCAAAGAGCAGATCGAAATACCAACACCCTTGATTAAAGAGACCCTGCCGGAAGGCGATTTTCATCTGGAGGAAGAAAGAAGGTTGTTTTACGTAGCTATGACGCGAGCCAAAGAAGGTTTGTATTTTTCTTGGTCGTCGGATTATGGCGGCGCTCGCAAGAAAAAACCATCAAGATTTTTAGTAGAATGCGGTTTGGTAGTAGAAAATGAAAAAAAGAAGAGCCGAGGTAAGAAGGAAAAAGACGGCAACGAGAACTTAAAAATTGCCGAAAAAGAAATAGTCGCAACCAGCGACGCAAAATACGAATTACCGACCTATATTTCCTATACGCAAATTGCTGCTTTTTCCAACTGTCCTTATCAATATCGGTTTGCCCATATTTTGCAAGTGCCACGCCGGGGCAAAGCCCAATTTTCTTTTGGCCGGACTATGCACAGCACCCTGCAGAGATTGTTTGAATTAATTAACGAAAAAAGGGGGTTGGGGCAAACTAATTTATTTGGTGAAGTGGAGGAAAACAACAAGAAAATTAAGATATCCCTGGATGAATTTTTGGAAATTTATAAAGGCAGGTGGGTTGATGAGTGGTATGAATCGGCCGAGCAGAAAGAAAGGTACAAAAAATTAGGCAGAGAGATATTAAAGGAGTTTTACGACAAGTACAGCGCTGAATGGCCAAAAGCTTTATTTCTGGAAAAAAAATTTAATATTAAAATAGAAGCTGATAAAAAATTATATACTATCAAGGGTGTTATTGACCGAGTTGACGAAGTTGATGGCAAAATAAAGATTGTTGATTATAAGACTGGAGCGCCGAAAGAAAAATTAACCTTTGAAGAAAAAGAACAGCTTCTAATTTATCAAATGGCCGTCTCTGAACTTTTTTCCCAGAAAGTCAATTCGTTAGCCTTTTATTATTTAGACAATAATTCAGAAGTAGAGTTTTTGGGGACAGACGAAGAACTGGCGAAAGTAAAAGAAAAGGTTATAGCGACGATTAAGGAAATTAATCAAGGCGAATTTTTACCCAAACCGGGAGTTTTATGCAAATACTGCGATTATTTCGGCATTTGTGAACATCGCGCAAGCTAAAAAATTATATAAAAACATATGGTAAAACCAAATTTTAAATTAAAATACTACATTTTAGTTTTAGCGCCTTGTTTGTTGCTAAGCGGTTATTTCGCGACCAAGATATTGGCGCAGTCTTCTTCTGACGCAATCGCTGTTCGCATAATTCCAAACCCTAACCATTATAGCGCTTTGCGCTGGTATAAAGAGCAAGGTTTTAAGGGCTCGCCGCAGTCAATCAAAGTTGATGGCTACGAAGCGGTTAGGGATGGCCGAACTGTTTATGTCAATGCTGGTAATGTTGACGGCGCTAATAATGTTTATACCAATATTAATTTGTTGGCCTATAATTTAGAAGCTGGCAATATTACTTCTGATATTTTTGGCGAGATGCTGTCTCATTGGAGATTTAATACTAATTTAGTTGCTCCGGGCGCTTGCAGTCTAGCAACCACTTCCTGCCTGCTAGATAGCGATTGTCCGTTAAAAGAATATTGCAACAGCAATAAAGCTTCTTTGGTAAGAGATGTAAAAAGATTGGCGGATAGAGCCGATATAATTTCTTATTTAGAGATGTATAAAAATAAAAAGGGTCATTATCCAATTTTAAAATCCGGTTCTTATTTACCTTACGTGACCATATCTACCTGGCCTAGTTGGCAGAAGGTTTTAGCCCAAGAGTTGGCTGTTAATTTGCCGGTTGATCCGATCAATAAATTAGGCGATTGTGGCAATTCCAGATTCAACCCAGTCACTTGTTGGGATGAAACTAGGCAAGAATTTGCTGGCGCCTATACGCCGCCAGCATCAGCGCATAATCCGCCGGAATTGAGTCTGCCGGAAAATAGCTTTGTTTATGTTTACCGTGTTAGTCCTGACGGCATGAATTACAACATAACTTTTGGCGATGAGTTCACTGTTATTGACGCAGTACAAAGCGATGACAGTGTTGTTGGTGGCAATCACGCGCCCAGGTTTTTAGGATCTAGTCTGCAAGGCTATTCGGGGCGGGAATTCGTCGGCTATGTTCGGGCAGTTGACCAAGACAACGACCCCTTGACTTGGAGTATTGATACTGGCGGAGAAGTTTGGGAACAGTGGTCGGCGCCGCCAGAAGTTACGGTCATCGGACAGGGAAATTACCGGCTATACGCGGAAAGAGCCGGGCGTCAAGGAAATTACAGTTTTACCTTTACTGTTAATGACGGACGAGGAGAGCCTAATAGCGAAACAACCAGAAGCTTTGTTATTCGGATAACTAATCCTTGCCCGCGAATTACCGCGCCACAAATTACTTATACAGTCAGTAGTACCAATCCATTTATTTATACAATGACAGCCGCTGACGATGTTTTTACCTATCCTTTAAGCTATGAAATTGTACCGACTGGCATTCTTAGCGATTACAATTTGCCTGCTCCGACTTTTTTAACTGACGCTAATAACGTTTATTACTCATTTAGACTATCGGGAGTTTTTGCCCCTGGTAACACGACTCCGCCGCAAAAAGTTTATCCGGTGCCTCAATCAGGCAAGCAGTTCTCTTTTACGGTCAATATATCTGATTATTACGGAGCTACCTGCGGTAAAGATGCGGTTATAAATTTAAGAAATAATCGTCCGGTAATCAATTTGCCGATAGCTTGTTCCGATCGGGTTAGAAGAGGATATACTTATCCAGATTGTCGGGTGAACGCTATGGATCCGGACGGTAATGCCATTACTGGTTACCAGTATGACAATCTGCCGACGGCTTTAGTTTTTAATAATGCTACTGGCATTGTTTCCGGTACAGTAAATTTTCGTACCTTGCCAATCGCGCAAACCACCGTTGCCATTCCGGTAACCGCACGTGTCACAGACGAATATGGCGGCGAAAGTTTTGTGCAAAGGTTTAACATTAACATTGATAGTTATTGCGGCGACGGCATTCAGCAAGGCAATGACGTTACTATTAATAGCGTAACTTACCATGGTAATGCTGAGGGGCGAGGCGGCGTTGCCGATCAAGGATATGAGCAATGCGACGCGGCGGTGGCTGACGGTTCCGGTCTGCCAGCTTATTCTAC
>JAKJDO010000024.1 GCA_022705905.1 Patescibacteria group bacterium
GAGTATATCAAGTTTGCACTTCTGGCGCCTGGCTATGCAATTACGGCGCCAGCTATCAGGCAACTGAAGCTAATTGTTCAGACGGCCTGGATAATGATTGCGACGGTTTGACCGATTGCGAGGACACAGCTAATTGCGGGGCCGATCCTTATTGTTCAACCTGCACTTTCACCTTCACTCTGCCTTGTACCTTTCCTTAAGCAGTAAAAAGTTTTTGTATATAAAAAAAGCCCCTTGTTAAGGGGCGATTTTTATGTTAATCTGTTGTCGTTAGAAGATAAAGAAAAAACCGATAAGACTAACCAAAAAACCGATAACAGAGCCAACAACTACTTCGCCGGGAGTATGACCGATTTTTTCCAAAAGGCGAGGGTAGTTATTGTCTAAAAGTTCGTCTTCCTTTAGATCTTTTACGAGAACATTAAGTATTTTCCCGTGTTCTCCTAAATAGCGTCTTAACCCCAAGGCATCGCGAATAATAATAAAAGCTAATATGAAAGTGATGGCAAAAATAGGGGAGTTCAGCCCCTCTTCCAGCCCGATGATAGTTGCGAGCGATACTACTATGGCGCTATGTCCGGAAGGCATGCCCGAATAGGCGACAATATTCTTTAGGCTAATTTTTTGTTTATTAGACCTAATTACAAATTTAGCTAGTTGGGCGATCAAGCCGGCTATTAACGGTAAAATTAAAATGTCTAACATAAAATTATGATTAATTATTTTGGCGCTGTTATTTTTGGTTTAGTGCAAGGAGCTACTGAATTTCTACCAGTTTCCAGCTCTGGTCATTTAGTAATACTGCACAAACTATTTCCAGGTCTCGTATCTAATGATCTAGCCTTTGATACGGTTTTGCATCTAGCCACTCTGTTGGCTTTGCTATTTTTTTTCCGCCACGATGTTCAAAAATTGTTTATAGCTTGGCTTTTGAGCTTTAGGCGAGGTAGCGACGCCAACGGTCGTTTGGCCTGGCTAATAATTATCGGCATTATCCCGGCTGCGTTAGCAGGTTATTTTTTTGCCGATATTATCGCCGATGTTTTTCGTTCCGTTTTGTGGGTAGCGACAATGCTAGTATTGGTCGGCGTTCTATTTATAATTTTTGAAAAAATTTACAACACCAACAGCAAGGAGCTTGATAGCCTGGATAAAAAGAAGGCGTTTTTTGTTGGCTTGGCCCAGGTATTAGCCTTTATACCAGGCACATCTCGCTCTGGTATTACTATTATAGCAGGTTTGGCTAGCGGCTTGAAGAGGGAGGCGGCTGTCAAATTTTCATTTTTAATGTCGGCTCCCTTGATTGCCGCCGCTGGTTTAAGCCAGATTAAATCTTTATATATCAACCAATTCAGCCAGGAAGAGATAATTATCCTAGCTATTGCTTTTTTGTCAGCAGCTATTTCTGGCTATTTGGCCATTAAATTTTTTCTTCACTACGCCTCCAAACACTCACTGAATTTATTTGCGTATTATCGTTTTATTTTAGCGGCGATAATATTAGCTTACTTCTTCTTTTAACTGCGGTTTGATTTTTAAAATTAAAGAGGCAAAACAATAAAAAGGGCGCAACTATAATCATCAAAGACGCTAGCGCGAAGAGATGGCTGCCGCTGTCAATCATCATCCAATTTTCTAAATTATTATTAAAGATTTTGTTTTCCAAAACGTTGTTTAGCATTTGATATTTTAAACCGGCGCGATAGTATTCATTCGTCCCGGAAGGCAAATGGACGTTATTAGCATTTAAATTTGCTAGCGTATTTATATTTCCAGTTATGGTTGTCGTTAAGATGTCTGACAACGGTAGAGAAGGCACTTGATTCAGAGGAGAGGCGAATATCTGCACTACTAGTATAGTGTCATTGCTTTGGAACTTTCCTTTTATTACCGCCACCCCGATGTCGGAAAAATTAGCATTAAGCAGATTTTCTTTATGCGTTTGGGAGTTAAGCCAGGCTTTAATTACGCCTTCGCTGGTTGCAAAGTTAATAGCTAGGTTTTCGCCAGCTTGACTATATTGGTACCCCGTTTCTTTTATCCAGCTAGAAAATTTTTTATCAGGAAAGTTGTGTTGAAATTGCTGTGAAGCTAAAATAGTTTCTCCTTTGGCAAGAGCCGCCTGGGCAAGTAAGCTATTTTCCGTCAAAGCCGGCAGTCCGATTTTGTTTCTTTCAGTATTGGTTAGGTTGATAATTGTTTCGGGGTTAATCGTGGCTGAATACGCATCTTTAGGTAACAAAAAAATCCCTAAGGTTATTATCAATAGAGAAATTTGCGAAATATAAAAAAGATTGTTTATTTTTTTTGTCATTTTATTTTTGTTTTTGTTTTTTGCGCAAAGTAATTGATTCTATAATTATATTATATCATAGTTTTAATAAAAATGCAAGTAGATAAATTAATTAACGATTTGACAGGTGGCGGTTATTTAAAAACAGACAAGATTGTAGAGGCTTTTAGGAAAATAAAAAGAGCCGATTTTGTTTTAGAAAAAGATAAAGCTGAGGCTTATAGCAATTACCCGCTAGCTATTGGTTTCGGCCAGACTATCTCTCAGCCTCTGACCGTCGCTTTTATGTTAGAATTATTATCTCCTCAAGCTGGAGAAAAAATACTAGATATTGGTAGCGGTTCTGGCTGGACCGTTGCTTTGCTGGCGGAATTAGTCGGTAGCCAAGGTAGGGTTTATGGTTTAGAAGTTATCGATGAATTAGTTGAGTTTGCTAAAAATAACGTGGAAAAATATAGCTTTATCAAAAAAGGCATTGCCTTTGTTTGGCAGGGAGACGGCTACGAAGGGTTGTCTGATTTATCTCCTTTTGATAAAATTATAGTATCAGCAGCCGCTCCGACAGTGCCGGTTAGGCTAATTGAACAATTAAAAATTGGCGGCCGTTTGATAATTCCGATTGGCAGGGAAAATAGCGAGCAGGCAATAATGGTAATAGATAAAATAAATAATAGAGAGGTCAAGGAAAAAAAATTTCCTGGTTTTATTTTTGTACCATTAGTCACAACTAATAAATAAATTTATGAAATTAGTAATTTTTGCCGGCGGCATTGGCACTCGTCTTTGGCCATTGTCTAGAGAAAATTCACCCAAGCAATTTGATAAACTTTTTGGCGGCAAGTCAACTTTGCAATTGGCCGTTGACCGTATTCGTGGCGACTTCGGTCTGGAAAATATTTATATCCAAACAATCGCCAAATACGCGCCTGCTGTTCAAGAGCAAATACCAGATTTGCCTAAAGGTAATATAATTATTGAGCCAGCCCGCAGAGATTTAGCGCCAGCTGTATGTTTGGCAGTGCTGACGCTAAAGCAGCAGGGCCATAACGGGCCAATGGCATTGCTTTGGGCTGATCATTTGATGGAAAGACCGGAAAATTTTGTTCAAGCGTTAAAAGTTGGAGAGAAGATGATTAATAATAATCCTGATCGTTTTGTATTTTTAGGAGAGAGACCGCGTTTCGCCAATAATAATTTAGGTTGGATTTATACTGGCGATAGAGTCGGTTCCGAAAGTGGCAGCGACTATTATGCTTTTAAAGGATGGAAGTATAAACCGTCAGCCGAAGAGTGCGATTTAATGTTTAAATCAGGGGAATATTTTTGGAATCCGGGATATTTTATTACATCAATTGAATTTTTATTAAATCAGTATCAGCTTTTAGCCCCGGAAATATATAATAATGTTGAAAAAGGCAGCTATGAATTAGCAGAAGCGATTCATTTCGACAATGCCATAATTGAAAAAGTCGGTTTGCAGCAAGCAGTAGTGGTTAAAACTAATATGGGCTGGAGCGATCCAGGCACTCTGTATGCCCTAAAGGAGGCTTTGGAAAAAAGTAAACAGGAAAACGTCGTTCAAGGCAATGTCTCTTTTTTAAATTGCAGCGATTGTCTGTTTTATAATTTGGAAGAGAAAAAAATAATGGCTGGCGTAGGTTTAAACGGCGTAGTAGTGGTTAATACGCCCGACGCTTTAGTAGTAGTATCAAGAGACGAAGTAGTAAATATTACCAAGCTGGTTAAAAAAATGCACGAAGAAGGGAAGCAAGAATATTTATGATATTATTTATGAAAAAAAATAAACCAATATATTTAGCCTTATTATTTCTGATTTCTTTTATTCTAGTCGGTTCTATCTATCTTTATAGCGCAAGCAGTCCCGCGTCAAATGGCGACAGAGAATATTTAATAACTGTTAATAAGGGCGAGGGCTTGAATATAGTCAGCCAAAAATTAGCTGAAAATGGAATTGTCAAATCGGCTTTTTATTTTAAATTATATTCCCGCCTTCGCGGTCTCGGCGCGCAGATAAAAGCAGGTGATTATAAGCTCAATTCATCTTGGCCGCCATCTAAAATATTGGATATTCTAACCAAGGGAGATGTCGTTAACCAAGAAAGAGAAATAAAAATTATTCCCGGTTGGAATTTGAAGGATATTGAAAATTATCTGACAAAGAATGATTTTATTTCCACTCCAGATTTTAAGCAAATAAAAGAAGCAAAAGTCGGCGCATGGAATTTTAGCTTCGCTAAACCGGATTTTTTAAGCGACGCACCAGCCGAAGCCGGTTTAGAAGGTTATTTGTTTCCCGACACTTATCGAATTTTTATCGGCGCCTCGTCAGAGGATATAGTAAAAAAGCTATTGTCTAATTTTGACAAAAAATTGACATTGCAGATGAGGCAAGATATTTCCGGTCAAAGGAGAAGCATCCATGAAATTATTATTATGGCTTCAATTATCGAAAAAGAAGTAAATAATTTGCAGGATATGAAAATAGTCTCTGATATTTTTTGGAAGAGATTGGTAAATAAATATCCGCTCGAATCATGCGCGACCTTAGCTTATATTCTAGGAGAAAATAAAAAGCAATATTCTTATGAGGATACGCAGGTTGATTCGCCTTTTAACACTTATCGGCACGCGGGGTTGCCGCCCGGTCCGATTTGCAACCCTAGTTTAGCGGCAATTGAGGCGGCTATTTACCCCACCTCTACTTCCTACCATTATTTTTTGAGCCGCCCTGACACCGGAGAGACAGTATTCAGTAGAACTTATAATGAGCATTTGATAAATAAAGCCAAATATTTGCGATAGTAACTTTTAAGGAACGTTTTTTATAGGCGTTCTTTTAAAATTATTTTTCTTATTCTTTTAAAAATGTTATAATAAGTAAAGAATTTTTATATGTTCATGAGTTTAAAAATATGTTTATTGACGGTGGGCGCGACCAATTAGACAAAATTAACGACCAGAAGATTGTGCCGGGTTATCATCAATTTAAAGAACCGGAGCCTTACGATAAAAAATATCTTTATATTGGCTTCGCTATTTTTTGCTTTTTGCTACTGGCTGTTATAGTCGGAGTTTATTATGCCATAATATTTAAAAAAAGAAGCGACCAAAAAGACTCGGCTTCTCTTGCCAGCCAAGCGAATATTGTTGGCGAAGCCACTTCAACCGACTTTGCTGGAGCTTTTCCTGGCGACCTGGACAGCAGCGGCAACAATAGCGACGAAGACGATTTTGATTACTCTGATATCAGGGCCGAAGATTTAACCTTCGGTTATTTTTATGAGCCAGAGCCCGATAATTTTAAATTCAATTTTAAAAATTATTCACTGCCCCTTAATGTTAAAACTGAAGTTTCTAATTATTACGATGTTTCCAGAAAAATAGCATTAGATGATTATGTCGGTGATATAAACAAATATGGATTCGCAATTATCAAAAATGACAATCCTAGAACGGTTGATAATTTTTATGATGCTTATCGCTATTTAGCCGGGAAAGAAATACCGTTGGTAATGACTAGCGATTTTGTTTTGTATTATTATCAGAACAATTTAAAACAAATATACAAAGAAATTGAAAAAACGACTTTTTTTGATAATATTTGGGATGTTAGCAACAGAATGTATCAGATGTCCTTAGTGCGTTATAAAAAAAGGAAAGATCAAATTGGCCTAGGTAACGATGAATTGCTGGAGGCAGCGAGGTTGGAATGTGCTTATTTTGCCACTGCCTTGCGCCTAATGTCGCCAACCAAGGACCAAATAAGCGCCGAAGGTAAAAATAAAGATAAAAATTTATTTGACGAGGACGATGTGCAAAAATATCATTTCGAGCTACCTGATTTTTTGCAAGAAGATGTCAGCAAGGAAGTGGATTTAATTCGTAATCCCGCAAAAACCAAAGTCAAGTCGCCCGTTTTTCTTTACGAAAGAAACTACCAATATTTTTTAGTTCCGCAAGGATATAGCTATAATGCTAAATTAAAAAACTATTATTTGACTTTAAGGTGGTTTAATTCGCTTTTCCCGCTTTATTATCGCAGTGAGGCGTGCCCGAATTGTTCCTTGGATTATGATGATTGGCGAATAAATATGATTGCCGCCAATTTAATCTCCGAAGACCTTGCCAACAACCAAGATCTAAAAAATAAATGGGCCATAGTGTATAAATTTATCGCCTTTTTTTCCGGCCTGCGCCAAGACTTGACCTATTTGCATTATCGCCAAGTGTTCAACGGATTATACGGCGAAAAAAGAGTCGAAGAAATTTTTTCTGAAAAGAGACAAAATGAAGAATATCAACAATGGCAATCCAGACTTGCTAAGTTTGATTTTTTACCCATGGAAGGCGGGATAGCTAGAAATGAAGATAATAAAGCGATTATTGGCTTGAGATTTTTGCAGGAATCTTATTGGCCGAATGATTACATTTTTAATAGGCTTGTCGGCAAGGAACTGACTCCGATAAGTGGCACTAAAGATAAAAAGGCTACAATATGCAGCACTAACGATGGATGGCGCTGCTCTGGCTTTGGTTACGATATCGTTAATTTAATTGCTGGTAAACCTCTTGAGGTGCAAAACCCCTATTATTTGGGCAACACTAATTATAATAATTATAACAAACGTTTGCAGACGCTTAGGGGCGAGATAGAAAAATTTAACGTCAACTCTTGGAATAACAATATTTTTTGGATTACTTTAGAACTAGGGAAGATAATACTTGATTATGATAGTCAATATTTTCCAATTTATGCTTACGATAAGTATTGGCAGGAAAATAAGAATATTAATACAGTTTTGGGCTCTTGGACCGAAATTAACTTGCCGAGCGAAAAAATTTACGATTATTTTGAAAGCGGAGATAAGAGACTGGGCTCGTACCCAGAGTGCAATAATTTGAATTATATTGAACCGAATGTGAAATTAGTAAACGAAATAATCGCTAAAAATAAAATGCTCATTAAGATGTTAAATGCTCTCAATATTACCAAAAAAAATAATATCGCTTCAGTAGAGCTAATTAATCTAAATAATAAATTTGCCAGGATATTAGAAATAAGCGAAAAAGAATTAAGGGGAGAGCCTTTAGATGAGGAAGATTGCGCCTTTGTAAATGATTTTATAATTCGTTACGCTGTAGATAAAGGCAAGAGAAGTTTTGAAGTTGTTGGCGATGTTAAAATAATGATTGAAAGCGTGGAAGGCATTAAATACTTGGGCTTAGTTTATAAAAAAGGAGAAAAAAACATATTGGGACTAGGACCTATTTTTAATTTTAACGAAAATTATGATAACTATAAGTAGAATTTTTTTAGCTTGACAAATATTTAAATTTTGTTATAATTAAAATAATTTAAAACAAAAAATTGCCACAGACAGCAGGCGCAAAAATAAGACCTGCCGAGGTAAAAATATTAGCTTATTTTTAGTCTGTGGTTTCACAGATTTTTTGTTTATTTTTAGCTAATTTTTATCAAATAATTTAATTTTATGGCAAAAAGCAGAGAACAAAAAGGCGAAATTATCCGCAGCCTAAAAGAAAAAATCGCCAAGTCAAAATCAATTGTTTTTACTAAATTTAATCAATTTGGCGTAAAAGACAACGAAGATCTGAGAAGAAAACTAAAAAAAGAAAATGGAGAATTTTACGTTGCCAAAAAAACTTTGTTAGACCTGGCTTTAAAAGATAGTAATATTTCCGGGCTAGCTCCAAAAGAGTTTGACGGCAAGGTGGCAGCTGTTTTTAGTTACGGTGATGAGATTGCAGCTACTAAAGTAGTCGACAAGTTTAAATCTGATAAGGATAAAGAAGGCAAAATTGACTTTGTGGGCGGCATTATGGAAGGTAAATTTATTTCCGCCGAAGAAGTCAATGCTTTAGCTAAATTGCCCGGACGTCAAGAGTTATACGCTAAATTGGTCGGTTCAATTAATGCGCCGGTCTCCGGGTTCGTTAATGTCTTAACGGGCAACTTAAGAAGCTTAGTTAACGTCCTTAAGGCTATTGAGGAGAAAAAATAATAATATTTATAATTAATAATTGTCTAAATAAATTTATGGCAGAAGAAACAAAAGTAGAAGGAGCTGAAGTTGTAGTTCCTGATAAATTCAAAGCTTTGGTTTCTGAGATTGAAAAGATGTCAGTCTTAGACTTAGCTGAATTAGTAAAAATTTTAGAAAAAAAGTTTGGCGTTTCAGCCGCTGCTCCAGCTGTAATGATGGCTGGTCCGTCAGCTGGTGCTGGTGGCGCTGAAGCTGTCGAGGAAAAAACTTCTTTTGACGTTGAATTAACCGACTCTGGCAGCAACAAAATTAACGTCATTAAGGTGGTTAGGGCCGTAACTAATATGGGTCTAAAGGACGCCAAGGATTTAGTTGACGGTGCTCCTAAGATGGTAAAAGAGGGCGTTAAGAAAGAAGAAGCGGATGACTTAAAGAAACAGCTGGAAGAAGCTGGCGCAAAAGTAACCATCAAATAAAATTTCAAAATACAAAAAACACCTTTGATTAAACGAGGTGTTTTTTGTATTATTTTTATTTTATGTGTTGAGCAGTAAATTTAATCAGAGAACTGCCGTTAAGCAAGTAGATGATTTTATTTTTTTCGTCAACCGCCAGATCCCTTAGATCCTGCCATTGATCCGACTGGTATTGCCTGATTAATTGGCCTTCTTTGTTAAAGACTGTCAGCCGTTTTTTCTCCGGCTCTAAAATATAAATAAAATTTTGATCTGGCAGCAAGGACATCTTGGTAGCTTGTTCAATCTCAGGATCAATACGTTCAATATTAAATGTTTGCGCCTTTCCTTTTAAGAGTTTTATTATTTCGCCATTTTTTTTCAGAACATAAATATTGCCGTCAATTTCTAAGTCAACACTATCAGCCAAATCAACATCTTCAGATAACCAATTTTTTGGAGCCAGGAAGCCGTTACCGCTTTTATCGTATTTATAGATTTTATTATCTTGCGCCGCCAATAAGTAAACATTGTTATTGTAAACATCGGCATTGGCGATTTTGTCTAATTCAGTTTTTAATTCTATCGGATTGTTGTTAAGTTGCTCCGTGGATGCATCAAAAATAGTAATGTTGTTGTTATTTAGATAGTATATGTTTTTTTCTTTAGTCACCATAGGGAAAGATAGGGCAGAAATAGTTTGCGAAAAGCCGGTTATCGGCGTTATTAAGTTTTGTTTTAAGTCGACAATATATATAGTTTTTTGATTCGAGTCGCCAGCGTATATTTTATTAAGTTCTGGCAGGAAGGCTAAATTTTGTGGCTGAGCATTGCTGTTTAGGTTAAAAAAATTAGCTATTTCTTGAGAATCGTCAATTTTAATTATTTTTCTTACTTTTTCCAATTGACCCTCTACTGATCGCTTGATTTCCTGATATTTATTTTTTTGTTCTTCTGAGTCTTGCGGAAAATTTTTCAGTAAATCCTCGATTTCTTTTAATATCAGTCTGGCCCCATCTTCATTATTGTAAATTAAGAAAGCATCTGTTTGGTTTTGCTTTTGTTCAATTTGAGCGACCAGATCGGTATAGGCTTGTTTTAAGGCTTCTTGCTTGCTGCTGTAGCCGGAGTAAGAAACGCTAACAATAAAAATACCGAAACAAGCTGCAGCGACAATTAATAATGTTCTGCTTTTGTTGTTTAGGCTAAATAAAGAAGTCTTTAAATTAGTCAGTAGGTTATTGGTTTGTTCCTTGGATTGAGATTTTAATTCTGAAAATTTTTCTCTGCTAGTCAATGATTTTAAGACAAAGAAAAAGATATTAATTAAGTGAATGCCAAAGTCCTTGATAGTTTGCCAGATTTTTTCTAAAAATATAAAACGTTTCTTTTTGACAAAAATTTTATCTTTAAGAGAAACTTTGTTGCTGGCGGTTGGAGTCTGGTTGCCGCCGGGCTTAAAAATTTTTGTAAAAATACCGGCAAGGATTTTTTTTGAATTAATAACTCCGGTTGGAGCCAGGAAGTTTTCGGTTGATTCTTCGGTGCGATTTAAATTTTCAATAGAATTCTGGGTGGATATAATGGCAGACTGGCTTTTTTCTTCGTTTTTTTCGGCCGCAGTACTCTTAACAATAATGCCCAAAAAGGAAACATACGAATTGATTCTGGTGAGCATGTTTTTGATTTGCTCAACAGCGCTAAGTGGTGGCAGGGTAGTGGCAATTTGTATTAGTTGTTTGCTGGAAATATATTCGGGCAAAGCTTCGTTGGCAAAAATAAATATACCTTTTTCCGGCATTTGTCCGCTGACAACATTACTGAAGAATTTTTCAGATTGGCAGTCAGCTTTATTTTTTTTTGATTTTTCGTCACGCGCTATGTCTATGATCTTGTAAAAACTTTGTTCATCTGAGCTGTCTTTAGATTCTGCGTCAGAGTTGCTTTTGTAAACCAGAAAGACTTTGTTTTTACCTGTATTAGCAACATGAATCATATTTTCGTGCAGCACGCCGACAGTAGCGTTAATAAGACGGGGGTTGATTTTTATTTTTTCTTTTTCCAGGTATTCTTGAAAATTTTTATTGGTTTTAGCCAGCGATGCTTCAAAAATATGTTCAACTTTTAACGAACTAATTTTTTCCCGCAAGTATATTTTTTCGTTTTGATAGTAATTGTTACTGATATTATCTATCAAAAAATTTATGATTTTTAACCCATCAGAATTATTTTGCTCAACCTCGATCAATATAAAAAGTTTACCAGCCAACGATTCCTTAATGGAGTCGGGTTGGGCTAAATAGATTTCGCTGACAGTTTGCGAACGCCTGCCAGGAGTTAGAACTAGTTGTGCCAATTTGTAGTACATTTAGTTGTATAAACTTAAAACAAGCAAATATCTTCTTTGCCTCTTTTGGTCAAGCTTATTAAGTTTTGACATTATTCACTCTTATTATTATACTATAAAAAGAGATAGTATTACAAATAAACTGGAAAAAATGGCTAAAAATAAATACCATTTTATGCTCGGCAAGCTTTTTGGCTCTAATGCTAGAGTCAAAATTTTGAAATTGTTTATTTTGCACCCACGAGAAAGATTTTATATTAGACAAATTGCCCGTGACTTAAAATTACAATTAAACTCAGTTAGGCGCGAACTAGAAAATCTAGAACAATTCGGTCTACTTATTTCTAATTCAGCTGCTAACTTGGATTCAGAAGAGGGGGGTGGTGCTTTTGTCCTTGATTCTAAGGGGAACGGTGATGTAAAAAAGAAAAAGATCAAGGCTTTATCGAAATCAGAAAAGAAATATTATCAAGTTAATGCCGGCTTTATTTTATATGAGGAAATAAAGTCTTTATTGGTTAAAGCGCAATTTTTATATGAACGTGAATTTATCAGCAGATTACGAAAGGCTGGCGTTCCTCGCCTTTTAATTTTAACCGGTTTTTTCGTTAATAAGCAAAATGGTTTAGTTGATATGCTGTTAGTCGGCAGGTTTAATAAGCCGAAATTGTTAAAGATTATTCGCGAGCTGGAAGTTGAGTTAGGCAGGGAGGTGAATTTTGCCGTGATGGATATGCGCGAATTTAAATACAGAAAAGATATTACTGACATATTTTTGTATGACATTTTAGAAGGGAAAAAGATCGTCGCTATTGATGATTTGGGAGTGACGTCTGTTTAATTTTTAAAATAATTTTTTATAAAAAAAGGGCCCCTGGTGCTGATGGTACAGGGGCTTTTTGTTCCTAATGGAACGGGGAATAGTCGGAGTTAATTGGGTTTTGCTGTCGAAGGTGCAATGTCGACACGGTAGGCCTGACGCTCTTTTCGATTGACCTCGACCACCGACGGATCATTGTTGGTCCAGATAACGTGGCAGATGTCGCCGTTGACAGCTGCTTTCTTTGAGGTCTTCTCACCCAGCAGTGTTCTCGGGATGCCGTAGCTCGAAACGAAATTCATCATCTCAGTATATCGCATGTCTGCAATGTTGGCATCAGCCTTATCATAGACAGCTATACCGAGGATGTTAATTTTTCCCTCGAACCAAGACTTGATGACCTCTGTGTACAGCTTGTTCTTGTCGGCTTGTGTCAACGTCGAAGAGCTGGCACTGAACTTGACTTTACTGACGTCCTGCCCAGGGTGGTTTAAGTCCATCCGGGACTGCAGATCGTCGACGGCGTCTTCTACAGCGCTTATGCGCTTTTCGAGGCCGTTGCCGGTGGCTGGTGCTGCCGAGACAGCCGGTTTTTTGACCTTCTTCGCCTTCGGCTTGGTCGTCGGTGCGGGTGTTTTCTTCTCACCCAGAGATTCCGGGGTGAGCTTCATCACTGCCGGCGGCTGAACGGTGGCTGACTGCTGACCGTTCTGTTTCTGCAGCATCATCATAAGATTCTTGTTCATCTCGACGAGCTGCTGGAAAGCAGGGTCATTGGCTGAAGTATTCTGCTGAGCTGACTGGACAGCCTGCAGATCTCCGGGCAGCTGTCCACGAACTCCGTAGCCATTCTCATTCATAGCACAGCCAGTGGAGATGAGTATGGCAAATAGTAACGTGACGGATGTGAAAGTCTTCTTCATCCCAGCCTCCCTTACTGAATTTCAAAACGGATTATGTTGCTGTCGCCAGCAACGACTTTGCTTTGCAGCAGGTCGATGGTCTGCTGCGGACAGTAGCCGCACTGCCGGAGTTTTTTGCCGATCTTGGCCATCGCCTCAAAGGTGATGTACTGGATGGCTGGATCACGGCTGATGCCGATCAATGTAACAACCGTGATATTGCGACGGTTTGTGCAGATCAGCGCTGCAATCCTCTCCAACTCCTCGTCATTGGGAAATCCGTTGGCCAAAGAAACGACCAAGACGGATTTGACAGCTGATGGTGACATCAGGTTAGTGGCCGGTGGCACCCAGCCTCTGTCATAGCAGTAGACTTTCAGAATCGGTACTTTGAAATTGCGCGACTCGGCTTTGCCGTTGCGAGGAGCAATTGCTCCTGTTCCGGCCGTATCTCCGCCACCCAAGGTCGTGCCAGCAACTGCTGATCCAACACCGTTGCTTACTGATTGGACGTTGTTGACCAGCTCAAGCTGGATACAGACGCGATAGGCGCCGTAGAATCCTGCCAGGCTGACAGCATACAGTTCTGTTCTCTCCCACAATCCGTTAACCGCTCCGTCGATTTGAAATACCCTGATCGGTTCCTCGTTGAGCAATCCGGGCAAGGTATGGATTCTATCCGTGGTGTTGGGCGGGCGTTTGAGCCCCTTGCGTTCCTGAACCAGATCGAGTCCCGACTTGATCATCAGCTGAAGCTCGTCAGGCGAATACCTGGTTTCAGCCGAATAGTAGGGCGTGGTCTGGATGATTATCGGTCTGCCTTCCATCGGGATCATCGGTGGTTGCAACCAGTCGCCGCCGGGGTAAGCCTGGGGCGCGGATAGTACCCGGTTGGTTTTGGTGTTCTCCGGATAGTTGAACTGAATGATCTGGGTGTTTTCCATCCCCTGTGTCTGCTGGCTCGTTCCGGTTGCCGAGACACTCGTAGTCTCTGCAGTGTAGGCGCTCGTCAGGCAGACAAGCAGTAAAAGTAACGTGACGATAAAGACTTTTTTCTTCATTTCTACCTCCTCATTCTGCATAGATAGGGTTGGGGAGAGACGACCCGAAAGTCGTCTCTCCCGGGGTGTCTTAGTCTTGCGGCGTCGGAGGGGCACCGACCAGGAGATTCGTGGAGATGTTTGACATTGCGCTCATCCACGAATAGTTGCTGCCGGCGGGGTCTCCATAGGTGCGCTGGTAGCCGTTGAGAGCCTGCTGCTGCAGGCTGCCGTAGAGATTCTGGCCGTAGCCGACCAGTACAGCCTGTCCATCCAGGTTATTCTCTCCGGTAGCCGACCAGATGTTCTTGCCGAACCAGTTGAATGCGAAGCTTTCGGTCTGGGACTTGCCGTCGACGAACTGTTGGCCATCAAGGTTCAACTGTGTGGATGTTGGGCTGACCGCGCCGTAGATCGTTGCCCCCTGAACACCGGTGAAGAAGTTCTCGCCGTTCGGGACCGTCTCCGTCCTCTTCATGTACTGGCTTTCGTTAGCCAGAGCGTCGGCGATGAAGGCAGTGCCGGCCTGTCCGGCGATCTGCAGGTTCTGGAACATATCGGCCGTGGTCATCTCACAGAACGGATTGGTAAAGGAGTTCTGATTCTGGAAGGGGGCGCTTGCCACCCACCCTCCGTTATTGACCCAGTCGGTGTCGATGGTGATGACGGGGAAGTTGGGCAACTCGACGACAGGCGGCTCCACCATTGGCGGACAGTTCGGGCAGGTCGTCGCAAAGGTGTCCTCGGCGAAGACGGGTGAAGCAAACGCAAACAGCGCTGCCAGAAGAACGATACCGAAGATACTGCGCTTCTTCATAGTAACCTCCATAACGGTTTTTTTGTTTACCCAATTTACCCAAATTGAATCTTGATTTTTGGGCTATTTTTGGGCTAATGCCTGTCTATCTCTTGGTTATATCCCTCCTTTCTTGTCCTCGAGATAGTATTTCCGACTAAATTGTAAAGGGCATGCTTTTTAACAAAACAACGTCATACTTTATAATAAAATTATTATTTTGTCAATATTTTTAACTAATTTTAAGCTTAGAATGACAAGATTAATTATTAATTAGAAGCCGTATAAAAACTTGACAGATTATAAAAAATTTGTTATACTGATATAATTATAAAAAATAATATCATTATGACATTGAATAAATTATCAAAAAAATATAAATATTTAATACTAGCAATAGTGACTGGTTTAATTGCGCTTTTTTTGCTTATATTAGCAGAAGATACTCATGCAGAAGTTGCAGCCGAGGGGCTGGAATTAACTAATATTGAAGTTGAAAATATTGATGGCAAATCAGTTAAAGTAAAATGGCACACTAACTTTGATAGTACGGGTCGAGTTGAATATGGCCTTAAAAAAGACAGTTTGGTTTATTTTATTGGCGATAGTTCCAGCGCTCGCAAATATCATGAAGTAATTTTAGGAAATTTGAAGCCAAAGACAGATTATTATTATCAAGTGATCGCTATAAATGATTCCGAGCAAACTAATTCTTTTGTCTTAAAATTTAAAGATTCGCACGCTATTTTAATTTCCGATCTAGAAATAGCTTATTTGTCTGGCAATATAGCTTTTATTAAATGGAAAACAGATTTGCCATCCAACTCTGTTGTTCAGTACGATGCTCAAGGAACTTATAAAGCTAAGGCTACCGGCAATAGCAATACTACCGAGCACCAAGTAATTTTAAGAAATTTAAAACCAGACACCAAATATTTCATTCGCGCTTACTCCGTTGATAAAGACGGCAACCAATCGGCCTATTTGGTTAATTATTTTACCACCACTTCAAAAATTGATTCCGGCGACCTGACCATAAGTTATCTTCGTCCGTCCAGTCCAACCGATTCCTATATTACCAATCAGAGCATCCGGGTCGCTTTTAAAACCAACCGTTACGCTAAAGCCGCAATTAAAATATCAGGTAAAAATTTTAAAACCAGGACTTATAACCTTGATTGGAATTCAAGCCAATCGTTAACCATACCCGACTTAATGCCTGAAACGGAATACAGAATTGATATTTCAGCAACCGACGTTATTAATAAAAAGGTAAGCACCTTTTTGACGGTTAAAACGCAGAAGGGCGTAGTGGTTTTAGGCGTTAGTTCCGGCGCTGATACCAGCTCTGGCAATATTTTGGCGAGTTATAACGGAGCAACAATATTAACCGTTGGTAGTTTGAAATGCGACGCTAGTATTTTTAACGCCAAAGGCTATTATGGACAATACTTTACTACTCCAGAGGATCTTACGCCGCAAGACATCAAAACGATTAATAATTTTGATTGGCAGAACCCAGACAAATTTCGTTTATCACGGATTGACAGCAATCTTGATTTCGGCAAGAATTTTTATCCATTGGGAGCCGGCAGCCACTTCTTTGCTTATTGGCGGGCGATTATTGATGTTCCGGCTGACGGACAATATACCTACACCTTAGGATCTGACGATGAATCCTGGGT